>NZ_JBJDNG010000009.1:127365-245364 GCF_044900155.1 Pseudomonas sp. NPDC088890 | reverse complement strand
TGTCGACCAGGGCCTTGAGCGCCTTGGCCACGGCCAGCGAGTTCAGCTCGTCGCTGGTCTCGACCAGGATGGCGCGATCAGCACCCAGCGCCAGCCCGGTGCGCAGTTGCTCCTGGGAGGCGCTCGGGCCGACAGTCACGGCGACGATCTCGCTCGCTATGCCCTGCTCTTTCAGGCGCACGGCTTGTTCCACGGCGATTTCGCAGAAGGGGTTCATGGACATCTTGACGTTGGCCAGGTCGACGCCGGACTGGTCCGCCTTGACCCGCACCTTGACGTTGTAGTCGACCACTCGTTTGATTGACACAAGGACTTTCATTGCTGTGATTCCACCTTTAGGGATGGGTTACTTGACGATGGGAAGTTTTGAACGATCGAGGGTGAAGGCCACGGCGATGATCAAGATCACGCCGAAGACGATCTGCTGGGCAAACACACTGATGCCAACGAACGTCATGCCGATACGCACCACCGACACCAGCAAGGCACCGACCAAGGTGCGCCAGACGCTGCCCACGCCACCGGTCAGCGCGGTACCGCCGACCAGCACGGCGGCGATCGCCGGCAGCAGGAACTCGTTGGCCAAGGTCGGCGAGCCACTGGACAGCCGACCGGCCATGATCAGCCCGGACAACGCCGCCAACCCGGCGGACAGGGCAAAGGTCATGATCTTGATCCGGTTGACGTTCACCCCCGAGGCCCACGCCGCCGGTTCGCCTGCGCCCACGGCGTTGGCGAAGCGGCCGAACGGCGTCTTGCGCTGGAGGAAGATGCACAGCAGCAGGACCACAGCCGCCACCAGCACTTCGTTGGGGATCCCGGCGCTCTGTCCGGTCACCCAGCCGAACCAGGCGTCACGTTGCGCGCCATCGATGTTGATGGTGCGGTTGCTGGAGGCCAGCATGGTCAAGCTGGTGACCACCCCGCCAATGGCCAGGGTGACGATGAACGACGGGATGCGCAGCCAGGTATGTAGCACACCGCTCAACGCACCGGCCGCCACACCCGCCAGGATGCCCAGGGCAAACGCCCAAGGCCCGAACCCTGGCAGCAGCAGCGCGACGAACACGCTGGCCATTGACGCCACGGCCTGGGACGACAGGTCGATGCCGCCGATCAGCAGCACGAAGGTGATGCCGGTCGCCATGATGAACAGCGTGGCGGTATCGGCCAGCAACCCGAGCACGGCGCCGGGATGGATAAAGCCGGGGTCGTAGCCGGCGATCAGTGCGACCAGCACGACCAGAGCCAGCAAGGGCGCCTGGGTGCGAAAACCGTTGAGGATGATAGGCATCGTTGTGTTCTCTCAGACCATGTACTGGATCAGTTCAACCTGCTCGGGCTTGGCCCCTGGCAGGCACTCGAAGGACTGCGCCATCTCGCCGTCGCGCATCACCAGGATGCGATGGCTCAGGCCGATCATTTCCTCCAGGGTGTCGGCGGTGAGGATCACCGACACGCCCTGCTCGGTGATCTCCCTGATCAGCTGGTAGACGTCCTCCTTGGCGCCGACATCCAGGCCGCGGGTGGGATGGTCGAGGATCAGGATGCTAGAGCCGGCATTGCGCCACTTGGCCAACACCACTTTCTGCTGGTTGCCGCCGCTGAGGTTTTGCAGCAACGCATCCGGCCCAGGGGTCTTGATGCGCAGGCGTGTGATCCAATCCTCGGCGATGGCGCGCTCGCGCCCCTCGTCGAGCAGCCCACCACGGGTCACCTGGTTGATCCGCGCCAGGGTCATGTTCTGCGCCACGCTAAGCATCGAGACGATGCCTTCGATCTTGCGCTCGCGCGGGATGTAGCCGATCCCGGCGCGAATCGCCGCGCCCGGGCCGGCACTGCTCAGGCGCTTGCCGTGGACCTGGATCTCGCCGCTGCTTCTGGGCAGCAGCCCTGCCAGCACCCGGCACAGCTCTTCACGGCCTGAGCCAATCACCCCGGCGATGCCGAGAATCTCGCCACGGTGCAGATCGAAGTCGAGGCTGGCAAAGCTGCCCTGCAGGGCCAGCCCGCGCACGACCAGGGTCACGTCGGGCAAGCAGGGTTTTTGCAGCGACTCCCGGTAGAACTCAGCCTGCAGCGAGCGGCCGACCATCAAGCTGTGCAAGCGCTCTTTGGAGGCTTCGGCGGCTGGCATCTGCGCAACCACCTCGCCATCTTTCATCACATAGACCCGATCGCTGAGCTCGAGCAGCTCATCCAGGCGATGGGAGACGAAGATGAACGAGGCGCGCGACTTCAATTGGCGTACCAGACGAAACAGCGTGTCGATCTCGCGTTGTTCCAGAACCGAAGTCGGCTCGTCGAGCAGGATTACCAAGTGGCCCTGACAGCGCTCTTCCAGGGCCAAGGCCTTGGCCAGCTCGATCATCTGCCGTTGGCTGAAGCTCAGCTCACTGCACAACGTGCCGGGGTCGAGATCAAGATTGACCTTGGCCAACTGCAGCCGAGCTGCGCGGTGGAGCTTTTGCCAGTTCAACCAACCCAAACGCGAGAACTCGTCCTCGCGGCCCATGAACAGGTTTTCCGCCACCGACAGGTTGGGCAGGATCGACTGTTCCTGATAGACCATGGCGATGCCTTGTGCGGTCGCGCCGCGCGGGCTGTCCAGCACGATGGGCTGACCATCGAGTTCAAGGTGGCCTTCCTCGGGTTGATAGACGCCGGTGAGGATCTTCATCAGGGTCGACTTGCCGGCACCGTTCTCGCCGATCAAACCGACCACTTCATGCTTGCGCACCTCAAGGTTGATGCCCTTGAGCACGGTAACGCCATTAAAACGCTTGGTGACATTGTTCAGGGTGAGCATGACGGGCTTCCTCACTTGACGACCCGTGCCTTGGCACGGTCGAGGGCAATGGCGACGGCAGCGATGATCAACACCCCCTGCACGCCCTGCTGGACATACGGCGCAACGCCCATCAGCACCATGCCGTTGCTCACCACAATCACGATCAGCACGCCCAACAAGGTGCCCAGGGGGCTGCCATTGCCGCCGGCCAGCGAGGCGCCGCCGACCACAATGGCGGTAATCGCGGTGAACAACTGGCCCTGGGCAATCAACGCATGGCCCTGGCCGAACTGCGCCACTGCAAGAATCGCCGCCAGGCCATAGAAGGCACCCGCCAGGGCAAAGATGCAGATGCGCGTGCGGTTGACATTGATGCCATTGAGCCGCGCCAGGTCTTCACCGCCACCGATGGCCAGCGCGTGGCGACCGAGCACGGTATGCCGGCTAACGAAATGGGCGACGCCCAGCGCCAGCACCACCACCCACACCGACAGCGGCAGGCCGAGCAGGCGATACAGGGCGATCGCGCGCACATCCATATCCAGCACGCGTACGGTGTTGCCCTGCAGCAGCGCGGTAGCCAGGCCAATACCGACGAACCCCACGCCCAGCGTGGCCATGAATGATGGGATACGCAGCTTGACCTGCAGCAGGCCATTGACCAGCCCAGTCAGGGCACCGACCAAAATCGCCAGGGGCAACGCCCACAAGCCAAGCGCGTGGCTGTTGAGGTTGTTGCCAACCAACAGGGCGAAACACACCGCAGCCACGGCGACCACCCCTTCCACGGACAGGTCGATGCTGCCCATCTGGATCACGAACATCCCCCCCAGGGCCATCAGCAGGGGGATCGAACAGGCGGTGGCGATGCGCACCAGGTTCATGGGGTCGAAGAAATTGGTATTGATCGAGCCAATGAGCAGGCCGATGAGCAGCAAGACAATCAACGATGAAAACCGTCGCAGGCGGGCCATGACGATAACTCCGAAAAACAGGCAGTAGGAAAACCTCGGCAAGCAGTAGGGCAGGTCTGCCGCGTGCTGGCCGAATGTGCGTATCAGCTGGGCTAGGAGCTGTAGCGAATAGGCCCGGCGACCCGTCCCCAGAAATCGTTCAGGTCCACTACAGGCGTGGACTTGAAGTTGCTGGCATAGAACGCCTCGACATTGGCCTTGGTGACCAGCTGCGGTCGCACGTAGAACTCGCGATGTTCGTGCGGCTCCTTGGCCGGATCGATGCGCCCGGTCTTGGCCGCATGCCCCAGGGCCAGGCCCATGCTGCCGAGCCAATACGGGTCAAGGCTGGTGGTGGCGATGTACTCGCCGGTACGAATCGCCTCGACCGCCTGCTCGATACCATCGATGCCGACCACCGGAATCATCCCGGCCAGGCCTTCACCACGCAGGGCCTCCAGCGCGCCCATGCCCATGTCGTCATTGGCGCACCAGATGCCCTTGATGTCGCTGTTAAAGCGGGTCAGCCACGACTGCACGATGGGAAACGCCTTATTGGCGCTCCAGTCGGCGGGCTGGTAATCGAGCAAGGTAATCCCGGGGTACTTTTTCAAGGCCGCCTCAAGGCCACTACGCCGGCCAATGGCCGCGACGTTGCTGAGGATGCCACCCAGCGCGACGATGCCGCCCTGGCCGCCCATGGCCTCGAACAGTTCGGTCGCCACCGCCTCGCCCACCGCCTGGCCATCCTCGGAAATATGCGCCACCCAGTACGGGCTGTAGTCCCAGGGGTGCATGTCGTCTGGCTTGTTCCACACCGTGGTCACATAGACCCCAGCCTTGACGCACTGCTCGATCACCGCGCGGGCATCGGCGGAGTCGTTCGGCTCGATGTTGAGGATCAGGTTGCCTTCGGTCTTGGCGATCAGCGCGCGAATGTCGGCGATGCCCTTCTGGCTGTTGCCCTCGGTGACCAGCGGCGAATACGGCAGGTTCTGGCTGGCGGCATAGGCCTGGCCGCCGCGGTTGAAGATCGCGTGGTAGGGATTGGTCAGCGAGCGAAAGGAGTTGGAAAAGGTCAGCGTGGTTTGTGCCCAGAGCATGCTGGGCATCATTGCCGCGACGGCACCGGCACCGGCCAGGCTGGCGGCACCGAGCAACAGCTTGCGGCGGCTGATGTCGCCAAGGCAGGCGCAATCGTTGTTGTTATTCATACGGCCTCCGGGTGCAAGGCACCGGGTTATTGTAATTCTTGTAACCAACTAGTTATTTATAAATCTAAGCCAGCGCGGATGCAATCACTAATCGCTGCAGGGTGGCAAACGACTTCAGAAGCTGTGGGCTGTAGTGCGCTTGCGGGCCTCTTCGCGGGCAAGCCCGCTCCCACAGGACCGCGCGCTGTGCCCGAGAGTTTTGCAGTCTCTGTGGGAGCGGGCTTGCCCGCGAAGAGGCGACAGCGTTGCCTGCACTGCCACCTAAGGTCATCTAGCCGCCACGGATAGCTGTTGTGCTGCTATCCGTCCTTTTCAGAGCGCTTTGTCGAGGGCACTGCGCTCAGCGCGCACCTGCACTTCAGACGGCGCCAAGCTACGCCCCAGAATCAGGTCAGCGCCCTTCTCGGCGATCATGATCGACGGCGCGTTGGTGTTGGAGCTCACCAGACGTGGCATCACCGATGAGTCCACCACCCGCAGCCGCTGCACGCCGCGCACCCGCAGCTGCGGGTCGACCACCGCCATGGCGTCGATGCCCATCTTGCAGGTGCCGACCGGGTGGTAGCCGGTGCGCCCGCAGCGCCGGGCATAATCTTCGTAGTCGGCCTGAGTGCGGACGCTGTCGCCTGGGAAGTGCTCGGCTTTGATGTAGCGGCTCAATGACTGCTGGGCCATGATCTCGCGACTGAGCTTGACCCCTTCGACCGACACATGCAGGTCGTAAGGATCGCTGATGTAGTTGGGATCGATCAGCGGCGACTGCAACGGATCGGCACTGCGCAGGCGTACACTGCCGCGGCTGCGTGGGCGCAGGAAGTAGGAATTAAGAGTGCAACCTGCGCCCGATGGCACTGGAGGAATGCCGGCTTCTACCCCGGCACCCGGCAGGAAGTGGAACTGCAGGTCCGGCGTGCTGGAGCGCGAATCGCCGTACCAGAAAGCCCCGGCCTCGGCGATGTTGGAGGTCACCGGCCCCTTGTTGAACAGTTTGTACTCAAGCCCGGCCATCAACATCATGTGCGGCTTGGCGTACTTGTCCAGACTCTGCGTGCCCTTGAGCTCGTAGACGATATCGATGTCGAAATGATCTTGCAGGTTCTGGCCGACGCCAGGCAGGTCCTGCTTGACCTCGATGCCTAAGCGCGACAGTTCCTCGGCCGGCCCGACCCCGGAGAGCATAAGCACCTTCGGCGAGCCAATGGCGCCTGCGGCTACCACTACTTCACGCTCGGCCGCAGCAAAGCGCACCTCACGCGAGCCGCTGCCCTGAACGTATTCCACCCCTGTGGCCTGGCCGTCTTCGATGCGGATACGGGTGACCAGGCAATCGGTCTGGATGGTCAGATTCGGCCGCTGGCGAACCTTGGCCAGATAGCCCTGGGCAGCGCTGCAGCGGCGGCCGCCGCGCTGAGTGACTTGGTAAGCGCCACAGCCTTCCTGGCGGGCGCCGTTGAAGTCGGCGTTGTAGGGGATGCCGGCTTCCTGCGCCGAGCGGATGAAGGCCTTGGTCAGCTCATTCACGGTGATCAGGTCAGACACCCCCAGTGGCCCCTCGGTGCCATGGTATTCATTGGCCAGGCGTTCGTTGTCTTCGGCCTTGCGAAAATACGGCAGCACCTCGCGGAAGGACCAGCCACGACAGCCCTCCTCCTGCTCCCAATCGTCGTAATCCTTGGCATTGCCACGGGTATAGACCATGGCATTGATCGATCCGCCACCGCCCAATACCCGGCCTTGTGGGTAGAGCACCGAGCGGTTGTTCATGGTGCCTTGGGCGACGGTGTCAAAGCCCCAGGTCAGCGGCCCGCCGGTCATCTTGAAAAAGCCCACCGGCATGTGGATGTAAGGATTGCTATCGGCAGGGCCAGCCTCCAGCAGCAACACCCGCACCTCGGCCTGCTCGCTCAGCCGCGCCGCCAGTACACAACCGGCGGAGCCACCGCCGATAACGACATAATCGTACATTCTTGTTATCTCCAGTCTTGTTGTACTGCTGTCGGCGATCAGGCGTTGACCCATGGAGTACGCGCACCCATTTGCACGTGCACGGACTTCAGTTCAGTGTACTCCTCGACCCCGTAACGCCCGGTTTCGCGACCAATGCCCGACTGCTTGAAACCACCGGAAGGCAGCTCCGGGCCACCGGCAATGGTGGTGTTGACCCAGACCCGGCCAGCCTTGATTTGCCGCATCGCCTGTAACGCTGTCTGCAGATCCCGGCTCCAGATGCTCGCGGCCAGGCCAAACGGCGTGTCGTTGGCCAACGCCATGGCGTGCTCGAAATCGTCGAAGGCGGTAATAGTCAGCACCGGGCCAAAAATCTCTTCACGGGCAATGACCATCTGCGGCGTGACATCGGCAAACACCGTTGGCTGCAGGTACATGCCGGTTGCCGACTCGATCCGCTGACCACCGCACACGACCCGCGCGCCCTCGCGTCGACCCTGCTCGATGTAGCCCAGTACCCGCTCCAAGTGGCGAGCTTCGGTGATCGAGCCGACTTGCGTGCCCTCCTCCAGTGGCTCGCCGATGCGCACTTTGCCGATCAAGGCGCAGACCTTTTCGGTCAACGCCTGCTCCACCGAGCGCTCGACCAGCAAGCGGCTGCCGCTGACGCAGCATTGCCCAGCGTTGAAGCAGATACCGAAGACGATGGCGTCGGCGGCGGCATCCAGGTCGGCGTCGGCAAACACCACCTGTGGATTCTTGCCGCCCAGTTCCAGCCCCAGCTTTTTCATGTTGCCAGCGGCTGCCGCCATGGTCAGGCGACCCACTTCGGTGGAGCCGGTGAACGACACCATATCGATCTCGGCATGTTCGCTGATCGCCTGCCCCAGTAACGAGCCTGAGCCGGTTAGCACATTGAGCACGCCTTGCGGTAGCCCGGCCTCTTGCATCAACTCAGCCAGCATCAGTGTGGTGCCCGAGGTCAGCTCACTGGGCTTGGCCACCACTGTGCAGCCAGACGCCAGGATGAAAGGCAGGCGCTCGGCAAGGATAAAGAACGGGAAGTTCCACGGCGTGATCAAGCCAACCACGCCGACCGGCTCGCGGGTCACCAGACCCAGCAGGCTGTCGCCCAGGTTGTTGAACGCATCGCCGTGCAGTGCTCGCGCTTGGCCGGCGGCGTACTCCCAGATGTCGGCGGCGCCCAGCACCTCGCCACGCGACTGGCTAATTGGCTTGCCGGTTTCCAGGGTTTCGCACAGGGCCAGCGCTTCGCTGTGCTGGCGGATCAGTTCAGCGGTGCGCAGCAGCACCCCCGCGCGGTAGGCGCCGCCAGACTTCGCCCAGGGACCGTGGTCAAAAGCCCGCCGCGCAGCAGCGACTGCCTGTTCGACATCGTCCAGCGTACCCGATTGATAGACACTGACTGGCACCTGATGGGCCGGGCTTGAGCGGGTAACCTGTTTGAGCGCCGCGCCACGGGTCCACTGACCGTCGATGAACATCTCGAACTGGCGCGGCTGCGCTGGCAGGGCAAGGCGTTGTGTATTGTCATTGTTCTTCACGAAAAGCATCCTCAGTACAGCGTTTTAATCTGGCCGCCACCTGCGATCGCTCGCGTCACGGGGCCGCCAACCCAATAGGTATAACTAACCAGTTGTTTACATGCAAGCCTCGGGATAAGCTCTGTTTGTCAGCCTTATGCCCCTGCGGCTAAGCTCATTGCCCCGAATGCCGCAGGCTTTTAACGCGCTGCGCCAGGAAGAACAGTACTCAAGCTCTGGAGAGCGCTTTACATGCCCAGAAAACCCTCCGAAGAGGCCCCTGCAAAACCCACCCGCGATTCCGACGCGACCCGCCTGCGAATTCTCAATGCCGCCAAGGTCGAGTTCGCCAAGCTGGGCCTGGCCGGCGCGCGCATCGACAGCATCGCGCTGCGCGCCAAGTCCAACAAACGCATGATCTACGAGTACTTCGGCAACAAAGAGGGCCTGTTCGAAGCGGTGCTCGAGTCGGCCTACCAGGACATTCGTCAGGCCGAACGCAAGCTCAAGCTCGAAGAACTGGAACCGGTCGAAGCCATCACGCAGTTGGTGGTATTCACTTGGAAGTACTACCTGAAAAACCCGCACTTCCTGACCCTGGTCAACAGCGAGAACCTGCACAAAGCCGCGCACCTGAAGCGCTCGCAAGAAAAAATGCACCAGATGCATGCACCGATGGTGTCGATGGTCGCGCAGATCCTTGAGCGCGGCGTGGCCCAGGGCGTATTCCGCGCCGGAGTCGACCCGGTGCAGTTGAACATCTCGATTGCCGCGATCAGCTACTACTACCTGAACAACCGCTTCACCGGCGAGATCATCTACGGCTTCGACCTGATGGCGCCTGAAGCCTTGCAGGCGCGGATCGATTTCAACGTGCAGACCATCCTCGGCCTGCTGCGCCCAGACTGACAGGCAGCGCCAGCGCAGCCCTTCTCGGCCATCGTTGGCGCCGCGAAGGGCTGCCTGATTCATGCCAGGCCTGCCACTTTGACGTCACGCACAATCGGCGTGAACGCCATGCGCTCGAGCACATCGCGCTGGATGTCCACCCCACGCGCCACTTCGACCAGTTCGATGCCCTCGGCCACCAGGCGGAACACCGCGCGCTCGGTGACGTACAGCACCTCTTGCCCTGCGCGCAGCGCCTGCGGGCCACTGAAGGTGATGTGGCGCACGTGCTCGACCAGCTTGGGCACCTCGCCGCGGCGCTCGATCTGCAAACCATCGCCGACCTTGGCGACATCCAGACCCTTGGCTTCGAACGCGCCGCAGAACACCACCTTGCGCGCGCCTTGGGTAATGTCGATGAAGCCGCCCGGGCCGACCAGGGTGCCGCCCAGGTTCGACACATTGACGTTGCCCTGGCCATCCATCTCGCCCATGCCGAGGAACGCCAGGTCGACACCGCCCCCGCTGTAGAAGTCGAACTGGTCGAGTGAGGTGACGATCGCCTGCGGGTACAGCGCCGCGCCAAACATCGCGCCGCCCATCATCCGGCCGTTATGGATGCCCTGCTCGATACTGCCCCAGTAGCTGTCCTGCAGGCCGCGCTCGGCGAGCAGCGACGGAATCCCACCGGGGATGCCAAAGCCAAAGTTCAAGGACATGCCAGGGACGAACTCATTGGCCGCACGCTCGGCGATGATCCGCCGGATGTCGTCAACCATCGGCGGTTCACTGGCCGCCGCAGGCGCCAGGCATTCACCACTGATGGCCGGATCGTAGTCGGCGGCCACGCACTGACGCTGGTCCGCCACGGTCACCACCTGATCGACCAACACCCCAGGGATACGCACCAGGCGCGCCGGTACAAACGCGCTGTCGCTCAGGCCGCGTACCTGCACGTAGACCTTGCCGCCACTGTTGTGCGCCGCCAGCGCCAAGGCGTAGGCATCCAGGTCGGCGGCCTCATGGCACAGGCTGATATTGCCGCTGGGGTCAGCCAGGCTGCCGCGCACGATCGCCACATCGACCTTGAAGGGCTTGTAGCGCAGGTAGTCCCGGCCATCGATCTGCACGCGCTCGACGATGTCTTCGCAGGCACTGGCATTGCACTTGCCACCGGCGACCTGCGGGTCGGCAAAGGTCCCCAAGCCAATGTGGGTGATCAGCCCCGGGCGGCCTGCGCCGATCTCGCGCATCAGGCTCATGATCACCCCGGCTGGCAGGCTGTAGGCCTGGATCTCATTGTTGCGCGCCAGCGCCTGCATCTTCGCCGACCAACTCCAGTGGCCGCCGATCACCTTGCGCACCAGCCCTTTGTGGGCCAGACGCTCCAGGCCGCTGCCCCGCCCATCGCCGATGCCCAGGGCATGCACCAGGGTCAGGTCACGCGGGTGACCGCTGCGCAAGAATGACGCCTCGATGGCCGCCAGCAGCGCATCGGGCTCCAGCAAGGTGCCCGAACCGCAGATGGCCAGGGTGGCGCCATCGGCAATCTGGCTGGCCACGGCGGCGGCTGACGTACAGCTTATTTTCATTGTTTTTTCCTCATCGTTTGCCGGGTCGCGGGCGAATCCGGGTTTGCAAGAGAGTGCTTGACGCGTTCTGAAAGGACGCTTTAAATAAATAACCGGTTGGTTACTTGAGCGCACTTTAGTCCAGCCCGAAACAGAACACAACCACCCGGCGATGCGCCCTCGCCGCCCCCAGAAAGGAAAAAAACAATGCAGCTTTCTGAAATCCACCTGCAGATTCAGGACCTTGCCCGACGCTTTGCCGACCAGACCATTCGTCCCATGGCAGAAAAGCTCGACCATGACGAAAGCTTCCCCGCCGCGCTGTACCGGCAGATGGGCGAGCTCGGCCTGTTCGGCATTACCGTGCCCGACAGCTTTGGCGGTGCTGGCCTGGATACCATCGCCTACGCCTTGGTCATGGAAGAGCTATCGCGCGGCTACGCCTCGGTCGCCGACCAGTGCGGCCTGCTCGAGCTGATCGGCACCCTGCTGTCAGTGCATGGCACCGCCGAACAGCGCCAGCGCTACCTGCCGGCACTGCTGCGCGCTGAACAGCATCCGGCCTACTGCATCACCGAGGCCGAGGCCGGCTCGGACGTCTCCGGCATCCGCACCAGCGCCGTGCGCACCGAGAGCGGCTGGTTACTCAACGGCTCGAAACTGTGGATTCACAACGCCCCGGTGGCCGACCTGGCGTTCGTCCTGGCCCGTACCGACCCGGCCGCAGGCAAGCGCGGCATGAGCATCTTCATCGTCGACTGCCACCTGCCAGGTGTGTCCAAAGGGCCGAAGGAGCACAAGATGGGCCAGCGCGCCTCACAGGTCGGCGGGCTGAACTTCGACAATGTCGAGCTACCGGCCGATGCCCTGCTGGGCGTCGAAGGGCGTGGCTTCCACATCATGATGAGTGCGCTGGACAAGGGCCGGGTCGGCATCGCCTCGCTGGCCGTGGGCATCGCCCAAGCGGGATTGGAAGCGGCGCTGGAGTATGTGCCGCAGCGCAAACAGTTCGGTAAGCCGATTGCTGAGAACCAAGGCCTGCAATGGATGCTCGCCGACATGGCCAAGGACATTCGCGCCGCCCGCCTGCTGGTGCTCGATGCCGCCGACCGGCTGGATCGCGCCGACAATGCCACCATCGCCTGCTCGATGGCCAAGTGCTTTGCCGCCGATGTCGCCGTTGCCCAGACTGCCAATGCCGTGCAGCTGTTCGGTGGCAGTGGCTTCATTCGCGGCTTTGAGGTCGAGCGGCTGTATCGCGATGCCAAGATCACCCAGATCTACGAAGGCACCAATCAGATCCAACGCACTATCATCGCCCGTGAGCTGTTCAACCAGGGGGCGCGCGCATGAGCATTCGCCCAACCGCACTGGTCACCGGCGCCCGGGCCGGGATTGGCAGGGCCATCGCCGTCGGCCTGGCGCAAGCCGGGTTCGACCTGGCCCTGCTCGACCTACAAGAGGATGACGCGCTGCAAGAAAGCGCGGCGCTGGCCAAGCAGCTTGGCGCCCGCGCCGTCACCCTGGCTGGCGACATTGCTGCCATCGAGCAGCATGAGGCGCTGCTCGACGCTGCCGAGCAGGCCATCGGCGCGCTCACCTGCCTGGTCAATAACGCCGGAGTATCGGTGCTGTCACGCGGTGATCTGCTTGAGGTCACGCCGCAGAGCTACGACCGCTGCCAGCAGATCAACACCCGCGGCACGTTCTTCCTGACCCAGGCATTTGCCCGGCGCCTGCTCACTCGAACCACCGCCACGGCGCAGCGCAGCATCATCACCATTACCTCCTCCAACGCCCAGGCGGTGTCGGTGCTGCGCGGCGAGTACGGCATCTCCAAGGCTGCCCTGTCGATGGCCTCGCGGCTGTTCGCGGTACGCCTGGCCGATGCGGGTATCGGCGTTTACGAAGTCCAGCCCGGGCTGATTGCCACCGAGATGACCGCCCCCTCCAAGGCCCGTTACGACGCCGAGATCGAGCGCGGCCTGACCGCCATCAAGCGCTGGGGCCAGCCTGAGGACGTCGCCCAGGTGGTGGTCAGCATGGCCACCGGCGCCCTGCCCTACACCGTTGGCCATGCCGTCCCGGTGGACGGCGGCCTGCTGATTCCCAAGTTCTGACTGGAGCGATTCGCATGTCCTTGAGCATCAACTTGCCCAGCGCCCAAGCGGGCCACCCGCTACAGCGCTACACCCTGACCGGCGAGCCTTTGCAGGCACCGCAAAGCCCGCTGCCAGCCAACCGCATTGCCCTGTCCGCCGCCCATGTGGTGGCCGATCCTTTCAGCGCCACTGCCGTCGGTGGTAAAGCCGCCATCGACTGGCAGCGCACCATCGACTACCGCCGCTACCTGCTGCAACAAGGCCTGGGCATTGCCGAGGCGATGGACACCGCCCAGCGCGGCATGGGCCTGGACTGGCCCACCGCGCTCGAGCTGATCGAACGCACCCTGGGCGAGACCCGTGACATCGCCCATGCGGTGATCTTCTCCGGCTGCGGCACCGACCAGTTGCCAGCCAGCGAGGCACGTAGCCTGGACGATGTGGTGCGCGCCTACGCCGAGCAGCGCGATGCCATCGCCAAGCTCGACGGACGCATGATCCTGATGGCCAGCCGCGCCCTGGCGCGGGTTGCCAACACCCCGTTCGACTATCGCCTGGTGTATCGCAAAGTGCTGGCCGACGCCGAACAGCCGATGATCCTGCATTGGCTGGGCGATATGTTCGACCCGGCGCTGGCCGGATACTGGGGCAGCGACAGCTTCGAGCAGGCGCTGGAGACCTGCCTGGAAGTGATCGATGAAAACCAGCACAAGGTCGACGGAATCAAGATCTCCCTGCTCGATAAAGACAAGGAAATCCTCATGCGCCGACGCCTGCCAGCATCGGTGAAGATGTACACCGGCGATGACTTCAACTACCCGGAACTGATCGCTGGCGACCAGCACGGCTTCTCGCATGCCCTGCTGGGGATCTTCGACGCCATCGCCCCGGCCGCCGCCCACGCCTTGGCAGCCCTGGCCAAGGACGACATGGCCAGTTACCAGCGCCTGCTCGAACCGACCCTGCCACTGGCGCGGCTGATCTTCAGCAGCCCCACCCAGTACTACAAGACCGGCGTGGTGTTCTTGGCCTACCTCAACGGCCATCAGGAGCACTTTGTGATGCTCGGCGGCCATCAGGCCATGCGCCCGCTGCCGTACTTCTGCGAGATCTTCCGCTTGGCCGATCAGGCCGGCTTGCTCGCTGATCCGGCCTTGGCGGTAGCACGCATGCAACGCCTGCTGGCGCTGTACGGCGTCGACGCCTAATCCGGCGCGAAGCGTCTCCAGCGAGACGCTTCGCCTTCGTCCACCTGCCCTGGTGACTCGCCCATGCCTTCATCGACACTGCAACATCAGCTGCACCGCTGCTCGATCAATACCGCCACCCTCGGCCACCGCCTGCCCTTCGAGCAGACCCTGGAGCTGATCGCCCACGCCGGTTTCGGCCACATCGCCCCTTGGCGCCGCGACCTGCAAGGCCGCGACCTCAAGCAAACCCGCCGTCAGCTGCGCGACAGCGGTTTGCAGGTCAATGCCTACTGCCGCTCCAGTTACCTGACCGCGAGCAGCCGCGAAGGCTTCGCCGCGGCGCTGGCCGATAACCGCAAAGCCATCGAGGAAGCTGCCGAGCTGCAAGCTGAATGCTTCGTCATGGTGGTCGGCGGTCTGGCCGAAGGTTCTCGTGACCTGGCTGCCGCGCGGGGCCAGGTCAGCGATGGCATCGGTTTGCTGCTCGAACATGCCCGTCAGCACGCGGTGCCGCTGGCGCTCGAGCCTTTGCACCCGATGTATGCCGCCGATCGTTCGTGCCTGTCGAGCCTGGAGCAGGCCCTGGACCTGTGCGAAGCGCTGGAGCCGCAAGGCTTTCATAACTTGGGGGTAGCCATCGACGCCTACCACTGCTGGTGGGACCCCAAGCTCGCCGAGCAGATCGCCCGCGCCGGCAGCCAGCGGCGCATCCTTGGTCTGCACCTGTCCGACTGGCTGGTGCCTACCTGCGACCTGCTACTGGACCGAGGCATGATGGGCGATGGCGTGATCGATCTGCGTGGCCTGCGCCACAGCGTTGAAGCCGCAGGCTACCGGGGTGCTATCGAAGTTGAGATCTTCTCCCGCGACAACTGGTGGCAACGCGAACCTGGCGAGGTGCTCAAGACCTGCGCGCAACGCCTTCAACAGCACTGCTGAGCCGCCTTCGGCTGATAACAACAATAAAAGAGAACCTCCCATGTCCCGATACCGCTGGCAGATGTGCGCGCTGTTGTTCTTCGCCACCACCATCAATTATCTCGACCGCCAGGTGCTCGGCTTGCTCAAGCCGCTGCTGGAGCAGCAGTTCGATTGGAGCGAGACCGACTACAGCTACCTGGTCGTGGCGTTCCAGGCCTCGTATGCCCTGGGTTTGTTGCTATTTGGCAAACTGATCGATCGCCTGGGCACCAAGCTGGGTTACGCGCTGTGCATCGTGGTCTGGAGCCTGGCTGCGATCGGCCACGCGGCGGCTCATTCGACCTTTAGCTTCCTGATCATGCGAGCACTGCTTGGGCTCGGTGAGTCGGGCAACTTTCCCGCAGCGATCAAAGCCGTATCCGAGTGGTTCCCGCGTAAAGAGCGCGCCCTGGCCGTGGGCATCCTGACTTCGGGCACCAGCGTCGGGGCGATTCTCGCCCCCGCTTGCGTGCCGTGGCTGGCGGCAAGCTATGGCTGGCAGGCGGCATTCATCGTCACCGGGCTGACCGGCTTCGTCTGGTTACTGTGCTGGCAATGGCTCTACCGTAGCCCTGCCAGGCATACCCGCATCAGCCCTGCCGAGTTGGCCCACATCAATGCCGATGCCGAGCCGCAACCGACCCAGCAGATCAAGTGGCGGGCGTTGCTTGGGCTGCGGGCGACCTGGGTGTTCGTGGTCGGCAAGTTTCTCACCGACCCGATCTGGTGGTTCATGTTGTTCTGGCTACCGTCGTATTTTTCCAGCCGCTTTGCCCTGGACCTCAAGCACCTTGGCTTGCCCCTGATGATCGTCTACTGCGCGACCTCCATCGGCAGCGTCGCCGGTGGCTGGTTGTCTTCGCGCTTGATCGGTCGCGGCTGGTCGGTGAACAAAGCCCGTGCCCGCGCCATGCTGATCATGGCGGCACTGGCGCTGCCGATTGGCTTTTCCAGTTATGTCGACAATCTCTGGGTCATGGTCGGCCTGTTGAGCCTGGCAGCGGCAGCGCACCAAGGCTGGTCGGCCAACTTGTTCACCACGGTGGCAGACAACTTCCCACGTTCTCAGGTCGCCTCGGTCATGGGCATCGGCGGCACGGCCGGCTCGCTGGGCGGGATGATATTCCCGTTCATCGTGGGTCTTGTGCTTGAGCACTACAAACTGATGGGCAACCTCAGCCTGGGCTACAACCTGATCTTCATCGTCTGTGCCAGCAGCTACCTGATGACCTGGGTCATCATGCAACTGCTGATGCGCAAGGCCGCCGCCGTACCGCGCCACTCGTTGCAGTCCTGAGCGACAAACCCGGTCATTAGGTAAAGTCACGCAAGGAGTACATCTGTACTCCTTGCTGGCTTTTGGCAGGGTTTGCATTGCTTATGCTGCGTCGGTAGCCTGACGCCCCGGCAGATCGCCAGGATGGACAAGGACCGTTTTCAGTGAATCGCATCAAACCCTGCTTGGCGCTGCTCGCCCTCGCCCCGTTGCTCGGTTGCACACCAAACGAAAAAGAGCTGCAGTTCGACGTCGAGTACGGCCGGTACCAAACCGTCCTGCGTGAGGCAGTCGGCCAGCAAGGCCAACTGAGCTGCAAGGTCAAGATCAAACAGAACCACACAGGCCCCAAATGGGTGCCCTCGGTGATTCTCGCCGCCGCCGAAGACGATGCTGAAGACGACACCTTGTTTCTCTCCAGCGATCCGGTTGCAGGCAGTGACCAGCGCCGCTTCCACCTGCGCACCTTCAACCGCGCCAAGCCAATCATCGACGCCGCGGTGCTGCGCGCCCCCAACAAAGATGACGCCTTCGGCCTGCGCCTGAGCTGGCACCGCGATGGCGCGATTAGCTACCAGGTAGATAATGGCGATGGCTGGACTGCGGCGCAGAGGGTCGGTAAACCCGGCTTTTCGGTACGCCACGTCAGCGTGCATGCCAGCGGCCTGACCGGCACCGCCACTTGCCTGCTAACCGACAACGACGTACCGACCGACTGACCCCGCCGGTTAAGGCCGCATGACCTGGGCCGCCTTGCCGGCGGTGCGGATATGCGTGCCATACAAGGTCAGCCCGGTGAACGCCAAGCCACCGACCAGATTACCCAGCACGGTGGGGATCTCGTTCCACACCAGGTAATCCATGACCGAGAAGCCGCCGCCCATGATCATCGCCGACGGGAACAGGAACATGTTCACCACCGAATGCTCGAAACCCATGTAGAAGAACAGCATGATCGGCATCCACATGGCGATCACCTTGCCGCTCACCGAGGTGGAAATCATCGCCCCGACCACCCCCATCGACACCATCCAGTTGCACAGCACCCCGCGCAGGAAAATCGTCAGCCAGCCGGCGAGTCCGTATTGCTCATAGCCCAAGGTCCTCGCCTCGCCGATGCTGGCGATCTTTTCCCCCACGGCGCCTGGGGAGGCGTTGAAGCCATAGGTGAAGACAAAGGCCATCATCAACGCGACGGTCAAGGCGCCGGCAAAGTTGCCGACAAATACCAGCCCCCAGTTGCGCAGAATGCCCTGCACCGTAACCCCGGGGCGTTTATCCAGCAGCGCCAGGGGCGTGAGCATGAACACCCCGGTAAGCAGGTCGAAGCCCATCAGGTACAGCATCGAAAAGCCGACCGGGAACAGCACCGCGCCAAGCAAGGCCGAACCGGTCTGTACCGCGATGGTGACGGCGAACACCGCCGCCAGCGCCAGAATGGCGCCAGCCATGTAGCTGCGGATCAGGGTGTCGCGGGTCGACATGTGGATCTTCGAGGCGCCGGCATCGAGCATCTTGGTGACGAACTCAGCGGGTAGTAGATAGGACATTGCAGTTTCCCTCGGCACAAAGCGGTCAAGGACGCCCCATCACTGAGGCGCCAGAATGGCAGATCGATTACCAGGAGCGGTACGGCAAGAACTTGCCATTGAGGGTCAGCAGCACGCGGTCGCCCTTGGGGTCTTCGATTTTTTCGACATGCATCGAGAAGTCGATCGCGCTCATGATGCCGTCGCCGAACTTCTCCTGAATTACGTCTTTAAGGGTCGGGCCGTACACCCCGACCACTTCGTACAGGCGATAGATCAATGGGTCCTGAGGGATGGCCTGGTCCCAGCCCTTGACCGGGTAAGCGGTCATTGCCGTGGCGACTTCGGCATCCAGTTCAAGCACCTCGCACAGATGCGCGGCCACGTCCTGGGGCGCGCTGTTCATGCCGTAGCAGACGGACGCCAACCACACCGGCGCCTTGCCCACCGCAGCGCTGAGGTCATCCCAGCTAAAGCCTTTGCGCGCTTTGGCGGCCATGATCAGGTGGTGCATTTCAACTTTGTTCATCGTGTTTATCTCTCGGGTTAGCGGTTAGGACTAAACGCTCTATAGCGAGAGATGTGCCAACTGCACTGAGCATATAGGCCGTTGAATTAATTGATATTTTCCGCCGAACTGCGAAACACGGATTGACGATAGTTCGTGAATAACGAAATATCGGAACGCCACTGACGAAATTTCGTTAAACCTGACGCACAGGAAAACGCCCATGCCCGCCTCTCTGGCGCCACAGATTTGCGCCGATGCGCCCATTGCCATGTTGCTGGTCGATGCTGTCGACGACCGCATCGTGCAAGCCAACCTCGCCGCGCTAGAGTTGCTGGCCTGCTCGGCTCAGGCGGCAGATGAGCTTGCGTTCAGCCAGTTCTTGCGTGGCGCCATTTCGCAATGGGTGAGCTTCAGCGATGAAGTGCTGACCCAAGGCCAGGCGTGGTCGGACGATTTGACCCTGGTCGACCTGCTGCACCGCCAACAGGCGGTCGAGATCACCGCCCGGGCCATGGATCAGCAGCGCATCCTGATGATGATCCAGCGTCGCGACCTGCTCGAACAGCGCCGCAACCGCGCCGAGGCGCGCCGGCAACATCGCCTTGGCCATGTCGGCTGGGAACGCATCAGCCAGGTGTTCGAGCGCATCCAGCAACAGAACCGGCTGATCCTTGGCGCCGTCGGGGAAGGCATCTACGGCCTGGATACCCGCGGCCAGACCACCTTCATCAACCCTGCGGCCGAACGCATCCTGGGCTGGAGCGCTGCCGACATGATCGGCCAGGACGCCCACCAACTGTTTCACCACAGCCACAGCGACGGCCGGGTGTTTGCCGTCAACCAGTGCCCCATTCATGCCTCGTTCAGCGATGGCCAGGTGCATAGGGTCGACCACGAGGTGTTCTGGCACAAGAATGGCGAGCCGATCGCCGTCGAATACACCAGCACACCGATTTTCGAGATGGGCAGGCTGGTCGGCGCCGTGGTGCTGTTTCGCGATATTCGCCAGCGCCAGCGTACCGAGGCGCGGCTGCGTGAGGCGCTCACTGAGGTCGAGCAATTGCAGCGCCGGCTGGAAATGGAAAACCAGTACTTGCAAGAAGAGATCAACGCCCAGGCCAATCACCACGAAATCGTTGGTAAGAGCCCGGCCGTGCGCCACCTGCTCCAGCAGATCGAACTGGTCGCCGCCACCGATGCCAACGTGCTGGTCAGCGGCGAATCCGGCACCGGCAAGGAGCTGATTGCCCGTGCCATCCATGCCAGCAGTCGCCGCGCTGACCGCCCACTGATCCGTGTCAACTGCGCGGCAATCCCCCGCGAACTGTTCGAAAGCGAGTTTTTCGGTCATCTCAAGGGCGCATTCACCGGCGCCGTGAGCAACCGCGTCGGCCGTTTCGAACTGGCCGACGGCGGCACCTTGTTCCTCGACGAGGTGGGTGAAATCCCTCTTGAGCTGCAGAGCAAGCTGCTGCGTGTGCTGCAGGATCGCCAGTTCGAGGCGGTCGGCGATAACCGCACCCGGGCGGTGGATGTACGGGTGATTGCCGCGACCAACCGTGATCTGCGCGAAATGGTCGCCCAAGGCAGTTTCCGCGAAGACCTGTATTTTCGGCTGAATGTGTTTCCGATCCGCTCGGTGCCGCTGCGTGAGCGGCTCGAAGACATCCCGCTGCTCGCCAGCCACTTCCTCGCGCGGGCCAGTCAGGCGTTCAACAAACCTGATGTGCGCATGCCCCTGACGCAGGTCGAGGTGCTCAAGCAGTACCCCTGGCCGGGCAATATCCGCGAACTGCAAAACGTCATCGAACGCCAGACCATCGTCGCCCGCGAGGGGCGGGTCAGCTTCGACGAATTACTGGCAAGCAGCGGTCAAGCTCATCGCAGCCAGCCAACCCCAGCAACGGCCGATGTTGAACCGACTGCCGATCAAGAGTGGCAACGACAGATCCAGCTCAATGTCATCAGCGTCCTCAAGCGCACGGCAGGCCAGATCTCTGGCGCGCACGGGGCTGCGCAGCTGCTGGGCCTGAAGCCCACTACGCTGGCCTCGCGCCTGAAAAAGTGGGGGATCGATCCGCGCCAGTACAAGGGCCATTGAACGTTTGCTGCCTGCACGGGCCTCGTCGCACCACTGTGACTCGTTGCGCGATGAGGCCGGAGAATGCACACATCAATCCGCCCTTCTAAAGCCCCAAGTCAGACAAGCCCGGATGATCATCCGGTCGCCGTCCCAGCGGCCAGAGGTACTTGCGATCCGAGGGATGAATGGGCAGATCATTGATACACGCAAAGCGCACCGCCATCAGCCCATCATCGGCGAACTCCCAGTTCTCGTTGCCGTAAGAGCGAAACCAGTTCCCCGAATCATCGTGCCATTCATAGGCATAACGCACGGCAATACGATTGGCGCTGAAGGCCCACAGTTCCTTGATCAGGCGGTAGTCGAGCTCTTTATTCCATTTACGGGTCAGAAACGCCTCGACCTCGTCTCGGCCATGAATGAACTCAGCGCGGTTGCGCCACTGGGTGTCGAGGGTATAGGCCGTGGCCACCTTCTTCGGATCACGGCTGTTCCAGCCATCCTCGGCCATTCGCACTTTTTCGATAGCCGATTCGCGGGTGAACGGCGGCAATGGCGGGCGGGTGCTGGTAGCGGATGTCATGGCGGTTCTCCTGAGTGTTTGAAGCACTCAACCAAATTAGCCCAACTTCACAGTCCCGTACCGATTGACCGGTTCTCGGCAGGATCGTGCAAACCTGCACGCCTGGCCCTGTGCTAGGTTTTCTGCAGGGTGCGCGCAGTGCCAGCTGCGCGGCGCGACCGATAAAAACTAAAGATCGATCAACCAACCGACTGATTACGGGTGAGCCATGCAGCTTCGAATCAACCAAAAGACCTACGAGGTCGATGCAGAAGCGGATACCCCCCTGCTCTGGGTGATCCGCGATGATCTGGGCATGACCGGCACCAAGTACGGCTGCGGCCTGGCCCAATGCGGTGCCTGTTCGGTGCTGGTCGACGGTAATGTGGTGCGCGCCTGCGTCACCCCGGTGGCCGGGGTGGTTGGGCGCGAGATCACCACCATCGAGGCCATCGAAGCGGACGAAGTTGGCAAGCGGGTGGTCGCGACCTGGGTAGAAAAGCAAGTCGCCCAATGCGGCTACTGCCAGTCCGGGCAAGTCATGGCGGCCACCGCGCTGCTCAAGCACAACCCTAAGCCCAGCGATGAGCAAATTGCCGCGGCGATGGTCAACCTGTGCCGCTGCGGCACCTACAACGCAATTCACAGCGCCGTGCACGCCTTGGCCGAACAGCCTGCTCAACAGGAGAATGCCTGATGAACACGCCCGTCGATTACCCGGCCGATCTGTTGCAGTTGGATCAGCCGGTCAACCTCTCACGGCGGCGCTTTTTGGCCGGCAGCGCAATCGGCGCGTTGGTGCTGGGCTTTGGCCTGCCGATTGGCGTCTCGCGGGTTCAGGCCGCGGCCGCTACAGCACCGGCCCAGGGTACCCAAGTACCGGCCTTCCTGGAGATTCGCCCGGACAACAGCATTCGCCTGCTCAGCCCGTTCATGGAGGGTGGCCAAGGCACCTTCACCGCCATGGCGCAGATCGTCGGCGAAGAGCTCGACGCCGATCCTGCGACCTTCCTGGTCGAGGCTGCGCCGCCTGGCGAGGCCTACGTGGTGATGGAGAACGGCATGCGCATCACCGGCGGTAGCATGTCGGTGCGCATGAGCTATCCCACCATGCGCCGCCTCGGCGCCTTGGCGCGGGCCATGCTGCTGCAGGCCGGCGCCGAGCGGCTGGGGGTGCCGGTCAGCGAACTGAGCACCGAACCGGGTCGGGTGCTGCATGCAGCCTCAGGTCGGTCGCTGAGCTACGGCGAGCTGGCCAGCCAGGCGATGGACCTGCCAGTGCCCGACCCGGCCAGCATCCAACTGCGTGATCCCAGCCAATTCCGCTGGATCGGCAAGCCGGTCAAGCGCGTCGACGCCTACGACAAATCCACCGGCAAGGCGCTGTACTGCATCGACCTGAAACTCGACGGCATGCTGCATGCCGCCGTGCAACACGCCCCGCGTCTGGGCATGACGGTGGGCGAGCTGCGCAATGAAGCCCAGGTCAAGGCCATGCCAGGCGTGCATTCGATTCATCAACTCCCCGGCGCGGTGGCCGTGGTCGCCGAGCGCTGGTGGCATGCCAAGCGTGCGGTGGAGGCGATCCAGGTGCAGTGGCAGGAGCCGGCCGCGGACGCCCCGGTGCGACCCATGCCGGCAGATTTTTCCACCGAGGGTTTCCGGGAGCGGCTAAGCAGCGCGACCAGCCCTGCGCGTGACGAAGAAGTGCAAGGCGACTTCGCCAAGGCGCTGGACAGCGCCAAGACCAAGCTCGAGGCGACCTACCACAACCAGTTTCTCAACCACGCGCAACTGGAGCCGCCCTCCGCCCTGGCACGCTTCAACGCCGATGGCTCGCTGGAGGTCTGGCTGCCCAACCAGGCGCCAGACATGTTCCGCGCCGACATCGCCAAGCGTACCGGCCTGGACCCGGCGCAGATCACCCTGCACTCGCCACTGCTGGGTGGCTTCTTTGGTCGGCACTTCCTCTACGACAGCGCCAACCCCTACCCGCAAGCCATCGCCCTGGCCAAGGCGGTCGGCCGGCCGATCAAGCTGATCTGGAGCCGCGAGGAGGAGTTTTTGCGCGATGTGCTTCGGCCCATGGCCGTGGTCAAGTTCCGCGCCGGGCTCGATGCCGATGGCCTGCCGGTAGCCATCGAGGTGGTCAGCGCCACCGAAGGGCCGACCGAGGCGATCGCTGGCAAGCAAGCCGACAAGATCGACCCCACCGCCCTGGAAGGCTTGTCTGGCAAGGCCTACGCCATCGCCAACCGGCGCATCGCGCAGGTCTATGTCAAAGGCCCGGCGATGCTCGGATACTGGCGTTCGGTAGGCAACTCGATGAACGACTTCTTCTACGAAGCCTTCCTCGATGAATTGGCCGATAAAGGCGGCCAGGATCCGTTCGAACTGCGCCGACGCCTGCTGCGCGACAACCAACGCTTGAGCACCCTGCTCGAAGCGGTGGGCGAGCTGTCGGGCGGCTGGAAGCGCGGCCCGTTCACGGCCGAGGATGGCAGCAAGCGCGCCCGCGGCGTGGCCATGGCCTCGCCGTTCGGCTCCGAGGCGGCAGTGATTGCCGAGGTGTCGATTGAAAACGGCCAGGTGCGGGTCCACGACATCTGGCAGGCGATCGACCCCGGCAGCATCGTCAACCCGGCGATTGTCGAGGCGCAGGTCAATGGCGCGGTGGCCCTTGGCCTGTCCCAGGTGCTGCTGGAGGAAGCGGTGTATGTCGACGGCAAGCCGCGCGCGCGCAACTACGACCTCTACCCAATCCTGCCTGCGGCGCGTATGGCGCGGGTGCATGTGCGCATTGTCGAAAGCGGGGAGAAGATGGGCGGGATCGGTGAGCCGCCCTTGCCTGCCGTAGCCCCGGCGGTGGCCAATGCGGTGGCGCGGCTGACGGGCCAGCGCATCCGTAGCATGCCGCTGTCGCGCTATACCTTCAGCTAGCTGGCCAGGACGACCTGCACATGACGCAAAAATCAACTGCAAGAACCCTAGGCTTGCTGGCCGTACCGTGCCTGATCGCGGCGGGCCTGCTGGCCTGGTATGTCACCCGTGAGCCTGGCTCACCGTTCGATGCGCAAGCCAGCAGCCAGGCCACAGTGGATCAAGCCCTGATCCAACGCGGCGAATACGTGGCCCGGCTCAGCGACTGCGTGGCCTGTCACAGCCTGCCCGAAGGCCCACCGTTTGCCGGCGGGCTGAAGATGGCGACGCCGTTGGGGGCGATCTATGCCACCAACATCACCCCCGACGCCAGCCATGGCATTGGCGCTTACAGCCTGGCGGACTTCGACAGGGCGGTTCGGCACGGTGTCGCGCCTGGCGGGCGCCGGCTGTACCCGGCAATGCCCTACCCCTCCTACGCCAAGCTCAGTGACGATGATGTGCGTGCCCTGTATGCCTTCTTCATGAAAGGCGTGCGGGCAGTCGAGCAGCCCAATAAACCGGGAGAAATCCCCTGGCCGCTCAACTTGCGCTGGCCGATTGCCCTGTGGAATGGCGTTTTCACCGATGCTGCCCCGTACGCGGCAAAAACCGATCAAGACCCGCTGTGGAACCGTGGTGCCTATATCGTCCAAGGCCCCGGCCACTGCGGCAGTTGCCATACACCGCGCGGCCTGGCATTCAACGAGAAGGCCCTGAGCGAGCATGGCAGCGCGTTCGTCGCCGGGGCCTTGCTCGATGGCTGGTACGCGCCCAGCCTGCGCAATGACCCCAATACCGGCCTCGGGCGCTGGAGCGAGGCGGACATCGTGCGTTTCCTCAAGTCCGGTCGTAACCAGCATGCCGTGGTCTATGGTTCGATGACCGAGGCGTTCAACAACTCGACCCAGTTCATGCGCGACGATGATCTGGCGGCCATCGCCCGCTACCTGAAATCCTTGCCCGGCGATCCCCAGCGTGATGGGCAACCCTGGCAGTACCAGGCGGTGTCGGCAGCTACCCGCCTGCAGGCGCCGGGTGCGCATACCTATGTCACCGTCTGCGCCTCGTGTCATGGGCTGGAGGGCCGTGGCCAGGCGGAGTGGATGCCGCCGCTTGCCGGTGCCACCTCAGCCTTGGCCAAAGAAACCGCCTCGGCCATCAACATCACCCTCAATGGCTCGCAACGGGTGGTTGCTGCCGGCGTACCGGACGCTTACCGCATGCCGGCGTTTCGCGAGCAGCTAAGCGACCGCGAGATCGCCGACGTGCTGAGCTTCGTGCGCAGCACCTGGGGTAATCATGGCGGCGCAGTGCAGGCGCAAGAGGTAGCCAAGCTGCGCGAACACACCGGGCCTGCCAGTGCCAGCCCGATCATTTTGCAGATGCGCTGAACAGGAGGCGACGGGATGGAGAGCATTGACCTGATGGTCCTGCGTAGCGCCCGCGACTGGCTGGCTGCCGGCGAGCGGGTGTTGTTGGCTACGGTGGCGCGCACCTGGGGTTCGTCGCCACGGCCGGTGGGCTCGATGATGGTGCTGCGCGAGGACGGCCGGGTGATCGGTAGCGTGTCGGGCGGCTGCATCGAAGATGACCTGATCCACCGCTACACCCGAGTCTATGGCGGCGCGGGTATTGCCCCAGGGTTGCCCCAGGTGGTGCGGTACGGGGTCAGCGCGGATGAGGCGCACCGTTTCGGGTTGCCGTGTGGCGGTACGCTGGAGCTGATCCTGGAGTTCAATCCTTGCCAGCAGTTGCTCGAGCAGCTGTTGGCTCGGCTCGATGCCGGTGAGCTGGCGCGGCGCATGCTGGATCTGTCCAGCGGTGAAGTGCGCCTTGAGCCCAGCGCCAGCCCGGATCAGTTCAGCTTTGATGGTCGGTACATGATCAGCACCCTTGGCCCCGGTTATCGCATGCTGTTGATCGGCGCCGGGGCGTTGGCCGAGTACGTCGCTACCATGGCCCAGTTCAATGGCTTCAAAGTCAGCGTCTGCGACCCTCGGCCCGAGTACATGGGGGCCTGCAACGTTGCCGGGGTCGAGCAGTTGGTCGGCATGCCGGACGATGTGGTACGGGCATTCCGCCCTGATTTACGCACCTGCATTCTGGCCTTGAGCCACGACCCCAAGCTCGACGACCTGGCCTTGCTCGAGGCGCTGCACAGCCCCGCTTTCTACATTGGCGCCATAGGCTCGCGGCGCAACAGCCGGCAGCGCCGCGAGCGCTTGATCGAGCATTTTGGTGAGACCCAAGCCTCGCTCAAGCGCCTGCACGGGCCTATTGGCATCTACATCGGCAGCAAGACCCCGGCGGAGATTGCCGTGAGTGTCATGGCTGAGATTCTCGCGGTAAAGAACAACGTGGCCTTGCCTGGCGAAGTGTCGGTGACCCATGCCAAGCGGGCCAAGGAGCGGCAATTGCTTGCCGGCTGAAGGCGGCGTCGTACTTTTCGCGGGCAAGCCCGCTCCCACAGGGTCCTGGTTGGACCTGAAAAGTGCTGTCCTGCCAAGGGACTTGAGTACTGCAGCCTGGCACTGGATATCCACTTAACCCGGCAACAACCTGCTCCTACATGGCCCTGGTTGAACCTAATAAAATGCTGATCTGCCAAGGCACCTGAGTGCAGCAGTCTGTACCTGAACACCCACTGACCCCGAGAACAGCCTGCTCCCACAGGCGCCCGGTTGAACCCAATAAAATGCTGACCTGCCAAGGGTCCTCAGTACAGCATGCTGCACCTGGATAGCCACGGACCCCGAGAACAGCCTGCTCCCACAGGGGCCCGGTTGAACCCAATAAAATGCTGACCTGCCAAGGGACCTCAGTACAACAGCCTGCACCTGGATACCCACTGAACCCGAGAACAGCCGGAACCCTGTGGGAGCGGGCTTGCCCGCGAAGAGGCCGGAACTAACCCCATCCGCTCAGGATCAATCTCACATCTGAAAATTTCCTTTGCCAGGCAGCTCGCGTAGAGTTTGCCTACGCGAACCAGGCCCCCGCACCTGCAATGGACAAATACACCCCCCGCCAGTGGCTGCCCCACGAAAAACCCAGCCTGCCCGGCTCTCCGTCGACGCCCCTGCACCCCCCAGGCACACGCCTGGCCTACGGCGCCGTCGGCTTGCTGGTGGCGATCACCGGCGGCCTGGGTAACGCGCTGGTCACCGCCAACCTGACCTTCCTGCAGGGCGCACTGGGCGCCACCACCGCCGAAATGGCCTGGCTACCGGCGGCGTTCGTCATGACCAACGTGTCGATGAACCTATTGCTGGTGAAGTTCCGCCAGCAGTTCGGCCTGCGCGCCTTCACCGAGGTGTTCCTGGTGCTCTACGCACTGGTGACCTTCGCCCACCTGTTCGTCAACGACCTCAACTCGGCGATCGCCGTGCGGGCCGCGCACGGTATGGTCGGGGCCGCGCTGAGCTCGCTGGGCCTGTACTACATGATCCAGGCCTTCCCTGCGCAGTGGCGCTTGAAGGCCATGGTATTAGGCCTTGGCGCCTCGCAGTTGGCCGTACCGCTGGCCCGGGTGTTCTCCGAAGATTTACTGCAAATCGCCGAATGGCGCGGGTTGTACATGTTCGAGTTGGGCTTGGCATTGGCCGCATTGGGCTGCGTGTTGCTGCTCAAATTGCCCCCAGGTGACCGTTTCAAAACCTTCGAGCCGCTGGATTTTCTCACCTTCTCGCTGATGGCCAGCGGCACCGCCCTGCTCTGCGCCGCCCTGTCGTTGGGGCGTATCGACTGGTGGCTGGATGCGCCCTGGATCGGCGTTGCCCTGGCAGCGGCGATCGCGCTGATCTGCGCGGGCCTGGCGATCGAGCACAACCGCAGCAACCCGTTGCTGATGACCCGCTGGCTAGGCAGCGCGGCCGTGATCCGCCTGGCCTTGTGCGTGATCCTGATCCGCATGGTCACCTCCGAGCAATCGACCGGCGCGGTGGGCTTTCTGCAAACCCTGAACCTGGGCAACGAACAACTGCGCAGCCTGTACTGGGTGATGTTGCTCGGCGCGGTCGCCGGACTTGCCACCAGTGCCCTGACCATCAACCCCAAGCACCTGGTGATGCCGCTGTTCGTCTCGCTCGCGCTGATGGCCAGCGGGGCGTTCATGGACAGCAGCTCAAGCAACCTCACCCGCCCTGCGCAGATGTACCTGAGCCAATTCATGCTGGCCTTCGGCAGCACGTTCTTTCTCGGCCCCTCGATGGCCCTGGGCATCAGCCATGTGCGCGCCAACCCGCGTAACCTGGTCAGTTTTTCGGTGATGTTCGGCATCTGTAACAACCTCGGCGGCTTGATCGGCGCGGCCTTGCTGGGCACCTTCCAGACCGTGCGCGAGAAATTTCATTCGAGCAACCTTGCCGAACAGTTGAGCCGCCTCGAACCGCTGGTCAACGCCAGGGTGCAAAGCGGCGGCAGCGGCTATGCCGGGATCATCGCCGACCCCAGCCTGCGCAGCGAAGTCGGCACCCGCCTGTTGGCCAATGCCACCACCCGCGAAGCCAATGTGCTGGCCTACAACGATGTGTTCATGTTGATCGGCACGATTGCCGTACTGACCATGTTGTGGATCTTGCTACGCAGCCTCTGGGTCTGGTACACGACTCGCACAGCACGCCCTTCCGACACCACCAGCGGCGCCCGAACCTGATGACTCAAGAGACACCGACCACCTCCACCACCGCCATCGCCGAAACCCCGGAAGGCCTCACCCCGCCCAACGAACCGAGCAGCCCCGCACGTTCGCGGCGAGTACGCGTGCTGTCCTCGATGACCTTTGCCGGCGTGGCCATGGCCGGTATCTTGCTGGTGCTCTACGCCTGGCGCCTGCCGCCTTTCAGCAGTGCCATCGAAAGCACCGAGAACGCCTTGGTGCGCGGCCAGGTGACGATCATTGGCCCGCAACTGGCCGGCTACGTCGTCGAAGTGCCGGTGCACGACTTCCAATTCGTCAAGGCCGGCGACCTGCTGGTGCGCCTGGACGACCGCATCTACAAACAGCGCCTGGCCCAATCGATTGCCCAGTTGCAACAACAGCAAGCGGCGCTGGCCAATAACCTGCAACAGCGCAACAGCGCCCAGGCCACCATCGCCCAACGCCAGGCGGCGATCGCCGATGCCGCAGCGCAGGCCGACAAGAGCCAGGCCGACCTGCGCCGCAACCAGGCGCTGGTCAGCGACGGGTCGGTGTCGCGCCGCGAGCTGGACGTCAGCCGCGCCAGCCACGCCGCTGCGCAAGCGAGCCTGGCGCAAGCCAAGGCCGCCCTGGAGATCGCCCGCCAAGACCTGCAAACCGTGATCGTCAATCGTGCAGCGCTAGAGGCTTCGGTAGAGAGCGCCAAGGCCGCCGTGGAGCTGGCGCGCATCGATCTGGACAACACCCGGGTAACCGCGCCGCGTGACGGCCAGCTGGGGCAGATCGGCACGCGTCTGGGGGCTTATGTCAATTCCGGGGCGCAGTTGATGGCGCTGGTGCCCGACGCGCGCTGGGTGATCGCCAACATGAAGGAAACGCAGATGGCCAAGGTGCGCATCGGCCAACCGGTGAGCTTTACCGTGGATGCCTTGGATCACTTGAAACTCTACGGCCATGTGCAGCAGATCTCGCCAGCCTCTGGCTCAGAGTTCGCCCTGTTGCAGGCCGACAATGCCACCGGCAACTTCGTCAAGATCGCCCAACGGATACCGGTGCGGATAACGGTCGACGCCGATCAGCCCGAGGCACGACAGCTGCGCCCGGGGATGTCGGTGGTGGTCAGTATCGATACCCGTGAGCACGCAGAACAGGCGCATCCCGCTCACGATTGAGCATTGCCCGCTGGCGCTACCGGCGTAGCGTCACGTACGGTGCGGCGGTCGATCAGGCGCACGCGCAACCAGCGGGTCAGTGGCAACTCGACCAGCCGATAGACCGCGATCGCCACTGCGCAGCACAGGCCAATGCTCACCGGCACCATCACATAAGCCAGCACGCCCGGCGCATCGAACACGTGGAACACCTTGTTGAACACCTTCAGCACGTACGGGTGAAACAGGTAGAGCGAGTAACTGGCGTCCCCGATCAGCACCAGCAGCTTGGGCAAGCTGGTTCGCGACAAGCCCACCACCAGGCTGATGACGATGATCGCAGCCGGTATCCCGCGCCCCACGCCACGCCCGGCGTCCTCGCCCAGGCTGGCCGACAACGGCATGTAGGCCAGGGCGAGCAAGCCAATCAATACCAGCGCGGCGCGCCCAGCCGAGCCGCCCGGCGCTGCACGCCAGGTCGCGGTGCGTGCATACAATGCATAACAGCCCATGCCCAGGACGAATTCGAGCAGAATCTGCTGGGTATAGAACCTGGCCAACAAGCTCTCGAAGGTCAGCCATTGACCGAGCATGACCAACCCCAGCAGCAAGCCCGAGCAGATCAACAACCGATAACGATGACTGACCGCCATGGACAGGGCGAACACGGCGTAGAAGAACATCTCGAAGTTCAGCGTCCAGCCCAGGTACAGCAGCGGCTGCACGAACTCGCCCTTCTGGTAGGGAATGAACAGCAACGACTTGACCAGGCCGGTCAAGTCCGCTCGGGTATTGTCCAGCAGGCTAGGCAATACCAACGCCACGCAAAACACACCGATCGTACCCAACCAGTACAACGGCACCACCCGAATCAGGCGCTTGGTAAAGAAATGGCTGCCTGACTGGGTGGTGACCATGGCCATGATGAAGCCACTGATGACAAAGAAGATATCTACGCCCCAATCGCCATTGCGAAACAGCGGCAGGTGGAAGAACACCACCGCCAGCGCGGCGATGGCGCGCAGCATTTGGATACTGTCCAGCTTGTCAGCCGGAGCCTGGGCAACGGAGGTCATGGCCACTTCCTTTCAGTCAGCCTGGGAGGCGGTAGCGCGACGTAGCCGGTTCACGACTCCAGCACCGGGCTTTTGTTCGCGGGTCTGTTGGCAAGTGCGCGACCAAGGTTCTGGCCGGTCATTTCCACGTAGCGGTAAGTGAACATCGACACCAGCACCACCATCGCCACTACCAGCAACGCCACCAGGTTGTTAAGCAGTGCATTGCCGGTATCCAGGTAACGCGTGCCGTCGATCATCGGCGCGATATCGATGCCGATCAGCTTCTTGATCAGCATGAACGCCGACACCACGCAAAACAGGATCGCCGCGTGGGTGAGGTAAATGGAGTAGGACAACTTGCCGAACAAGGCAAACCAGCGCCCGGTCAACACGCGTGATACTGCGCCACCGTCAAAGGCGTAGATCAGGATAATGCTGCCGAATAGTGGGCTGGCGACCAAGGCCTTGGCTTCAAAGTCGCTGACCACGAACAGCAAGGCGGCCGCTACGGCAATCACCTCCAGCAGCGACATCAGCCAGAAGCCGGGGCGTTCGAAGTGGGCAAGCTTGAGGTACAAGGTGTAGATCAGGCAGCCGGTGAAAAAGTACGCCAAGCCGCGCAATGCCTCGAGGGTGAAGAAGCCATTACCCACATGCATCAGCCCCAGTGCTGCCACCACCAATGCCGCCCACACCCATTGGCGCAGGCCAGCGGCAATGCTCAAGAGCAAGGCGAAGATCATGTAGGTGTAGTACTCGATGCTGATGCTCCAGGACGGGTAGTTGAACGACAAGGGATTGGTCCAATGGGTCCAGGACTGCAGCAACAGTGCATTGGGCAGAATTTCAGCAGGCGCATAGCGCTCGGTAAACGGCGCATTGTTGAAATCCATGCCCTGTTGAAAAGCAATATAACGACCGCCTTCCAAAACAATGAACACCGCCAACATGAACAGGTGCAGGGGCAACAAGCGGAAGGTGCGCGAAATAAAGAACCGGCGAAAGTTAAACTGCGCGCTATTGCCGTAAGCGTGCGCCAGGACAAATCCACTCAGCACAAAGAAGAACGCCACGAACACTTCGGCATGGCGAAAGAACGCCAGCTCGGTAAAACTGCCACTGACCCGCAGGTGATAGCCGACCACCGACAGGGCAAACAGGCCGCGGAAGCTGTCCAACGAATGGAAACGCCCTTGCGCGCTCATAGCCAAGCCCTTTCCTTATTATCCCTTCTGGATCAGGTCTCACGAAGCCTTGAAAAAACCGGCGCCAGGCTTTTGGCTTCGCGGTTGATCACGGAAATTTCGCTAGACGATGTCACGTTAGCATCACGCTAATAAAGAGCAAGGACCGCTCATGCCAAGTTAATTTGACGCTTTAACGCGTCAAAAAAACGCGGCGTAAAAAACTGAAATCAAATCCAACAATTAAATATAAAAGCAGTCCATCAGCGCTGGCGTAAAGCGCCTACCGTTTATCGCATGCAACACCGGCGCTATACCATTGAAGGTTAAGCCGTCTATTGTTGAGCAGCAGATAATGGCCCAAGGCCATTTCACTAATGCGTAACCCATCCAGTCAAAGCAAGGGCTCGTATGAAACGTACGCTGGCAGTTTTGATCTGCGCATTCAGCGCCCTGGCCCAGGCGGCGCCCATGCGTTGGGGCGATATTCGCGATGGCAGCCTGTACCTGCAGCCGGCACGCGCCGATAGCGTGCGGGTCAGCTGGGTGCCGGCCTGGCAGACCAACGCCAACGAAGAGCGGCTGTACCTGCTCGATGGCCAGGGGCAGTTGCGTGGCGAACGCTTCATTGCCTCCAGCGAAGGCCGTGGCCAGCAGGTCTGGGCGTTGCCAGCCAGCGCCGCCGCCTACCGCCTGGAGGTACCTGGCTACAGTTTTCGCAGCTATCGTATCGAGCACGACGACAACACCGTAGCGCTGTTCGCCCCGACCAAGGTGCACTTCAGTGCCGAAACGCCCAACGGCGTCGAGCTGTACTTCAAAGTCGCTGCCGGTGAGCGGGCGGTGCTGGCAGGCAAGTTCTTCGGCGGGGTCAACAGCCTGCAGGCCGAGCGCCTGGGCGACCGTACCCAGGTCACCCTCAAGCTCAAGCCCTACAAGGACTATCCCCGCTACGACCAGACTGCCTTACCGGTCAGCGCCACCGAACAGGTCTGGCGCTTGCGCCTGCACGGCAGCGGCAAGGCAGCATTCTGGCTGGACGGCACGGCCAACCTGTTCGCCCAACGTGCGCAGCATTTGCAGCCACTGCGCCAAGATCCAGGGCGTGCCGAACTGCAGCTGCACAAGGACATGCTCGGCCCCACCCCGCGCCTGGGCCTGGCCCTGCCCTACCTATTGCCACCGCCGGCCAGCCGGGGCGCCCTGGAGACGCTCAAACCACGCGCTGGCGGTTTCTATACCGCAGTCGACATCCTCGCCAACCGCCCGCATTACGAAGATGCCTTCAGACGCTTCTACCTTGAGCAAGCCGGCATCGACATGAACATCACCCTGATGGTCGCCAGCCAACGCCGTAATGACCTGCACGCCAACAGCCAGAGCCTGGCCGGTCTGGACGCCTGGCTGGCGGCCACCGTAGCCCTGGGCGGCAAGGGCACGCACTACCTGTCGTTTGCCGACGAGCCCAACTACAACTACTCCGACTACGCCACCTACAAGCGCTACTTCGACGCCATGGACCGTCACGTACGCGCCTACCCAGGCGCGCGCGAGGCCGGGGTGCGGATCGCCATGCCGGCCAGCTCGCGCTTCGTCAACGGCCCGTTCACCGCGCGCGGTGAGCAGCACCGCGGGATCGATTGGGCGCGGCGCATGCTCAGTGAGTCCGAGCCGCAGATCGACGCCCTGGCCTGGCACGAGTGGATGGTGCGCGACCTGCTGGCTACCCGCGTCTACCGCGACAGTGTGCGGCGCGCCGCTGAAGTGGTCGGTGTCAACGCCGATGGGCGGCCACGCAAGGCGCTGCTGCTCGACCAGACCAACATTTCCCCAGGCCCCAGTGTCAGCCCCTACGAACAGGAAACCCACTTCGCCTCGTTATGGTGGGCCTCGGTGGCGATCAATTCGGCTCAGGATGGCCTGCTCGACATGATCAACTGGTTCCAGGCGGCAGATGATCCCGACCACATGAAGGGCATGATTCGCCTGCCCGGCCCAGACCGCTTCGAACTGAAACCAGTCGGCCTTGCCCAGCAGTTCATCCAGGCGCACTGGCTCGATCAGGTGCAACGGATGGACAACAGCGCCTTCGAGGTCGACGCCCTGGCCATGGCCCGCGACCGCCAGCGCAGCGTGCTCGGCGTGAACAAGGCTGAGCGTCAGCAACACGTGACCCTGCAAGGTGCCGGTCGCGCCTGTCCTTCACTGCGACTGTTCGGCCCCGACAGCCGCAGCCGCCCGGCAGCGGTGGATTGCACGGGGGGACAGATTCACTTCAACGTCCCCGCCCAGACCTTGTTCGCCCTGAGCTGGCGAGTGTCCTGAGCCTGCTCCTGAACAGCACCCTGAGGCGCTCATTCAAGCGCTGCAGCGCACGGGTGGCGGGTGAACTGCGCGGGTGGGTATGAATGAGGCTGGGGTTAGCCGCAAAACTACCCTGCACTGCGCGCAGCAACGCTTTGCCAACTGTGTCCCGATGCCGTCTTGCCACGATTGCGCCCCTCTAGCGCGTGGGTTTTAATCCCGACCCACCGGTCATTCCGGCATCTTTTCGCACTCCGCTATTCAAGGACGCACGACCATGTACAGGACGCTCGTACCGCTGGCGCTAATGGCCACCCTGGCCGGTTGCTCGGACACCAAGGACGCCACCGAAGCCAACTTCCAGCAAGCCGCCCAAGCCTACCTCGACACCCAGTACCCGCATTGTTTCGTGGTTAGCTCGTTCCCGACCAAGACCAAGGACTTCGACGTCAACGGCACCAACAAGGCCCTGCATGCCCTGGCCCAGGTGGGTGTGGTCAGCGAGAAAGAGATCTCTCGCACTGAAGTCCCCGAGCGCCTCTGGCAGCCAGCGCGTACCGACATCTACTACGCCTATGACCTGACTGACGAAGGTCGCAAGTACTACAAGGCCGATGGCCAGAAGCTGATGAATGGCAAGACCGTCGGCGGGCTGTGTTTTGGCAAGGCGCAGGTGACCGGGATCGATCAGTACACTGAACCGGGCGAGATGATGGGGCAGAAAATCTCGCGGGTGACCTACGCCTACACGATCACCGACCTGCCGCCGTGGACGGCCAATGATGGCGTCAAGGCCAACATCTCTGGGTTGGACAAAGTGGTTGCCAGTGCCCAGGCACCCTTGAAGGAAACCCGCGCGATGGTGCTGACCAGCAACGGCTGGGTGCATGAACGATTGATTGCCAAGTGATGCCCAGGGCATGAGCGCCGCTGTGCGGCGCTCGATGTCAAAAGCCCAGGGCAACGCCCTCCCTCACAGCCACCAGGCCAGCACCACCGGCAACCAGACAAACGACAACACCGTCGAACACATCACCAGGTTCGCAACCTGCTCCGGCGAGCGTTTGGCGCGCACCGCCAACAGGTAGTTGAACACCGCCACCGGCATCGACGACTGCACCATCAGCACCGCCTTCTCCATGTGCTCAAGCCCCAGCAGCGCCCCCACACCCCAGCCCACTGCCCCACCCAGCACGATGCGCAGGCCGCCGAGCAACATGCCGCTGCCGACGTGATGCAGGCGAATGCTGGCCAGCGACACACCCAAGGTCAGCAGCATCAGCGGGATGGTCATGCCCCCCAGCAGATCTGCGGTATTGGCCAGCCAGCGCGGCAGCTCCAGGTTGAAGAAGATGATCGGCATCGCCCCGACCAGGCTGATCACGATCGGATTGCGCAGCATCGCCTTGATCGAGCTGGCGTTACCGGAAAGCACAATACCCAGGGTGAACTGGAAGATCGACAAGGTCAGGAAGAACGCCACCGCCAGCGCCAGGCCATGCTCGCCAAACGCATACAAGCTGACCGGCAAGCCCATGTTGCCGGTATTGGGGTACATGAACGCCGGTAGCAGCACCCGCCAGTCCCGCCCGCACAGACGGCTGACGATGACGCCCGCCAGGGCCATGCCTGCCATGCACAGCACACAAGCCAGGGCCATGCTGGTGAAGGCGCTCTGGTCCAGTTTGGTGCGGCTGAGGGTCGACAAGACCAAGGCGGGGGTGCCGACGGTCATGACGATGCGGGCGATGAATTCGGTCGGGTAGTCGATACCGCTGCGGGCCCAGGCATAGCCGATGCCTGCGACGATGAACACCGGAGCCAGAACAGCGAACAGCGAAGCCAGCATGCAGCATGCCCTCCGTGGCGATCAGACTGATCGGCCGAAAAGTCAGCATTATGCCGCACCCTCGCCACCGCGGCGCAAGCCCGCCCCTACCCAATGCCTCAAACTCTGTAGGAGCGTGCTTGCGCCGCGATAGCGATGAATCGGTCAACCCTTCAACCCGGGAACAAAAACGGATTGATACTGCTGCGGGCATACCCTTCGCGCTCAAGCTCAGCATCCAGCAGCAAGGATGCAAGGTCATCGGCGACCGGCTCCAGCCCCTGATCATGCTCGTAATAAAACACCTTCAGGTAACTTTCGCAGTCGCCACAGCTCTCGGCCTTCACCGCGCTGTCCTGGCGATCCAGCGACCAGTAGTCGAGCTTGCCGGTGCTTTCACAGTTGCTGCACTTGGCTCGCACCATATGCCAGCGGCTTTCGCACAATCCACACTGCAAGTAACGCAGGCCGGCCCGCTTGCCGGTGAGGATCACGCTGGCCAGCGGCGCACTGCTGCACACCGGGCAATACTGGCGCTGCTCGCCGACAGCCGCCTGGGCGCTGGCCGGCAAGGCTGCGGCAAGCTGGCTGAAGTAGAGCATCAGCGCCGCCCAGAAGAACACCGCCTGGCCACTGCCGACCTGGTCGTAGCGACCGTGCAGCAAATGCTCTGCGCAGGTTTCTCGCTGCTCGGCAGTCATGCTGGCAATGCTCTGCAATGCGGCCGCCACGGGCGCGCTGGCATCGGCCGTGAGGTACTCCAGCAACTGCTTGAGCAGCGCCTGCCAATAGGCCGAACGCGGCAGGCTGCGCACATCCAGTGGCGCGCCCTCGCCTACCCGCCCTGCCAGTGTCTGCAGCTCTTCGTCGGGCACCGGCAGGCTGTCCAACAGCGCCTGCTGGGCCTGGGCAATGCGGGCAGCGAATGCCAGGTACGCAGCCTGGTCATGGCCCTCGGCCAACTGGCGCAAACGCGCCGCACGCTGGCCGTAGTGGTTGCGCAGCTGCGGCAGCAACAAGGCGCTGATCTCGCCCACGCCGCCGCTGGCCTGCTCCACGGGGGTCAACTTGATGCTGCTCATTTCTTGTCACTCTTGGAAATCTGCTGGTACCAGCGGTCGTGGTGCGATTTGGCCCAGCTACGCGACACGTAGCCGGTGACCATACCGCGGATCGAACCCTTGACCCAGAACGCCAGGTAGGCGTGGCCAATGATCAGCAAGATCAGCGAGATCCCGGCCACGGCATGGGTGAACAGCGCGATGCGAATCAACGGGATGCTGAAATAGTCGGCAAACCACGGCCGCCAGATCACCACGCCACTGAGCATCAACAGGCTGATCAGGCCCATGATTCCCCAGAACAGGATCTTCTGCCCGGCGTTGTATTTGCCGATCTGCAAGGGCTTGCTGTGATCGCCCGCCAGCACCGTCTTGACGTTACGAAACCAGATCGCGTCCTGGCGCTCGGGCAGGTTGTACTTCACAAAGCGCACGAACAGGAACATCAACACCACGAACACCACCACCCCCAGGAACGGGTGGAGGATGCGCGCCAGCTGTGGCGTGCCGAACACACCGTTGAGCCAGTTCAGCGACGGGAAGAACCACGACAGCCCCGACAGCGCCACCATGAAGAAGCAGATGACCATGAACCAGTGGCTGGCGCGGTCGATGAAGCGGGTCCGCAGGATCAGTTTGTCCTTGTTCATCATGCGCTCTCCTTCTCATCTTCTTCGACTTCGTTAGGGCCAACGCCGATGTAGTGGAACACCGTACCGGCGAGGGTGGCGAAGAACGCTGCCGCAGCCACTGGTTTGAGCCAGCCCTTCCAGCCTTCGATGGCGCCGCTGATGCGCGGATCGGGGTTGAGTTTGTGGTACAGCTGCGGCTTGTCGGCGTGTTGCAACACATAGAACACATGGGTGCCGCCCACCGCTTGCGGGTCATAGATACCCGCGCCGGCAAAGCCGCGGCCGTGCAGCTCGGTCACGCGCTCCTCGGCCTGCACCAGCATGTCGGCCTTGCTGCCGAAATTGATCGCACCGGTCGGGCAGGTCTTGACGCAGGCAGGTTCCTGGCCGACCGTCACCCGGTCGACGCACAGCGTGCATTTGTAGGCCTTGTTGTCTTTCTTGCTGATGCGCGGCACATCGAACGGGCAACCGGCGACGCAGTAACCGCAGCCAATGCAGTGCTCGGACTGGAAGTCGACGATGCCATTGGCGTACTGGATGATCGCGCCCGGTTGCGGACAGGCCTTCAGGCAGCCAGGGTCGGCGCAGTGCATGCAGCCGTCCTTGCGGATCAGCCACTCGAGTTTGCCCGCCTCGTTCTCGTGCTCGTCGAAGCGCATCAAGGTCCAGGTGTCGGCGGTGAGGTCGGCCGGGTTGTCGTACACACCGACGTTATGGCCGACCTCGTCGCGCAGGTCGTTCCATTCGTTGCACGCGACCTGGCAGGCCTTGCAGCCGATGCAGATGCTCACATCGATCAGCTTGGCCACCTCGGCCTGGTGATCGCGCGCACGCGGCGCCGGGGTGAACGCGTGGGTCGCCGAACGGCGGATGATGTCTTGGGATTGCAGGGACATGTCAGTCGCTCCGTCAGGCCTTTTCCACGTTCACCAGGAACGCCTTGTATTCCGGGGTGTTGGTGTTGGAATCACCGATGCCAGGGGTCAGGGTATTGGCCAGGAAGCCCTTGCGGGTCGCGCCTTCATAACCCCAGTGGCACGGGATGCCGATGGTGTCGACCGGCTGCCCGTCGATTTGCAGGCGGCGGATCCGCTTGGTCACCACCGCCTTGGCCTTGATATAGCCCCGCTTGGTACTGACTCGCACCAGGTCGCCTTGAACGATGCCCTTTTCCTTGGCCAGCACTTCACCGATCTCGATGAACTGCTCGGGCTGGATGATCGCGTTGAGCTTGGAGTGCTTGGTCCAGTGACGGAAAAGCTCGGTGATCGAGTAGGTGGTCGCTACGTAAGGGAATTCTTCACGGTCGCCCATGCGCGCCCGGTCACTGTCGTACAGCCGCGCCGTGGGGCTCTTGCTGACATTGGGGTGCAGCGGGTTTTGCGCCAGCGGGCTTTCGGTCGGCTCGTAGTGTTCCGGGAACGGCCCATCGTTCATGGCGCCGACCGAGAACAGCCGGCCCACGCCCTCGGGGAGCATGATGAACGGATTGGTCTGGGTGCCCGGGGCGATGTTGACCGGGAAGTCGGGCACATCGATGCCGCTCCAGCGGCTGCCGTCCCAACCGATGACCTTACGCTTGGCATCCCACGGTTTGCCCTGCGGGTCGGCCGAGGCACGGTTGTAGAGAATCCGCCGGTTCTGCGGCCAGGCCCAGGCCCAGCCTGGGGTGCAGCCCAAACCGCTGTCGGCATTGTCGCGCCGGGCCATCTGGTTGCCGGCCTCGGTCCAGGAACCGGCAAAGACCCAGTTGAAGCACATGGTGCTGCCGTCGTCGCGCAGCTGGCCGAAGTTGTCCAGCAACTGGCCCTTGCGCAGGATCAGGTTGCCCTTGTCGTCGCGCAGGTCGGCCAGGGCGTAGCCGTTGGACTCCTTGGCCACTTCTTCCGGATCAGGGTCGTAGGGGTTCTTGTAGTCCCAGGCCATGTTCAGCACCTGCTCGGGGCACGCCCCGCCTTCGTTGCGATACAGCTCGCGCAGCTTCATGAACAGGTGACCGAGGATCTTGCCATCATGCCAGGCTTCGCCGGGCGGCGCGGCGCCTGCCCAGTGCCATTGCAGCCAGCGCCCGGAGTTGACGATCGAGCCGTTCTCCTCGGCAAAGCAACTCGATGGCAGGCGGAACACTTCGGTCTGGATCTGCCCAGGATCGACATCGTTGGACTCGCCGTGGTTCTGCCAGAAGCTCGAAGTCTCGGTGGCCAGCGGATCGATGATCACCAGGAACTTGAGCTTGGCCAGCGCCTGGGCAGCCTTGTTCTTGTCCGGGAATGCAGCGATCGGGTTGAAGCCCTGGGCGATGTAGCCGTTGACCTTGCCTTCGTACATGCGGTTGGAGAAGTTCAACACGTCATAGCTGTCGTCCCACTTGGGCAGCCAGTCAAAGCCCCAGTCGTTGTCGCGGGTAGCCTTGTCGCCGTACAGGCTCTTCATCAAGCTGATGAAGAACTTGGGCGTGTGCTGGTAGTAGTTGACCTGGTCGGGCAGTTGGGCACTGGGGGTGGTCTGCTTGAGGTAGGTGGCAAGCGTGGTCTGCTCATCGGACGGCAGGTTCATGTAGCCCGGCAGGCGCTGCGAGAGCAGGCCCAGGTCGGTGTAGCCCTGGATGTTGGAGTGCCCGCGCAGGGCGTTGACGCCGCCGCCGGCCATGCCGATGTTGCCCAGCAGCAGCTGGATCATCCCCGAACCGCGGATCATCTGCGCGCCGGTGGTGTGGTGGGTCCAGCCCAGGGCATAGAGGAAGGTCGCGGTCTTGTCCGGCGCGCTGGTACTGGCCATGATCTCGCAGATTTCCAGGAAGTCGTCCATGGGCGTGCCGCAGATCTGGCTGACCACTTCTGGGGTGTAGCGGCTGACGTGCTGCTTGAGCAGGTTGAACACGCAGCGTGGGTGGCTCAGGCTCAGGTCGCGGCGGGCATGGCCGTGCTCGTCCAATTCATAGGCCCAGGAGCTGCGGTCATAGCGTTTGCTCTTGGCGTCGTAGCCGCTGAACAGGCCATCATCGAAGCTGTAGTCGCTGCGCACGATCAACGAGGCGTTGGTGTAGGCGCGCACGTATTCGTGCTGGATGCGATCGTGGGTCAGCAGGTAGTTGACCATGCCCATCAGGAAGGTGATGTCGGAACCGGCGCGCACTGGCGAGTAGATATCCGCCACCGACGCGCTGCGGTTGAAGCGTGGGTCGACGACGATGACCTTGGCGCCGTTGCGAATCTTCGCCTCGATCACCCACTTGAAGCCCACCGGGTGCGCCTCGGCCGGGTTGCCGCCCATGATCAGCACGACGTTGGCGTTCTTGATATCGACCCAGTTGTTGGTCATCGCGCCACGGCCGAAGGTCGGCGCCAGGGCGGAAACGGTCGGCGCGTGGCACACCCGCGCCTGGCTGTCGGTGCCGAGGATGCCCAGGGCACGGGTGAAGCGCTGGTCGAGCGAGCCGGTTTCGCTGCTGGCTGCCGAAGAGCAGAGCATGCCGGTCGACAGCCAACGGTTGACGGTGACGCCCTTGGCGTTCTTCTCGATGAAGTTGGCGTCGCGGTCATCCTTCATCAGCCGGGCGATACGGTCGATGGCGTAGTCCCAGCTGATCCGCTGCCATTTGTCCGAGCCTGGGGCGCGGTACTCGGGGTACAGCAGGCGTTGTTCGCTGTGGATATAGTCGACCAGGCCGGCGCCTTTTGGGCACAGCGAGCCGCGGCTTACGGGATGGTCGGGGTCGCCTTCGATGTGGAAGATCCGCGCCTTGGCGTTTTTTGCGCCATCGCCCAGGCTGTACATCAGGATGCCGCAACCGACCGAGCAATAGGTGCAGTTGTTGCGGGTTTCCTTGGCGCGCAGCAGTTTGTACTGGCGAGATTGGCTGGCATTGGCCACTGCCGGGCCGAAGCCGAGCGAAACAGTGGTGGCTGCCGCCGCACCGGCGGTACAAAGTTTGAAGAACTGTCGTCTGCCAAGTGCCATGAATTTCTCCTCATGCAGGCCCGGGTTAATCACAGGCAAGTAGGCGCGGTGGCGTGGGCCACTCTGTTATGAAGTGTGAAAAAGTGCGTGGACGGCGTGTTAGGCCGACGCGGCGTTAGTTGCGAAAGTCGGCGGCGTACTTTTCGCGGGCCGCCTGCTCCGACAAAGGTCGCGTGGCATTAATGGACGCTACAACCCAAGTAGGACGGGCTTGGCCGCGAAGAAGCCGGCTAAATTTCTACCCGCCCCATGCGTCAAATCAGCACGCGCCCGCCATTGTAATGACCCTACAACAAGTGAGCCAATTGACCCGTTCGATCATTTGATAAGTTTTATCGATCAACGGGCTGATTAGCTAAAATAATTGCTGACTGTATTGATCTGGATCAAGAAATCGCTCAACCCTGTAACTAAGCGTGCAACTCAATACGACCAAAGTAGGTGGCTGAATAATTCTCACTTTCGCAGTAGATATTTAAAAGCATCGTCTTTAGTTAGACTTTTGGGGTAATGGTCTTGGACTCTTGGGCTGCGAGCTTATCCATTGGATGTGGCGGTGCCATTGGCCCCTTCCGCCCTTACGGCGGGTTACTTTTTTTCAGGCGAAAAAAAAGTAACCAAAAAATTCTGCGCTCCACAATCAGTCCCGCCCGTGGCGGGATCCCCTCGCTCCGGTGCCTTCCGGGCCCGCGCGGCCTCCTGAAGTCGCGAAGTTAGTGGCGGCGCCTGGGCTGGCGTTATCTGGCGATAGTGCCAATTGTGGTAGATGTTCCGGCCTCTTCGCGACGGTTCGGCGCCCCGACAAGCCCGCTCCCACAGGCTTCGTGGGGTTCGCAGTATCTGCGTGGTGTCAGTGCTGGCTCAACGCTGAACTGAAATCTGTGCGGTACCTGTGGGAGCGGGCTTGCCCGCGAAGAGGCCAGAACAAACACCACAAAATAGCAATTCAAACCTTGGCTTTGGCTTCTGCGAGAGCGCAGCGATTCGCCTGCTCTTGATCTTCGTGCGCGTAATTGCAGGCGCCGCAGATTCGCGACTTCAGGAGGCTGAGCAGAGGTGCCTGGAGGGCCAGGTGCGTTAGCACCCTTCGGCGCAGCCGAAGGCGCGAGATGTAGATTTGCGCAGCAAATCGTAGGCCGCGCGGGCCCGGAAGGCGCCGGCGCGAAGGGACCCGAAGCGCAGCGCAGGGCCGTATGTAGGAGCGAGCGGTTTTGCTTACTTTTCCCAAGAGAAAAGTAAGCCGCCGTAAGAGCGGAAAGGTGAATCAGCGTCGACAACAAAAATGGATATGCTCAAAAACCAAAAACCAAAACTACCGCCGCCGCAACGTCTCAGACGGCAACTCCCCAAACCGCTGCCGATAACTCTCCGAAAACCGCCCCAAATGCATAAACCCATAATCCATCGCCAACTCCGTCACACTGCGCACCGAGCAACTCGAATCACTCAAACACTCATGCACCCGCTCCAACTTACGCTGGCGCACATACTGCTTAGGGGTAGTCCCCAAATGCCGATCAAACAACACATAAAACGACCGCAAACTCATGCAAGCCTGCTCCGCCAACGCCTCAGCCGGCAACTCCAACTTCAGGTTGCGCTCGATGTAGTCCAAGATCCGCTCCAGGCTCGCCCCCGGCGCCCCAAGGCTCTCACGGCGGATGTTGGTACTCATCAAGGTCAATAATTTGCTCGCCACGATCTGGCTGTAGTGCCCCTGCACCCGCGGCAACGGGTCACTGACCTCAGCCTCATGACAGACCATTGCCAGCAAATTGACGAAGCCATCGAGCTCTTCCAACCGATAATGGTTGCGCAAGAACCGCACCCCACCACTGGGCCGAGACCAACGCTGCTCATCGCAAATCGAATCGAGCAACCGCGTCGGCACCTTGAGAATGAATTTCTCGCAATCTTGCGAGTACGTCAGGTCAACGGGATCATCCGGGTTGATCAGCAGCAGCTCGCCCGGCACCAGGTGATGCTCGCGCTGCGGCCCGCGCCACAGGCAGTTGCCGTTGAGCAGCACCTGCAGGTGATAGATGGTTTCCAGCGCCGGTGAGGTAACCCGCACACTGCCGCCATAGCTGATCCGGCACAGGTCCAGCTCGGCGAATTTGCGGTGGCTCAGACTGGCCTGGGGATGGGTGGTGCGCGACAGGCCGATGCAGTGCTGGCCGACATGTCGATTGACATAATCGGAAACAGCATAAGGATCAGCATGATGGAACACGCTGCTGCGCTCGCTCAACAGGCGGCTTTCCATAGGCAAGGCACTCGGCTCGTTATTGTTCTGGTCGCCGCTTTCTACAGGGCACAAGGCCCGTGGTCGCGGTCGTTCACGGTCATTCTATAGGGCCGGTTGCAGGTGACAGCGGGCAAGTGACAACCGGTGGCTTGCTCACACACTAAGCAATATGGCGGGGGTTAGGCAATGCGACCTAGGCGAAGGGCGGGCGGATAGCGGACAGCATAGGGCATGTGATTGTCCGATTATCGAACGCTATTGCGCTGCAGCAGTACCGGCCTTTTCGCGGGGGCAAGCCCGCTCCCACAAGTGCGGGCCTGTAGATAGATGTCGCTGTGTGCATATCTGACATTGCGGGGTGTCCTGGCCTCTTCGCGGCCCGCTGCCCCAAGGGGCTGTGCTGGCACAGCAAAAAACCCACTGCAACATAGATCCCTGTGGGAGCGGGCTTGCCCGCGAAGAGGCCAGCCGAGCATACCCATCTATCAGTGCACAGCGCCCTCTGGCCGCCCCGCCCAGCCCTGGCTGCGTGCGCGAAACTGCCTCGGCGCAATGGCGAACAACTCACGGAAACGCCGGTAAAAATGCGGAAAACTGACAAAGCCACTGGCCACCGCCACTTCAGTCAGCGACTTGCTCGTATGCTGCAACAGCTGCCGCGCATGGGTCAGGCGCAGCTCCAGATAATACCGGGGCGGCGTTGCCTGCACATGGCGGCGGAACAACCGCTCCAGGTGGCGCCGTGACAGCCCCGCATGCTGCGCGATCTCATCGATGCCGATAGGGTCTTCGATGTTGGCATGCATCAATTCCAGCGCCAACCGCACCCCACGCGGTAGCGTTGGGTCTATATCCGGCGCTGCAGCCGGCATATCACTCAACACCCGCGAACGATCGCAAGCCAGCATTTGCTCGACCGCCCGGCGCAAGCTTTCACCGCCACTGTGTTCGAGCAAGCCAAGCATCATGTCCAGCGCACTGCTGGCCCCCGCGCAGCTCATACGCCGCCGATCCAGCACATGCGCCTGGCGGCTGACCCGCACCTGCGGGAACAGCTCGTTGAGCATCGCACGGCCATCTGGATGAAACGCGCAGTCGTGATCGTTGAGCAGGCCTGCCTCGGCCAGAAAGTACGCTCCATTCCACAAACCACCCAACAGCGCCCCATGCAGATCGGCTTGGCGCAGTTTGCCGCGCAGCAGGGGGCTGCTTTCCAAGCGAACCCGAAAACCGCCACACACCAGCAGCACATCCAGACCCTGCCCTTCGAGATCGGCCAGGGCAGTATTGACTGGCAGGGCAATTCCCAGGTCGCTCATGACCTGGGCGCCCTCGCCCACCACCTGGATCTGGAACAGCGGCGTGGCGCTCATCAGGTTAGCGGTGACCAAGCTGTCCATGGCCGCTGTAAAGGCCATCATGGAAAAGTGCTCACGCAAGACAAACGCCACCCGCCGACATGGCAGGGCCAAGGCCGTGCGGCCAGCCGGATCGAGGTGGGCCAGGTTGCTGTTCTTCAATACGCTTTCGAAATGACTCATGGCTCAACTCCACCGCCAGCCTGTGCCCCGGCATTACCGGGGCGGATACAAACGACCGTTACTTGCTCGCCTGGCTGGCGGCGCCGCGGGCGGCCAACAGCCATTGGTCGAACTGCTGGCGATGGGCTGCGACCCATTCCTTGGCGTGACGCTCGATGTCGGCGGGTTTCTTCTCGCCCTGCTGCATCTTCAAGTTCTGCGCACTTTCGTCAGCGGTAGTGAGCTGCATCAGCGAGAGGAACGTGGCAGCGGCCGGATTTTCCTCGGCGAAGTCTTTGTTCAGCACCGCTTCAACCTTGTCCACGGCAAAACCGAGGTTCTTGCCTTGGTACAGAGTGTCGACCGTGTTGTTGCCATCGGGCAGATCGGTTTTCGGCACCTCCAGCCAGACCACGTCCTTGTCTTCCACCAACACCGTGGAGATCCACTGCGGCACCCAGGTGAAATAGAGGATCGGTTTGCCTTCCTTGTAACGGGTGATGGTGTCGGCCATCAGGGCGAAGTAGGAGCCCTGGTCGACATGTACGGTTTTGTCCAGGTCATAGGCTTTGATGTGGTGGGAGATCACCAGCTCGCAGCCCCAGCCCGGGTTGCAGCCAGTCAGGTTGGCCTTGCCGTCGCCGTCGGTGTCGGTGTCGGTGTCGGTGTCGGTGTCGAACAGCTTGGCGATTTCGGGCTTGTTCAGGTCGGTGATGTACTTGATGTTGTGCGCTTGCGCGGTTTTCTTGTCGATCAGGTAACCCTGGAGCACGCCGGGCATGATGTCGCCGGCCTTGACCATCACCTGATCGCCACCGGCCTGCTGGTAGAACTTGTCGTGCAGCTTGTCCCACAGGTGCACGGTGAAATCGGCATCGCCGTTGGCCAGGGCGACCATCATCACCCCGTACTCGGTTTCTTTCGGCTCCTGGACCTTGTAGCCCAACTCGCGCAGACCGTACATAGCGACTTCGCCACGGAAGCGCTCTTCAGCGATCGAAGGGAAGATCGGCGTGACCTTGACGCCCTCGCCCGGCCGCTCGGCCGAGGCGTTGGCGCACAGGGCGGTAGCGACCAGAGACAGCGCGCAGGCGCATTGCAGGATACTGCGGGAGAACTTCGATTCGGACATCGTCGCGTACCTTCTTCTGCTTGTTGTGTTCACGTGCGGCAGTTCGAATGTGTCAGTCTCAGGCGGTCTTGCGCCGCTCTGCGTGCCCTGCGCCAAACAGGCGCAGGGCCAGGCCGACAGGCCCTGTGTGGTACCAGCGCAGGCTCGGGTCGGCACTGCTGCGGGCGCCCATGGCCTGGGTCAGGCGGTCGAGGAAGATCGCCAGCAACACCAGGCCCATGCCACCGACCGTGGCCAGGCCCATGTCCAGCCGGCCAATGCCGCGCAGGACCATCTGCCCCAAACCGCCGACCGAAATCATCGAGGCGATCACCACCATCGACAGCGACAGCATCAGGGTCTGGTTGAGGCCGGCCATGATGGTCGAGGTGGCCAGCGGCAGTTGCACCCGGGTCAGCATCTGCCGGGGCGTGCAGCCAAAGGCACGGGCGGCTTCGATCTTGTCTTCCGGCACCTGGCGAATGCCTAAGTTGGTCAGGCGAACCAAGGGCGGCAAGGCAAATACGATGGTGACCAACACCCCAGGCACGTTGCCGATGCCGAACAGCATCACCACCGGCACCAGGTAGACGAACGCCGGCAGCGTCTGCATGGCATCGAGCACCGGCCGCACCACCTGCTCCAGGCGATTGCTGCGCGCACAGAAGATGCCCAGCGCAATGCCGATCACGGCGCAGAACAACACCGAGGTCAACACCAGCGCCAGGGTGGTCATCGACGCCGACCACACGCCGATCAGGCCCAGCAGGGTCAAGGTCACAAAACACAATAGGGCCATGCGCTTGCCCGCCAGCTGCCAACCCAGCAGGGATGAAAGCAGGATGCCGATGCTCGGCGGGATGCTCTGCAAGATCATCTCGATGCCATTGAGCACCTGGTCGATCGGCCAGCGAATGGCGCGGAACACATCGCGAAAGTTGTGCACCAGGAAGTTAAGGGTGGCTTGCACCCAGTCACCCAGCGGTATGGTGGCCGACTGGAACGGGTCGAGCAGACTGAATTCGGACATTAGGGCTTACCTCGGCAAGGGTCGCTGACGCTCAGTGGCGGCTCAGGGTCTGCAGCAGCTGGTTCTTCGACAAGGTGCCCTTGAGCGCACCCTCGCGGTCGAGGACCGGCACCGGGTACGGCAGCGTGGCGGCGATATCCAGCACCTCGTGCAGCGGCGTGTCGGTGTATACCGGTTGCCGTTCGTGCAGGCTGTAGCGATCAGTGGCCGCGACGCCGTCGGGAGCGGTGTCGACCACCCCCAGCAGTTGCCCGCACTCGTCTACCAGGTAGCCGAACGGCACCCCGGCCCTGAAGCGTGGCGCCTTGCCGTTGACCCGGCAGACCAGCTCGGGGTCGAACTTGGCGACATCGCCGGCTTTGAGCACGCGCGAGCTGTCAAACCCCTTGAAGAAGGTGCGCACGTAGTCGTTGGCGGGCTGGTTGATCAGCTCTTGCGGGGTGCCGATCTGCACGACTTTGCCGCCTTCCATGATCGCGATGCGATGGCCGATGCGGATGGCTTCTTCGATGTCGTGGGAAATGAAGATGATGGTGCGTTGCTGCTCGGCCTGCAGGCGGATCAGTTCGCTTTGCATTTCACTGCGGATCAGTGGGTCGAGGGCGGAGAAGGCCTCGTCCATGAGCAAGATGGTCGGATCGTTGGCCAATGCCCGGGCCAGGCCAACGCGTTGCTGCATGCCGCCGGACAGCTGGTGCGGGTAACTGTGCTCGTGCCCGGCCAAGCCGACCTGGCTGAGCGCTTCGCGAGCACGGCGAAGGCGCTCCTGCTCGGCGACCCCGGCGATTTCCAGGCCAAAGGCGCTGTTTTGCAGCACGCTCATGTGTGGCATCAAGGCGAAGGATTGGAACACCATGCCCATTTCCTTGCGGCGCACATCGAGCAGCTCCTTGTCGGATAGCCCGGTGATTTCCCTGCCGTTGAGGTGGATGCTGCCAGCGGTAGGCTCGATCAGGCGGTTGAACAGCCGCACCATGGTCGACTTACCGGAGCCGGAGAGGCCCATGATGACGAAGATCTCGCCGCGTTTGACGGCAAAGCTTGCATCGAACACGCCGACCACATGGCCGGTCTTGCTGAAGATCTCATGCTTGTCGGCGCCTTTGCGCAACATCTGCATGGCCAGGTCCGGGTTGGGACCAAACACCTTGAAGATGTTGCTCACCGAGAGAATTTCATCGGCCTGCTTCATACGACCCTCTTTTATTATCTTTATAACCAAATTCACACTGCGCACTGGCACGCCGTGCAGGCGTTGAATGTCAGTACGAGGACGCTTGGCAGTCGTTCAAATCGGAACGTTGAGTCAACCCGGCACGCAGAAATTCCTGCTGTAAAATTATCGACATCGATCGCTTCAATGCCGCGCCGTTGAGTTAACGTTAGGCCTCGGCGAATAGCGGGTCCAACGACATTTGTAGGGCGCTAACCATTACCTGGGGTTATCAATATGGCCAGGGCGGCGATCGTGGTTTACCACCTCACTGCTTAATCGCTACAGTGGCCAGCCCGCCCCGCTGACAGCAAGGACCTGATCTGCCCTCATGGTCAAACACACCGAGCCCGATCAGACCCTGATCAAGATGCCGTCGCTACGCGCCGTGAAGGTGTTCGTCGCGGCCGCCAAGTATCAGAATTTCACCCGCGCTGCCGAAGCGTTGTGCGTGACCCAGGCGGCCGTCAGCCGGCAGATTCGCGAGCTGGAAGCGCACCTTGGCGCGCAGCTGTTCACCCGGGTAGGCCGCGCCGTTGAGCTGACCGTGGCCGGTTCGATTTTCTTCGATGCAGTGCAGTTATCGTTCGTCAATATTTCCCAGGCGGCCGAGCGCATTCGCAGCAACACCACCACCAAGCACGTGGTGACCCTGTGCTGCTCGCCGGCGTTCGCCAACCTCTGGCTTGCGCCGCGCCTGCCGCTGTTCTTCGAACAACACCCAGACATCGACATCAACCTGATCACCACCCAGAACTTTCTGTCGATGGAGCCTGGGGTGCGTCCGGACATCTTCATCACCAAGCTGGGCAAGATCCACGACGGCTACCGCTGCCTGGCGCTCAACCATGATGTGGTCTACCCGATCTGCTCAGCGCAGTACCTGGAACAACACCCTGAACTGTGCACGCTGGAAAACATCCGCGATGCGGCACTGCTCAACCTCAGCCCCTACGGCCGCTCGCAAGTGGCCGAGCATGTCGACTGGGACGTTTGGCTGGCCTTTCACAATATCGACCTCAAGCGCCGCGCCAGCCAGGCGCCGCACTACTTCAACGCCAACGACTACAACCTGCTGGTGCAGCTTGCGCAGAATCATCAAGGGGTGGCGCTGGGCTGGCATCATCTGGTTGCAACCCTGGTCGAGCGCGGCCTGTTGGTGCGGCCGGTGCCGCATGAGCTGGTGCTCAAGGATACCTTCCACTACCTGGCCTTCAACGAAGAGAAGGAGCATGACTCCAGTTGCCGGCGCTTACGCGATTGGTTGCTGGGGCAGTACCAGCAGCCTGGAGAGCACCAAGCGGATTAGTTGCCTCTGAGGCGCTGACTGACACAACCTGAAATCATCCGACTACGCCACTGGGCAATTTCCCCGACAAACCCGCTACGGCTTCTGCTAAAACGCCCCTCATGTCAACGCTCCTGCTCAATCATCTCAAACGCCGCTGGCTCAGCTGGCTGTGCGTGGCCCTGCTGTTGGTCGGCCTACCGACCGGCTGCGCCGTGCTGCAACACAAAGAGCGCGAACTGGTGTTTCGCATCGAACCCGGTAACGCCAGCTGGTTCCACGGCCTGCCGGCAGGCGTCCAGGAACTCCAATTGCGCCCGCGTAGCTTCGCCGACAATCAAAGCCTACACGCTTGGTGGTGGCCGGCGCGGCGCGCCGATGCCCCCGCCATCCTCTACCTGCACGGCGTGCGCTGGAACCTCACCGGGCAGCTGTTTCGTATCGAACAACTGCATGCCATGGGCTATTCGGTGTTGGCCGTGGATTACCGCGGCTTCGGCCAGAGCCGGGGCGATCTGCCGTCGGAGGCGACCGTCTACGAGGATGCGCGCATCGCTTGGGAGCGCTTCGCGCAACTGCAGCCAGACCGCGACAAGCGGCTGATCTTCGGCCACTCGCTGGGCGGCGCGGTGGCCGTTGAGCTGGCCGCAGAACTGGCGCGCCAGGCGCAGAGCGCCGGTGCTCCCGCTGCCGCTCGTGGCTTGATCCTGGAGTCGACCTTCACCTCCCTGGGCGATGTCGCCGCCGCAGTGGCTGACACCGCGCTGCCGGTGCGTTGGTTGCTGTCGCAGAAGTTCGACTCGATCGACAAGATCAAGGATGTCGGCATGCCGGTGTTGTTGGTGCATGGGCAAGATGACCGATTTGTCCCGCCGCGCTTCAGTGAGCAGTTGTATAAAGCGGCGCAGGAGCCCAAGAGCTTGTTACTGGTACCGGGGGCGAGCCATAACAACAGCATGCGTTTGGCTGGACAGCGTTATCAGCAGGCGATTCGCGGATTGCTTTGATAGCGATACGAGGGGCTCTGAGGTCTCACTGAACCGGCAAGAAATTCATCAGCAACAAGCTCTGCGCATAATTCAGGCCAATCCGCCGATAGCGCTCGTCGAGCATCTGTGCCAGCAGATCCAGGCGCGCGACGATCTTGCCGAACTCCACGGCAAAACTCAGGTTACTGCCCTCCTCGGAAATCTCATTGGAAAACAGCAGCAACACGCCATTGGCATCCTGGCGTTGGCTGAGCATCCAGGTGGCCTTTTCGATGTTGCGCGCGGCGTTGTTGACGAACAGCGGGTCAATCGCATCGGTCATGTAGAACTCGGTGCGCCCGCCGTGGGCAGTGATGATCATGCTGCCAATGGCGTAGATGAAGGCGCCCACCCGATCGCCCCGGAACTCGGGGCTCAAGGCATAGCTCAAGGCCGCCAGGTCACGCCGCTCGCCCAGCTGCGCCAAGGGCTGGCGCTGCTCGATCGCCACTCGAATCTGCCGCTCGGCGGTAGCGGCATCGAGGTAGCCGGACTGTTTCCACTGGCTGGGATTGCGCAGGTAGAGTTTGTTCATCAGCAGGTACAAACTCTGCAGATTGTCGCGCATCGACAGCGTGGCCATGCGGTCGACGCTGGTCTGGAACAACTCGCTGGGCTTGCCGTCACCGAACTGGCTGACGATGTCGCGCCCCTGTTGCTGGGTGCAGGCGCACAGGGCGATCAGGGCGCCTGCCAGCAGCAGGCGCGAGCAATGTCGGGAGACTGGGACAACCATTGGCACCGGGGTCTGAGATCAACGACGGGGCCGGGGATCGGCTCAGCCTGACCAGACATAGAGCGCGGAATGTTGAAAAAGTGCAGTGAAGGCCACGCATCACATCGCGTGGCGCAACAGCTCCAGCACCTGGGCATGCAACGCCGGATCACCACAGGCCACCACACAACCGCCGTTCTGCGCCGAGCTACCGTCCCACGCAGTAATCACCCCGCCCGCCCCTTCGATGATCGGCATCAGTGCCTGCACGTCATACGGCTGCAGGCTGGCCTCGACGATCACATCGACAAAACCAGAGGCGAGCATGCAGTAGGCGTAGCAATCACCGCCATAGCGCATCAAGCGCGCCTGGCCAGCCACCGCCTCGAAGGCCGCCTTACGTGCCGGGGTATCGAACATGTCGGGCGTGGTGCACATCAAGGTCGCCGAGGCCAGGTCGCTACAGGCGCGGGTCTTCAGTGCAGCGTGGCCCAGCCAAGCGCCTTCAGGGGTACCGACGAAGCGCTCGCCGGTAAACGGCTGGTTCATCACCCCCACGCGCGGCCGCTCACCGTCGTTCAAGGCTATCAGCGTGCCCCATAGCGGCAGGCCGGTAATGAACGCGCGGGTGCCGTCGATCGGGTCCAGTACCCAGGTCAATGGGCTGCTGCCGACTGCCACGCCTTGCTCTTCGCCAAGAATGCCGTGCTCGGGATAGCGCGCCTGGATCAACGCACGCATGGCGTCTTCCGCCGCTTTGTCGGCCACGGTCACGGGGTCGTACAGGCGTCCGCCTTTGTCCTCGACGTCCAGGCTGGCTCGGAAATACGGCTGGATCGCCGCAGCGGCGGCATCGGCCAGCTGTTCGGCAAAGGCGCGGAATTCGCCAATCTGTGCAGCGCTCAGGGACATAGGGCAGGCCTCTTGGAGTGATGAGGGCCGCATCATACCCGACGCTGCCCGGCTCGGTCAGGTCCGATCACGGCACATCCTTCTCCAGCGAGCGCCACAGCTCGCTCATGGTCGGGTTGCTGTTGCCGGTTGCCTTGAACGACCAGATTTCCAGCTCCGCACACCAGTGTGCGCCGCCCGCGTGCACCAGGCGGCCGGCGGCTAGTTCATCCTGCGCGGCCGATTCCGGCAGCCAGCAGATGCCATAGCCCTCGCGGGCCATCCGCGACAGGTGCATGGCCAAGTCAGCTGGCCAAGCGCTGCGTTAACCTAAGCCCTGCCACGCGGTGCTGAGGCAGCCGTGTCCCCGGGCGGGCTGCTAACATGCACCTGGCGCCGCACCGATCCAGCGCAGGCGAACCTTGCCCTCGATAAGGACAACCCCATGCTTTGCAAGCCAGTCGCCCTAGTACTCGCCGCCGGCCGCAGCCAACGCTTTGGCGGCGACAAGCGGCAACAGCGCTTGAGCAATGGCCTGACCCTGCTGCAATCGAGCCTGTTACTGCCTTGCGCGGTGTTCGAGGAAGTCTGGCTGGCCTTGCGCGAGGACGATTCGGTGCCGCTCGACCTACCGAGCAAGGTCCGTATCGTCCAGTGCGCCAGCAGCCGGCTCGGTCTAGGTCATAGCATCGCCGCCAGTGTCCAGCGTATCAGCGCCGTTTCCGAAGGCCAGGCGCTGGCAGTGTTTCTCGCCGACATGCCGTTCATCCACGCCAGTACCCTGGATACCCTGCTCGCCAGCGCTGCTCCTGATCGAATCTGCCGCCCCGCCTACCAAGGCAAGACCGGTCATCCAGTCATATTCGGCCGCGACTTCTGGGCCGAGCTCAGTCAGCTTGCCGGCGACAGCGGCGCGCGTAGCGTGGTCCAGGCGAACAGCCACGCAGTGCACACGCTGACGGTCGATGACCCGGGAGTATTGATCGACATCGATCGCCCCAGCGACGTGCCGCCGGCGCAGAGCGTCTAGACTGAAAGTGGGATTGGCGCGCCACTTGGCCCGCCAATCAACAACGGCATGAACGGGGGGCTGCCACACGAGGAGGTGTGCGATGAGCCAGTTCAAGCGCATGTTCGTCATGCTCGGCCCGCAGATGCGTTACTCACCCGCCTTGCAGCGGGCTGCGGCATTGGCCGAATCCAGCGGTGCGTTGTTGGATGTCAACGTTTTCGTCGACGATGTCGACACCTTTGGCCTGATGAGCGATGGCAGCGAGCGCGAGCGCCTGTTGACCCACAATCGTCTGTGGCTAGCGGACGTTGCCGAGCAGCTGCGTAATACCGGCCTGGATGTTTCCACCGAGCTGCTGCTGACCCGCGATCCCCTGGGCAGTGTGCTGGAGCAAGTCGAACGCCTGGGCTGCGATCTGCTGATCAAGGATGTACAGCACGAGCCGGTGCTCAAGCGGCTACTGGTAACACCCTTGGACTGGCAACTGCTCAAGGACAGCCCGGTCGCCGTGCACCTGGTCAGCGAAATCCGCCTGCCGCTACCCCGGCAAATCGCTGCAGCGGTCGATCTCAATAGCCACGGCGCCGGTGAACACCTGGACGAGCAGGTCATCCACAGCGCGCGTGCGCTGGCCCTGCAATGCAATGCCGAGCTGCATTTGCTGCATGTGTGCGATGCGTCGAAAACCCATATCGCCGACTTTGGCGCTGGCACAGTGACCATGCCTGGCTTCGACGCCAGTGTGCGGGTCGCGCAACGGACCGCGTTCAATCGATTGGGTGATCATCATGAAGTCGCCTTGGAGCGCCGGCATTTCCTTGAGGGGCCGGCGATCAGGGCGATTGCCCAGTACATCAGTCACAGCCGGGTCGATGTGATCGTCATGGGCAGCCATCGGCACGACGCCATGCAGACCTTCCTGGGCGGTACCACCGCGCATGTGCTGGAACATCCACTGTGCAACGTGCTGGCGATCAAGGCAGTGCATTAAAGCACTGGCGAAAAGGCAGGCAGGGCGATTGCCGCCCTGCCTGCCATGCATCAGAAACCTTTGCTGTAGAACAGCGAGTACGACTCGATGCCGTCGTTAGGCTGCTTGATGCCGGCGTTGGAGTAGTGCATCGCGCGGATGCCAACCTTCTGCTCGCCCGGCAGCTTCAGGCCAAAACCGATGCGGTCTTCGAAGTTGACCGCAGAGCCCAGGCGTTGGTCGCCAACGTCAGTCTTGGAGAACGCTGCCAGGCCAATACCCGCCTCGATGTAGGGGGTGTAGGTGAAGCCGCTGAACTCGTAGACGAACACCGGGCTGAACGAAAGCGAATGGGCGCCGCTGGCCTCACCACCTTCCCAGTAGGTGTAGGCGCCGTCCCAGTAGCCAGTCAGGTGGCCAGTGCTGCTTTGCAGCCACTGCTTGTCCCAATCCCAGGACAGGCCGATACGGTAGGTCATGTCACCTTGGCCGGTGGCGCCAACAGCGCCGGACACTTGTGCGGCATGGGCCAGATTGGCGCCAGCGAACGCCAGGACGGCGGCCGCCAGCGTGGTGGCGAGACGGGTTTTCATCAATGACTCTCCTGATGGTCTTCACGGAAATCGGGGGCTTGAGCCCCTCATTTTTCGCTTGTCTACCTGGGCATCCAGCCAAGTAACAAGGTGCAATACTTTTCGGATTATCGACTAGATAGTCAGAAAGTTGAAAGTAGATTGCCACTATTGGCTAATAGGCTAATCGTATTCCGACTCGACGTGCTCCCCGAGTAAACGCCGTTGCCGGGCAGTGGCTGCGGCCAGTACTTCAGGGTTGAACTGCCAGCTCAGGTATGGGGAAAACTTCTGCGCCACCATGCGCCGGCCATAGTGCACCTGGAGCATGTCGCGCACGTGTCCGGCACTGCTGTTGGCCGCCCCGCGGTGCCAGAGGTCACTGCGAAACACCAAGGCAGTACCGGCCCGACACAGCAGCGCCTGGGCGCCCTGCCCTTGCCAGCTGTCCTCGCCCGGCTCTGGCGCTCGCCCCGCGCGATGACTGCCTGGCACTACCCAGGTTGGGCCGATGGCCAAGTCGATATCGCACAAATACAGCTGCGCCGTGATGATGTGCATGGGCAGGCTGAAATCGTGCTGGGCGTAAAGCCACGGCGGCAATTGCATGGGCAGGTGATCCAGATGCCATGGCAGGCCTGGATAACCAGGATGACTGCGCCAGGCGGTCTGGCCGATGATGTGGCAATCGTCGCCCAAGGCCGCTTCGGCCAGGCCGATAAGCGCCGGGAGGTCGAGAAATCTCAGCCACAGCGGGCTGCGGTTGAATACGCACTTGTACTGTTCGAGCAGGCCTTGGTAGTCCCAGTGCAGTGGCTGCAGATCGTCGATAGCGCAGCGTATCAAGGCAATCTGCAGTGCATCGAGCACGTCAGGGATAAGCACAAAACCGTCGTCGTGCAGCGCGTGCAACTGCTCCTGCACACCCATCGGATTACCCTCCGGCGCCAGGAGCACATCTGTACTCCTGGTGATGAATGGGCATTCAAGGCCAGTTCAGATTGACCTTCACTGGCGCCTTGCCGTCAATACTCACTTGCTGCTGCACGGTCTGCCCTTCAGCCTGGCCGATCACCCGGTAATGCCCCGGTGGCAGTTGCACGTAGATCATCGGGCCGACGTCCTGCAGGTTCAGCAGCGGCTGGCCCTGGCCACTTTGAATATCGACCGCCGCTCCAGTCTGGAACTTGCCTTCGGGGCCGGTCGACAGGGTGATGTGCAGGTTGTAGCCCTGGGTTTGGCGCAAGGCGTTGGCCTCGTCCTGGCCGATGCCACCTTGCAGATAGCGGATGCCGTTCTGCTCCTGCGGCTGCAGTTGCACAGCCTGCGCGTCGATTGGCGCATTGAGGTCTGCGCCAGCCGCCAGTGTCCAGGGTAGAGCCAGGCCCACCAGCAATGCCGCACACAGGCCGTAATGATGGTTGCGCATGGTGCACTCCTCCATCAGCGGGATGCTTACCCTATGTTCGACGCTGCGCCGCGCCTGGCGTTGCGCCCTGGCGCGACCATCGGTCAGGCAGCGCGGCGCTCTTCCAGCAACTTGATGAACATGCTCAAGCTGCGCGACACCGTCCCGCGGCGCCACACCAGCCAGGTCTTGAGATAGCGAAAGTCCTGCGACAACGGCCACACGCTCACCGTGCTGACCCCTGGCATGCTGTCGAGCATGCTACGCGGCATCAGCGCCAGGCCCGCACCGGCACTGACGCAGGCCAGCATGCCGTGGTAGGACTCCATCTCGTGGATCTTGCCGGGCACCGCCTGATCCTGGACGAACCAGTTCTCGAAGTGATGGCGATAGGAGCAGTTGGCGCGAAAGGCGTAGATGCTCTCGCCGTTGACCTCGCGCGCCCGGCTGATCGGTGCATGGTTGAGCGGCGCAATGACCACCATCTCCTCCTCGAACACCGCCATGCCTTCCAAGGTCGGGTGCAACACCGGGCCGTCAACGAACGCCGCGACCAGTCGGCCAGACAACACCCCCTCGAGCATGGTGCCGGAAGGTCCGGTGGAGAGGTCCAGGTCGACCTTGGGAAATCGCTGGTTGTAGGCCGCCAGCAGCGCCGGGATGCGAACCGCGGCGGTGCTTTCCAGCGAACCCAGGGCGAAAGTACCTTGTGGGTCTTCACCGGCCACGGTCAGTCGGGCTTCATGCACCAGGTCAAGAATGCGCCGGGTGTATTCAAGAAAATTCCAACCGGCCGGCGACAGGCGCAGCCGGCTTTTTTCGCGGATGAACAGCTCGACGCCCAGGTCCTCCTCAAGCTGCTTGATACGGGTGGTCAGGTTTGACGGCACCCGATGAATCTGCTGGGCGGCCGCACTGATGCTGCCGTGCTCGGCCACGGCCTTGAAGATTTCCAGTTGCACCAAGTCCACTATCTTTCTCCAAACGTGAATGTTTCGCTCATTATTATTCAGTTTTCAATAATGATGCACGCCACTAGTCTGGGCGTCACTCACCAACAACAACGAGGCGCTCCGCCATGAGCCAGATCACTAGCCTGACCCACGCCATCTCCGTCGACCCGTACAGCGGCGAGCAGATCGGCCACTACCCATTCGACACCGACGCCGCACTGGACGCGGCGCTGCAACGTGCCAAGGTTGGCTTCAACCTGTGGCGCAAGGTGTCGCTGGGTCAGCGCAGCGAATACCTGATCGCTCTGGCAGATGCCCTGCAGGCCAACCACGAAGCCCTGGCGGTGATGATCAGCCGCGAAATCGGCAAGCCGATCAGCCAGGCCCGTGGCGAGGTGAGCAAGTGCGTTGGCCTGTGCCAGTGGTATGCCGAACACGGCCCAGCCATGCTCGCCCCGGAGCCGACTCAGATCGAAAAGGCGCGTATCGAGTACCGTCCACTGGGCCCGATCCTGGCGGTGATGCCGTGGAACTTCCCCATCTGGCAAGTCCTGCGCGGCGCCGTGCCTGCGCTACTGGCCGGTAACACCTACGTGCTCAAGCACGCTCCCAATGTGATGGGCAGCGCCTACCTGCTGCTGCAGATCATCAAGCAGGCCGGCCTGCCAGATGGCAGCTTCGAGGTCATCAACGTCACCCCTGATGGCGTCACTCGCGCCATCAATGACCCGCGCATTGCTGCCGTGACCCTGACCGGTAGCGTGCGCGCCGGCATGGCCATCGGCGCCCAGGCCGGCGCTGCGTTGAAAAAATGCGTGCTGGAGCTGGGCGGTTCAGACCCGTTCATCGTGCTGGCCGACGCCGACCTCGATGCTGCCGTCAAAGCCGCGGTGATCGGCCGTTACCAGAACACCGGCCAGGTCTGCGCCGCGGCCAAGCGTCTGATCGTCGAAGACAGCATCATTGATGAGTTCACCCGCAAATTCGTCGAGGCGACCCGCCAGCTCAAGGTCGGCAACCCGCTGCAGGACGACACCTACATCGGCCCGATGGCCCGTTATGACCTGCGCGACGAGTTGCATGGCCAGGTACAGGCGACCTTGGCTGAAGGCGCGACCCTGCTGCTCGGCGGCCAGAAGGCCGAGGGCGTCGCCAACGTCTACCAGCCGACCGTGCTCGCTGGCGTGACCTGCGAAATGACCGCGTTCAAGCAAGAGTTGTTTGGCCCCGTGGCGGCGATCATCGCAGCGCGCGATGCCGATCACGCGGTGGAACTGGCCAATGACAGCGAGTTTGGCTTGGCCGCGACCATTTATACCGCCGATGTTGCCTTGGCAGAACGGATGACAGCGGCGCTGGATACCGGTGGCGTGTTCATCAACGGCTATTGCGCGTCCGATCCGCGGGTGGCGTTCGGTGGCGTCAAGAAAAGCGGGTTTGGCCGCGAGCTGTCGCACTTTGGGGTGCGTGAGTTCTGCAATGTGCAGACCGTTTGGTTGGATCGCAACTGATTGTTTTGCGATGGCAGTTGGGGCCGCTTTGCGGCCCCAACATGTTCAATCGCGCACCTGATCCTTGACCCAATCGAGCATTCCTCCAGGCACAATCAGTTCATGCCTGGCCCGCGAACAGGCGGTATACAAGCCGGCCAACATCCGTGCCCGCTCGTTGCGGTTGTTGCCGGCGCCAGGCGCGACCATCAGCTCAGGCGACACCATCACCCGGGCGAATTCCATGTTCTTCACATCCCTTACCCGACCGAGGAACAGCTTGGGCGCCTTGTCCCAGCGGTAGCGGCTCTTGGCCTTGGCAAAGTGTTCCGGGCTGTAGCCTTTGCGCAGCATGTTGGCCACCGCAGCGAAAGCCTTGTCGTCACCCTTGTCCTGCTCCAGCGCTTGCCAGCTGGCATAGCGAAACAGCATGTTGTGCCGTGGTCGGGTGCCATGGCGGTAGAGTTCGATACAGTCTTCGACGAACAGCTCGAACTCCTTGCGTGCGCCTTGGAGCAGGACGAACGGCACGCCCTGATGGGTAAGGCGCTGGAACCAACCAAACAGCCCCCATTCATCGTCAACCAGCAACGCCGTAGGCTGCTCGGGCACCGTCACCGCATCGAAGAAACTCACCCGCGTGTAGTGTTCGGCGCTGCCGGTGAAGGCCGCCTGGATAGCCGATGGGTGCGCCAGGATCAGCGGATTGAGCACGCTCTCCATCGCCGGCCCCGCTCGCAACGAGTGGTCGATGCAGCGCTGGCGAATGAAACTGCCGTGGTGCGGGCTCAGGCCATTGAGGTTCTGCAGGTCATCTCCCAGGGTGATGATCGCCTGGGGGCTGCGGTCGAGTACGGCAAGCATCGGCGCAGATAACTCATGGGCTTCGTCGACGATGACATGGCTGAATTGAACATCGATGACTTCGCGCGTCAGCGATAGCAGCTTGACCCGATGGTAATCGCGCACCGGTAGCTGGATCTCCCGCGCCGAAGGGCGGATCAGTTGTTGCCAGTACAGGCGCGCCTTCTCCAGCAACACCTCCTGATCCAGCGGCGAGAATCCCGGCCCCATCCATGGCAGATGCTGCAAGCCGATAACCTCATCAGCGCTGCGGCAGAAGCTGCGCACGGCCTTGATGCACAAGGCAACCACCTCACGAGCAGCCAGCGGGCCGATATCGGGGATTCCCAGCCACTGCACCACCTGCGACTCCTGTGGGCGCCAGGACAGCTTGCTGCGGTAGGCGTCGCGCAGGCGCCAGCCATTGCTGGTCAGGTCGCGATTGAGGATTTCGTCGGCCAACTGGCCGAACGTCAGTGCGGTGAACGCCGAGGCGTCCTTGACCCGCGCCTGCAAGGCGCGCAACTGGCCCTCGGTCATGGCTAGCAACAAAGTGCGCTGGGGATCGAGCAAGCGCGCGAATTGATGGATCAGGAACGTCTTGCCGGTGCCGGCGAACCCTTGCACGGCTACCGATTCGTCGACACCGGAGAGAAATTCGCGCAGCAGGCGATTCTGCTGGTCGCTCAGACGCAGGTCGCTGGACAGCGACGGCAGGCTGACAGGGTGCAGCGGCGTTACCAACTGGCGGTAGCTATCGGCGAACAGGAAGTTCCAGCCGCCCTCACTGTCGCGCCAGTCGCCAGGATCGACTGGCGTCTCAGGGCTCAGTAGGCCAATGCCGTTTTCTCCGAGCATGCCCAGCCCCATGGCGAACGCCTCGGCGTCGAAACGCTTGGCTACTTGCGCCTGGAACTGGTCGGGGGCAGCAGCATGCACTTCATCGGCGATGCGCAACATTTCGGCAAAGCGCCGCTCTTGGGCCTCTACCGAGGGTTTTCCTTGCTGGCGTGGCAGGTTCTGGATGAACAGCACGCTGGCCGTTTCCGGCAGGCTGGCCTGGGGAAGAAATTCGCCGGCGCAGGCCTCGCTGGCGAGGCGCTCGGCTTGGTCGCTGGTCAGTGGCAGATAGAACATCGGAACCTCGGGGAAAACTGCCGGGCACCATACCAATATTTACCGGGGCATGCAGAATTGTCTGCGCTGGCCTTTTCGCGGGCAAGCCCGCTCCCACAGGGACCGCGCTGCTCTGAAGAGCAACGCCGTACCTGTGGGGTCAGCACAGGGACCCCGCTGCTCTGAAGAGCAACGCCGTACCTGTAGGGGGTCAGCACAGGGACCCCGCTGCTCTGAAGAGCAACGCCGTACCTGTAGGGGGTCAGCACAGGGACCGCGCTGGTCTGAAGAGCAACGCCGTAGCTGTAGGGTCAGCACAGGGACCCCGCTGCTCTGGAGAGCAACGCCGTACCTGTGGGGTCAGCATAGGGACCCCGCTGCTCTGGAGAGCAACGCCGTACCTGTGGGGTCAGCACAGGGATCCCGCTGCTCTGGAGAACAACGCCGTACCTGTGGGGTCAGCACAGGGACCCCGCTGCTCTGGAGAACAACGCAATCCCTGTGGGAGCGGGCTTGCCCGCGAAGAGGCCAGCACAGCCGGCCCAGGCCTCAACCCCTTGCCCGGCGCAGCGTCTCACTCGGCAACTCGCCAAACAACTGCCGATAACTGTCGGAAAACCGCCCCAGATGCCAGAACGACCAACGCATCGCCACTTCAGCCACCGTCAACTCGCCCCCACGAAGCAGGTCTCGCCGTGCTCCGTTTAGCCTGCGCAAACGCAACCAATGAGCTGGTGGCAGGTTGGTGAAGGCTTTGAACGTCTGCTGCAACTGGCGCACCGAGACCCCGGCAACGTTGGCCAGCTCCACCAGGTTAAGCGTCTCGTCCGGGCAATCCGCCGCCCAGTCACTGACCCGCCGCATCACCGCCCGCGCCTCGCCACGCCGCTCCAGGGCATCGCCCTGCAGCCGTTGGCTGGCGTTGTCGAGGATGAACAGGCAGTCCTCCAGCAATTGCTCGGCCAGCGCCCTGCCCTCCACCGGCGAATCGGCTTGGCCCAGGCGCGTCAGAGTGGCGCTGAGCCAGCCGCCGAACAGCGCGTTCTGCACGCTGTCCAACGGCACCATGAACAACCCTTCCAGGCGATTGACATCCAGCCCATGCCGTTGCAAGAAGCCTTGATCGAACACCACCGCCACTTCCTGGTAGTTCTCCGGAGTGATCCAGATATTGCGGCTCTCTTCATTGAGCACGTAGAGGCTGTTATCGCTGCGATCAAAGCAAAACGTCAACGACCCGCTGGGCGCGCGGAAGAACTGCTCGACCCGGGTGTTGAGGCGCTCTTCGTAGACTTCCACGCCATCGAGCCCCAAACAGCGCAGTTGGCCGTTGAAATGCCCGGGGGACATTTGCCGGTATTGCTGCTGCCAGCCCGGGGTGGCGCGCACCTGTTCTGTCACGTCGCTGGTGTTGAAAGCCTGGACCTGCAAGGCATGGGGCGTTGTCACGCGATGTCCTATATGCACTCTTTTGGTGCATTCATTGCCGAAGGAAGTGGATAGATCAACCCTGTGGGCTGCGACCAAGATAGCCCTCAGCGCATCAGCTGGGAAGATTCCTTGAAACGATGTGCCACCAAAACCCAACCAAGAGGTCTGTATGAACGCCCCTTTCGATCAGCTGTCCACGTGGCTGAAAGAACACCGCATCACTGAAGTCGAATGCGTGATCAGCGACCTGACCGGCATCGCCCGCGGCAAGATCGCGCCGACCGCCAAGTTCCTCCATGAGCGCGGCATGCGCCTGCCAGAGAGCGTGCTGCTGCAGACCGTCACCGGCGACTATGTCGACGACGACATCTACTACGACCTGCTCGACCCTGCCGACATCGACATGGTCTGCCGCCCCGACCCTAGTGCGGTGTACCAGATCCCGTGGGCGATCGAGCCGACCGCGATCGTGATCCACGACACCTTCGACAAACAAGGCAACCCGATCGAACTGTCGCCGCGCAACGTGCTGAAAAAGGTCCTCAAGCTCTACGCCGACAAAGGCTGGCAGCCTATCGTCGCGCCGGAGATGGAGTTCTACCTGACCAAGCGCTGCGAAGACCCGGACTTGCCCCTGCAAGTGCCACTGGGCCGTTCGGGGCGCGCCGAAAGCGGTCGGCAGTCATTCTCCATCGATGCCGCCAACGAATTCGACCCGCTGTTCGAAGACGTCTACGACTGGTGCGAAATCCAAGGGCTGGACCTGGACACGCTGATCCATGAAGACGGCCCGGCGCAGATGGAAATCAACTTCCGTCACGGCGACGCGCTCGACCTGGCCGACCAGATCACCGTGTTCAAGCGCACCATGCGTGAGGCAGCGCTCAAGCACAACGTCGCCGCAACCTTCATGGCCAAGCCGATTACCGACGAGCCGGGCAGCGCCATGCACCTGCACCAGAGCGTGGTCGACATCGCCACCGGCAAGCCGATCTTCGCCAACGACGATGGCAGCATGAGCGAGCTGTTCCTGCATCATATTGGCGGCCTGCAGAAGTACATCCCCAAAGTGCTGCCGATGTTCGCCCCCAACGTCAACTCGTTCCGCCGCTTCCTGCCCGATACCTCGGCGCCGGTGAACGTCGAGTGGGGCGAAGAAAACCGCACTGCCGGCTTGCGCGTGCCGACCTCGAGCCCAGAAGCGATGCGGGTCGAGAACCGCCTGCCGGGCGCCGATGCCAACCCGTACCTGGCCATCGCGGCGAGCCTGCTGTGCGGCTACCTGGGCATGGTCGAGAAGATCGAGCCGAGCGCAGCGGTCCAAGGCCGTGCCTACGAGCGGCGCAATCTGCGTCTGCCGATCACCATCGAAGACGCCCTGCAGCACATGGAAGACTGCGAAATTCTGCAGACCTACCTGGGCCGCCAGTTCGTCCAGGGCTATGTGGCGGTCAAGCGTGCCGAACACGAGAACTTCAAGCGCGTGATCAGCTCCTGGGAGCGTGAGTTCCTGATGCTCAGCGTCTGATCCGCAACACTCGCAACAGACCCAAGAAAAATACCAATGAGGTGTCGACATGCGTCATTTGCACTCTTTGCTTCCCGCAGCATTCGCCTTGCTGTTCGGCGCGGCCGCCCAGGCCCAACCAACGGTCAGCGTATACAACTGGACCGACTATATCGGTGACACCACCCTGGCGGACTTCCAGGCCAGCAGCGGGATCAAGGTGGTCTATGACGTGTTCGACTCCAACGAAACCCTGGAGGGCAAGTTGCTGGCCGGGCGCACCGGCTACGACGTGGTAGTGCCCTCCAACCATTTCCTGGCGCGCCAGGCCAAGGCTGGCGCGTTCCTGCCGCTCGATCGCAGCAAGCTGCCGAACTTCAAGTACCTGGACCCTAAACTGCTCAAGCAGCTTGAGCAGAACGACCCCGGCAACCAGTACGCGGTGCCCTACCTGTGGGGCACCAACGGCATCGGTTACAACGTCGACAAAGTCAAGGCAGCCCTGGGCATCGACAAGATCGACTCCTGGGCGGTGCTGTTCGAGCCTGAGAACCTGAAAAAGCTGCAAAAGTGCGGCGTGGCGTTCATGGACTCGCCGGACGAGCTGTTCCCGGCAATGCTCAACTACCTGGGCATGGACCCACGCAGCGAAAAGGAAGACGACTACAAGAAGGCCGAGGTCCAGTTGCTCAAGCTGCGCCCCTACATCACTTACTTCCACTCCTCCAAATATGTCTCGGACCTGGCCAACGGCGATGTCTGCGTCGCCTTTGGTTATTCCGGCGATGTGTTCCAGGCGGCCAACCGCGCGGTGGAGGCCAACAATGGCGTGAAAATCGCCTATAGCATTCCCAAGGAAGGCAGCAACCTGTGGTTCGACCTGTTGGCAATTCCCAAGGATGCCAGCAACCCCGACCAGGCCCTGGCCTTCATCAACTACCTGCTCGACCCGCAGGTGATCGCCAAGGTCAGTGCCACGGTCGGTTATGCCAATGCCAACCTTGAGGCCAAGGCCCACATGGACCCCTCGCTGGTCAACAACCCCGAGATCTATCCTCCCCAGGAGGTGCTGGACAAGCTGTATGTCTCCAGCACTCCGAGCCCGAAGATCATGCGCGTCATGACCCGCTCCTGGAGCAAGATCAAATCCAATCGCTGAGCCGAGTACGCGCCATGTCCCTTGATACTCAACACACTGCCTCCTACTACGCTGCCAGCGCGCGGGCGACGACGCCCTACCCTGCACTCGAAGGCGCGCTCAGTGCCGATGTCTGCGTGGTCGGGGGTGGTCTTACCGGGGTCAACACCGCCCTGGAGCTGGCCGAGCGCGGGCTTTCGGTGATCCTCCTGGAGGCCCGGCGGATTGGCTGGGGCGCCAGCGGGCGCAACGGGGGCCAGCTGATTCGCGGCATTGGCCATGACGTCAGCGGCTTCGCCCGCTACGTCGGCCAGGACGGCGTGCGCTACCTCAAGCACGCCGGGATCGACTCGGTCGAGTTGGTCCGCCAGCGCATCGCCCAATACGACATCCAGTGCGATTTGCGCTGGGGCTTTTGCGAACTGGCCAACACCCCGGCGCAGTTCGCTGCCTTCAGCGATGAACAGCAAGAGCTTGCCAGCCTCGGCTACCGCCACGAAACGCGCCTGGTCAGTGCCGAGCGGATGCATGAAGTGGTCGCCAGCGAGCAGTACGCAGGTGGCCTGATCGACATGGGCTCAGGGCACCTGCACCCACTCGACCTGGTGCAAGGCGAAGCCCGCGCAGCTGCCGGCCTGGGCGTACAGATCTTCGAGCAAAGCCCGGTGCTGCGCATTGAGCACGGCAGCACGGTTACCCTGCACTGCGCCCGTGGCAGCGTGCGGGCCAAGAGTCTGGTACTGGGTTGCAACGCCCACCTGGACGAACTCGAGCCACGCCTGAGCGGCAAGGTACTGCCCGCTGGCAGCTACGTTGTAGCGACCGAACCGCTGCCAGAGCAGCTGGCCAAGACGCTGATCCCACAGAACATGGCGATGTGCGACCAGAAAGTCGGCCTGGACTACTACCGCCTCACCGCCGACCGCCGCTTGTTGTTCGGCGGTGCCTGCCACTACTCCGGGCGCGATCCCAAGGACATTGGCGCCTACATGCTGCCCAAGGTCCTCAAGGTGTTCCCGCAACTGGCCGGTGTACGCATCGACTATCAGTGGGGCGGCATGATCGGCATCACTGCCAACCGCTTCCCGCAAGTCGGTCGGCTCAGCCAGCATCCCAACGTCTACTACGCCCAGGGCTATTCAGGGCACGGCCTGAACGTCACCCACTGGACCGCCAAGCTGTTGGCCGAAGCCATCGCGCTCGGTCATAGCCAGGGCTTGGATGTATTCAGCGCAGTCCCGCACCTGACCTTCCCGGGAGGCAAGGCCCTGCGCTCTCCGCTGCTGGCGCTGGGGATGATGTGGTATCGGCTGCGCGAGGTGCTGGGCTAGCCTGCGACGGGCAGCGCTTCAAAGAATGGCCTGCAGCCCCTTGTCAGCAATGACATTGAGCAGCTTCAACGCAGGCCCGGCTGGCCGTGTTTCGCCCTGCTCCCACTTGCGTACAGTGGACGCGCTGGTATGCAGATGCAGGGCGAATACCGGCTGACTGAAATTGAGCGTTTCGCGCAAACGGCGGATATCCAGCGCGCTGAAATCGCGCACCGGCGCGGGGCAAATAGCCTCGAAGTCGCGCAACGTAACCTTGCCCACCGCCCCTGCTTGATGCAGTGCAGTCAGGTCATCACGCAACGACTCAATAAGTTTGCTGCTCACAGCACACCTCCATCAGTACACCTGCCCTGAGGGCCTTCGCCAAGGCCACAGCAGATAATTCGAGAAATACCCTGCCGGCAAATTGCAGCGCTTTTTGTTCATCTGCCGTTATCGACGCTTTGTCACTCTTGGCGAACCCGTGCAAAAACACATAGCGGCTGCCGATGCGCGCGGAAAGTTGCGTTCGATACCCGCCACGCTTACCGCCTGCGGCATTGGCAATGCGCTTTTTGAACAGCAGGCCGCCCAAGCTTGCGTCGACCAAACCATTACGCATTTCCTCGACTGCCCTGCACAACATGCAATCGGTCAGCTTCATGCTGGCTTGCCAGCGAGCAAAATCCCTGCGCTTGTACACATCCATTGTGAGTCCGCCCTAACCATACCCTTAACGGGCATAGTTTCCAATGATGGGCAGCTGTGAAAAGTCGGCGGAATCAGGGGGCATCGTAGGAAATTGCATCTGCGCAGCCGTTGCCCTAGCTGGCTCGGCGTTATGCGCAGACCGAACGGGCCCAGGCACCCCGCATTGCCCGGGGCACTGCTCAGTCAGCCAGTGCCCGCAAACAGTAGAAGATTGTCTTAGTTCGACCGGTCAGCTTTGCCGGGCGCGTTGGTGCTGACCACCTGCGGCCGAGGATCCTTGAGCAGTGAATACCCCCGTTCCAGCAAGGTCTGGCCGATGAACCGCGAGCCGACCTCGTTCAAATGGCCGTTATCCAGATACAGCAACTTGCCATCGATCAACGGACTGCACAGGCCATTGGGGCAAATCACTTGGTTGGGGTCGATGAAGCGCACCTGCGGATACTTGTGGCGAATCTGCGCCCAATACTGCGGCAGTGGCGTCTCAGCGGCTTCACACGGATGCTCCAGGCCAAACATCAGGCGCCGTATCGGGCAGGTCGCGGCTTTGTCGATCGGCTGGTTCCTGAGGATCACGATCACCTGCCCGCTGCTGGCCACCACTCGCGCCAGGCTGGCCTCGATCGCCGGCCCGACCGTTTCGTCGTTCGGCCAGTTACCCGCCAGTACCACGTAGGGATAACGCTTGGCCTCGATCAAGGCGTACACCCGTTGGTTCCGTTGAGCGCAATGATCGGCGTAGGCCCCTGGCATGCCGCCGTTGTAGCCCAGCACTGGCGCACAGGAGTCGAGGGTGTAGTCCATCAGGCTGATGCCGTCGGGGCGTGCCAGGATATCGACCATGCCGCTGAAATGGTTGGCGACCGAATCGCCGACCAGGATGCCGTCGATAGCCGCTTTCGCCGCACCAAGGCGGCAGGTGTCATCCGGCTCGGTGCGGTACAGCCCGCTGGGCACGTGACAGCCGCGGCGAATCTCCGCCGGCCGCTCCAGGGTCATCGCCTCCAGGGCCAACACCTGGGGGCTGAAGCGCTGCGGAAAGCCGCTGAACTGCTGCGTGACCCCTGCCAGCAACGCCAAGCCCATGGCTGGCACGGCGAAGCGGCGCGCGAACACCTGAGTGAAACCAAGCTTCACGCCACTGCGGCGCATGGGTTTTTCCACATAGCGCCAGGACAGCCAGGCCAACAGCAGCGCGCCGGCGACTACCACACAGCCGAGGGCGAAGGTCATCGGCACCTCAAGGTAATTGAGGTAGGCAATCAGCGGCCAATGCCACAGATAAAGCGAATACGAGATGAGCCCGACGAACACCATCGGTCGGCAACAGAGAATCGGCGAAGGACCGCCGCTGACCCCGGCATGGATCAGCAATGCCGCCCCCAGGCACGGCCACAAGGCATTCAACCCTGGGAACGGCGCGCCCTCGCTGAGCAGCCATAGCGACGCGCCAATCAACAGGTAGCCAAGCAGCGAACAACCCAGCGATGTCATCCGGCCAACCCGCGGCGTATGCTGCAAGTGCCAAATACCCAACCAGCCCCCTAGCATCAGCTCGAAGAAGCGGGTTGGCAGCAAATAGTAAGACGCCGTAGCGAACACCCCGGTCGCATACTGCGAAACGCCTATCGCCAGCACCAGCCCGCCCCCCAGCACCCACAACAAATGCCGTGGCGCCAGGCGATAGACCAACAGCACCAGCAATGGCCAGACCACATAGAACTGCTCCTCGATACCCAGCGACCAGGTATGCAGCAGCGGCGCTTCACCGGCGTCGGCGGCAAAGTAGTTGCCGTACTTGAGCCAGATGAAGATGTTCGACACCCCCAACAGGGCGAACAGGGCATTGGCGTTGAGCCGCATCAGGTCTACCGGTGACAGCAAGAAGGCGCCGAGCACCACGCACACCAACAGCACCGTTGCCAGCGCAGGCACGATGCGGTTGATCCGTCGCTGATAGAAGCCTTTGAGCGAGAAGCTGCCTTGACGCACCTCCTGGAATACTTGCGAAGTGATCAGGTAGCCGGAGATGACAAAAAAGATGTCGACGCCGACGAAACCGCCCGGCAACAACGAGGTGTTCAGGTGATGCAGGAACACGGCAATCACCGCCACCGCGCGCAAACCGTCAATATCGGAGCGGTAACTTTCCTGACGCATGAGTGATCTTCCTTCGAAAAAGGCGTCGAGGCAAAATGCCACCTTTGATATGTAGTACGACTGTCGCTCGCCGCCAAGGACAAAAGTCAAAATGCCGACAATCGGCAGAGAAACACGCTAATCAGCGAAAAACAGCCGCCATTTTTATGACTTCCCAGGCTAAAGCTGGCCAAGCGCCAAGCAGCTGCTAGCGTTGTTCTGGCCGTCCCCTCAATGGATGCCCTACATCATGAAATCACTGCCCCGCGCCACCCTGCTGTGCGCCGCACTGCTAGCCCTGGCGGCATGCTCGAGCAACCGTGTCGATCCTAGCCAGTACTCAGGGTTTCTCAACGATTACAGTCGCCTCCAGCCTGCCGAAAGCATTTCCGGCCAACCGGTGATGCGCTGGATTGACCCCAACATCAAAGCCCGCGATTACAACCAGGTATTCATCGAGCCGAGCCAGTTCTACCCCAAGCCGCAAGCGACATCGGTGATCTCGACGCAAACGCTGCAAGCCATCACCCGCTACTTCAACGACGCCATGCGCCGAGAACTGGGCAGCGTGATGACCTTGGCCAAGGCTCCCGGGCCAGGGACTATCGTGGTGCGCCCGGCGATCACCGCGGTGTCGACCCATACCGAGGGCCTGAAGCCTTATGAAGTGATCCCGATCGCGCTGGTCGCTGCGGCGGTGAACACGGCCGCCGGTGGGCGTGATCAGGCCGTGGATATCGCCGTGGAGGCGGCCTTCCTGGATGGGGCTAACCAGAAGGTGCTCGCCCAGGTGGTGCGCAAGGGCAGTGGCAAGGAGCTGGAGAACGACACCCAGCAATTGACCCTGGAAGACGTCAAGCCGGTGCTCGATGGCTGGGCGAGCGACATGCGCAAAAGCTTCGTTGCGCTCAAGCAGAAGGCCCGTTGAATAGCTGACCGCCATTGCTCAGGGCGGTTATTGCAGGCCTTAGGGCTGCTATGCAGCCCCAAGGCCTGTGATCAGGCGATAAAGCTATAGAAGATCGCCGACAGGGTAATCAGCCCCACCAAGGTCACGAACACGTTCGACAACCTGCCCGAATATTTGCGCAGCGACGGCACCCGGCGCACGGCATACATCGGCATGAGGAACAGCAAGCAGGCAATCACTGGCCCGCCCATGCTCTCGATCAGCCCCAGGATGCTCGGATTGAGCGTCGCCACGATCCAGCAAGCCAGCACCATGAACACCGCCGTGATCCGCTGCAGACGCTTAGCCGGCCAGGCCTTGCCCTGCCCGCGCAGGCTCTTGACGATCATCCCCTGGAAGCCCTCGCTGGCACCGATGTAGTGGCCCAGGAACGACTTGGTGATCGCCACCAGGGCAATCAGCGGCGCCACGAAGGCAATCACCGGCGTCTGGAAGTGGTTGGCCAGGTACGACAGCACGGAAATGTTCTGCTCCTTGGCCGCAGCGAGGTCGGCCGGGCTCAGCGCCAGCACGCAACTGAAGCAGAAGAACATCACCGTCAGCACCATCATCAGGTGCGCAGTGGCCAGGGTACGGCCACTCTTGCGATCGGCATCTGCGCCGTAACGGTGTTTCTGATCGACAGCGAACGCCGAGATTATCGGCGAGTGGTTGAACGAGAACACCATTACCGGAATCGCCAGCCACAGGGTCAGCAGCAGTTTCGATGCGTTGATACCCTCGTTGGCCTGGGCCAGAAAGGCGCCGTTCCAGTTCGGGATCAAGCTCAGGGCGAGCAGCAACAGCGACGCCACGAACGGATAGACCAGCACGCTCATGGCCTTGACGATGATCTGCTGACCGCAGCGCACCACGATCATCAACCCGCAGATCAACAACAGCGACAGCACTGCCCGCGGTGGCGCAGGGACGTGCAGCTGATGCTCAAGGAAGCTGGTCAAGGTGTTGGTCAGGGCGACGCTGTAGACCAGCAGGATCGGGAAGATGGCCAAAAAATACAACGCGGTGATCAGCTTGCCGGCGCCGGTGCCGAAGTGCTCCTCGACCACTTCGGTGATGTCTTCGTTGCCGCCCTTGCGCCCTGACAGGACGAAGCGCGTCAGCGCCCGATGCGCATAGAAGGTCATCGGAAACGCCAGTAGCGCCAGGATCAGCAGCGGCCAGAAACCGCCCACTCCGGCGTTGATCGGCAGGAACAAAGTGCCCGCGCCGATCGCCGTGCCATACAGGCCCAAGGCCCAGGTGGTGTCGTGGCGGTTCCAGGTGGTCGAGCCGACGGCAGAAGCCGGGGCAGCCGAATCCGCACGAACAGTCGTGGTGCTTTGTACATCGGTCATCAGATATCGCCTTTGTAGTTGTTTTTGTTGCTGGTACAGCAGGTGTTGCAGTAGAGGCGCTGCGCCGCGCTTGCTGTGCAAGCGGGCCTGGGCTGCGAGCCGTCAGAACAGGCAGCAAGGTTGACCCTTGAGCCTCAATCGCAGCGCAAGCACGCTTGCACAGCAAACGCTGCGCAGATCAGCACTCGACGAAGGCGACGGCCAGGCCCCCGCGAGAGGTTTCCTTGTAGTTGGCGTGCATGTCGGCGCCGGTATCACGCATGGTGCGAATCACCCGGTCGAGGGAAATGAAGTGCTCGCCATCACCGCGCAAGGCCATCTGCACGGCATTGATCGCCTTGACTGCGGCAATCGCATTACGCTCGATGCAGGGCACCTGGACCAAGCCGCCAACTGGGTCACAGGTCAGGCCAAGGTTATGTTCCAAGGCAATTTCAGCGGCATTTTCCAACTGCGGGGGGGTTGCCCCGAGCACCTCGGCAAGACCTGCCGCGGCCATCGAACAGGCCGAACCCACCTCCCCCTGGCAGCCCACTTCGGCACCTGAGATGGAGGCGTTTTTCTTGCACAAGATGCCCACCGCTGCGGCCGCCAGCAGGAAGGCGACGACATCGTCATCGCATGCACCCGGGTTGAACTTCATGTAGTAATGCAGCACCGCCGGGATGATCCCCGCAGCACCGTTGGTTGGCGCGGTGACCATGCGCCCGCCGGCCGCGTTTTCTTCATTGACCGCCAGGGCGAACAGGTTGACCCACTCCATGGCGCTCAAGGTCGAGCCGATCACGTTGGGCTTGCCGATCTCTTGCAAGCTGCGGTGCAAGCGCGCGGCGCGGCGCTTGACCTTCAGCCCTCCCGGCAAGATCCCTTCGTTACGCAAACCGTTGTCGACGCATTCGCGCATCGCCGTCCAAATCGACAGCAGGCCTTGGCGGGTTTCGCTTTCAGACCGCCAGGCACACTCGTTGGCCATCATCAGTTGGCTGACACTCAGCCCATGTGCCTTGCACAGTGCAAGCAGTTCGGCGGCGCTGGAAAATTCATACGGCAGGCTGATCTGCTCGGCGCTGTCTTGCGGGGCGTCGATCTCGCCTTGTTCGACGATGAAGCCGCCGCCCACCGAGTAGTAGGTCTGGGTCAGCACCAGGCCCTGCTCGCCTTGTGCCTCAAGGGTCATGGCATTGGGGTGATACGGCAGGTTTTCATCCAGCAGCAGCATGTCACGAGCGTAGTTGAAGGCAATCGGCTGGCGGCCATCGAGCATCAGGCACTGCTCCTGCATCAACTGATCGATGCGTGGCTCGATGCTGTGCGGATCGATCCGATCAGGCCACTGCCCCATCAGGCCCAGCAGGCAGGCACGGTCGGTGGCGTGCCCTACGCCAGTGGCAGACAGCGAGCCATACAGGCGCACCTCGACCCGCTGCACCTGGGCCAGCAGACCACGCTCACGCAAAGCCTGGGCGAAGGTCGCCGCCGCCCGCATGGGCCCCACGGTATGGGAGCTGGAGGGGCCGATGCCAATCTTGAAAAGGTCGAAAACACTGATAGCCATGCTAATGCCTGACCGTGGCGGCCTACTGCACCGGCCAACGGCTCTCTGGAAAAATTGAACGGTGTTGCCAAGTTGGGCGATACTGCCGCGCATTTCCCACGATGACCAACGAAATTTCCTAAGCTAGCCATTAGCAGGACTAAACCATGAGGCGACAACTCAATGGCCAGATGTATGTCTGGCTGCATGTGTTCGCGTGTGCCGCGCGGCACCTGTCGTTCACTCGCTGCGCCGAAGAGCTGCACATCACTCCAGGTGCGGTCAGCCAGCAGATGCGCCAGCTCGAAGAGCGCCTGGGCTACCGGCTGTTTTTGCGTCGAGCGCGCGGAGTGGAGCTGTCTGCCGAAGGCCAGCGCCTGGCACAAACGGTGGCCGAGGCCTATGGCAGCATCGAGGCCGAGTTGCTGCGCCTGGATGCCGGCGAGATCCGCGGCACCTTGCGCCTGCGTTCGATCCCCTCGTTTCTTGCCAAATGGCTGACGCCGCGTTTGCCGCGTTTCCAGCAACGCTACCCGGATATCGAATTGCGGCTTGTCGCTGAAGACAGCAACCAAGCGCTGCATCCTGATGATTTCGACCTGGCCATTGACCTCAACGACGGCAGCTATCCAGGCATGCTCTCCACGCCGCTGCTGGATGAGCAGATCTTCCCGGTCTGCTCGCCGGCGCTGCTGCGCGGCCGCCCGCCGCTGCACGGGCCGACTGACCTGATGCACTATCCCTTGCTGCACGACATTACCGCCTGGCGCGGCAGCTCGGAGTATGCCGAGTGGGAGTTCTATCTAGAGGGCATCGGCGCCGCTGGGCTGGATGTGAGGCGCGGGCACACCTTCAACCGCAACCACCTGACCATCGAGGCGGCGATTGCCGGGGTTGGCGTGGCCATCGCGCGGCGCACGCTGCTCAACGACGAATTGGAACGCGGGGCGTTGATCGTGCCGTTCGGCGTGCCGGTGGCCAATCATAAACGCTATGTACTGCACTACCCGCCAGGCGGGCTGAGCCAGCCGGGCGCGCGGGCGGTGCATGACTGGTTGGTTGAGGAGGCCCAGGGGTTTCGGGCCCTGCATCCGTTGGCTTGATCAGGTACCTCGCATGGCGCGGCCGGACCTCAACAGGGCCCGGCCGTTGCGGCAAAGGCTGCACTCACTGCGCCGCCACGGTGCCCTTCTCGCCCGTCACCGGCGTGACGATCTGGCCCAGGTCGATATGCCGGAAATCCGGCTGCGCACCCAACCGAGCGTTGAACCGTACGTTGAACGTGAATGGATCCTCAGTCGGTACATCCAGGGCGCGCCCATACACCTGCCCTACCCCCGCGCTGTCATAGCCCATCAAACGCAGCAAGGTCGGGAAGATGTTGTAGTGGCTCGAAGCGTTGCGGTTCTGCTCCAGGTGCGCCTGCCAGTCGAGGGTCTTGAGCCCCTTGCCTTGGATGATCACCAGTGGCACCAAACCTTCCTCAGGCACCGGATCACTGTCGCAATGGGTATTGAGCCCTGGGTTGCCGCGCTCGTGCAGGTCCTGGCCATGGTCGGAGGTGTAGATCACCACCGCCTGGCTCAAGTCGGCGTCGGCGAACAAGCGGCGGAAGAACTCGCCAACGCTCCACAGCACGCTGTTTTTATAGGCGTTGCGATACAGCACCCAATCCTCGCTACGTCCATCGAAGCCTTCACGCGTGCCTGAGTCGGCCACATCGGCAAAGCGTCCACGCGGCAGCGCCGGCTGATACTTCATGAACTCATCCGGGTACTTGTCGTGTACCGGGAAATGCGCACCCACCTTGTTGATCACGATCAACTGCGCCTGGCCATCGTTGAGCAATACGCTGAGCTTGGCCACCGCTGCCATGTCACGCTGTAACACGGGCGTGTCATCAAACTGAATGAACTGGTCGATATCCTGCTTCTCAGTGGCGGTCATCAGGTTCTGCAGATTACCGGCGGTGCGCTGGCCGTCGATGTACACCGTGCGCAGCCCGGCTTGCTTGGCGTACTGCCAGATCGAAGGCAGGGTCGAATTGATCCGCAGGTAATCCTCGCGGGTGCCGCCATAGCGCAACGTGATGTTGGTATCAGCACTACAATTGGCAATGGATGCGGCATAACCGTAATTGAAGATGTCTGCCTTGGGTTGCGACTGGGCCAGATGGCTGGTCACCCCGCCCGCCGCATTGACGTCCAGGTAGTTGCCGGAAATGCTTTCGTCGATCACCAACACGATGTCTCGCGCCAGCGGTGCACCGCTACGTGCCAGGCTTACGGGTTCGCGCGGGCCGACATTGTCGCTCAGCGTTTCATAAGTAAGCAGGCTCACGTAGGCCAGCGGCGTGTACATCACCGGCAGCCCGCGCGCGCCTTCGCCGGCGCGCACGAACAGCACGCTGATCAGCAGCAGCAAGGCCAGTACTGGCGCGGTAATCGGCAACCACTGCGGCAGGCGCTGCGCCGGGCCTGGGCGCAGGCCGACCCCCAGGAGCAACAACACCGATTTGGCCACCGCCAAGGTAATTGCGTAGTGGTATTGCTGCAGCGCTTCGCCGACGAAACCGCCGGCATACACCATAGAGACGAAGGCGCTATAGGTCATGTACGAGTCAGTAATGCGGGTATAGGCGTCGAAGAACACCGCACTGATCGCCAGCGCCAGTGCCAGCGGCCAGCGCAGCCAGGCCGGTCGTATCCAGGCGGCTAGCAATAAAGCCACCACCAATACTGCGAATACGCCGAGGAAAAGCACGAGCGGCAAGCCTATGCCCAAGGCATCTATGCGCTCCAGGTAATAGGCATGAAAGGAGCCAAGATAGATAAGCACCAACAGCAACTTGATCCACCCGCGCATGATTTAGCCCCTCCATTCATGGAAATCTACCCAAACCGTAGCAGCCCTGAAACAAATCACAAGTCGCAAAAGTCAATTTTCCGACGATATCACAACGCCAGAATTTGGCGTCTTCACGCCCCCTCACTCGACCCTCTCTATTACTCAAACTTCCCAATTTTCGGGGGCTTAGACCGTTCATCGGCTCGTTAACCGGCCAGTTGCCAGTAGCTTTGAGCGCTAAGCCTCGGATTGGCAAAGGGTTGATGGCCAATGGCCCGTTCGGTTAGCGCGTGTAAATCTGACGAAACATGCCATTGCTTTGACGCAATTCCCCACAGCTGAGCTATACCGAACTCACACCCTGTTTCATCCACCTTACTTACCCCCCATCCATACGAGGCACCGCGCATGGACGTGAGCGTTTTTGGCACCGGTTATGTCGGTCTGGTTCAAGCAGCGGCCTTGGCTGATGTCGGCCATCGCGTGTTGTGCGTGGATTTGGACACCCACAAGATCAACCAACTGCGCCAAGGCGTGCCGCCGATCAGCGAGCCAGGTCTTTCGGAACTGCTCGAGGACAACATCAAGGAAGGCCGCCTGCTGTTCAGCACCCAGGCCAGCGACGCCGTCAGCCACGCCGAGCTGATCTTCATCGCCGTCGGCACCCCGCCCGACGAAGACGGCTCCGCCGACCTCAGCCATGTGCTCAACGTCACCCGCCAAATCACCGAACTGATGGATGCCGACCGGACCTTGATCGTCAAGTCGACCGTGCCGGTAGGCACCGCCGACCAGGTCTTGGCCCTGGCCCGCGCCGAACTGCAGCGTCTGGCCAAAGACCACTTGCAGGTGCGCGTGGTGTCCAACCCCGAGTTTCTCAAGGAAGGCAGCGCCCTGGCCGACTGCATGCGCCCCGACCGGATCATCGTCGGCACCCGTGACGCGCTTGCGCATGACCAGCTGGCCGAGCTCTACGCGCCGTTCTGCCGCAACCATGAAAAGCTCATGTTCATGGATAACCGCAGCGCCGAGCTGACCAAGTACGCCGCCAACGCCATGCTCGCCACGCGCATCAGCTTCATGAACGAGCTGGCCAACCTCAGCGAGCACCTGGGCGCCGACATCGAAGCGGTGCGCAAGGGCATCGGCTCCGACCCACGTATCGGCTACCACTTCATCTATCCCGGCTGTGGCTTTGGTGGCTCGTGCTTCCCCAAGGACATCAAGGCCCTGCTGCACACCGCAGAACACAGCGGGATGCCGCTGCGCCTGCTGCAAAGCGTGCATGACGTCAATGATCGGCAGCGGCAGATTCTGTTCACCAAACTCCAGCAGCGTCTGCAAGGCCAACTGGCCGGCAAATCCATTGCTGTCTGGGGGCTCGCCTTCAAACCCAACACCGACGACATGCGCGAAGCGCCGAGCCGCTATCTGATGGAAGCGCTGTGGGCCGAGGGCGCCACGGTGCGCGCTTACGACCCAGAAGCCATGGATGAATGCCGGCGCCTGTACGGCTACCGCGATGACCTGCAACTGTGCGCCACCCGCGACGACACCCTGCAGGACGCTGACGCCCTGGTGATCTGCACCGAGTGGAAGAACTTTCGCGTGGTCGACTTCACCTTGCTCGCCAGCAAACTGCGTGAGCGGCTGATCATCGACGGACGCAACCTGTACAACCCCGAACAAGTGGCGGCCCACGGCCTGCACTACAGTGGCATCGGTCTGCGTCAGGTCAACGCACAAGTGAGTGCGCCATGAAGGTGTTGGTAACCGGCGCGGCCGGCTTCATTGGTGCCCACACCTGCCTGCGGCTGCTGCGCGATGGCCATGAGGTGGTGGGCCTGGACAACTTCAACGACTACTACGATCCGGCGCTCAAACACGCTCGGCTGCGTTGGGTACGTGAGCAGGCCGACGACTTTGAGGTGCATCGCCTGGATCTGGTCGACCGCGACGGCGTCGCCCGGCTGTTTGCCATCGAACGTCCCGAGGTGGTCATCCATTTGGCTGCTCAAGCCGGGGTGCGCTACTCGCTGCAAAACCCCCAGGCCTACGTCGACAGCAACCTGGCAGGCTTTCTCAATATCCTCGAAGGTTGCCGCCGTCATCCGGTACGCCACCTGCTGTACGCCTCGTCCAGCTCGGTGTACGGCGCCAACCAGCGCACGCCTTATCGGGTCCAGGACGCAGTCGATCATCCGCTGTCGCTGTACGCCGCCACGAAAAAAGCCAACGAGGCGATGGCCCACAGCTACAGCCATCTGTTCGGCATTGCCTGCAGCGGCCTGCGCTTCTTTACCGTGTATGGCCCCTGGGGCCGTCCGGACATGTCGCCGATGCAGTTTGCCAAGGCGATCAGCGAAGGCCGGCCCATCCAGCTGTTCAACCACGGCCGCCACCAACGCGATTTCACCTATATCGACGACATCGTCGAGAGCCTGGTGCGGCTGATGCCCCACCCCCCGGCAGGCAATTCGGACTGGAACGCCCTGGAACCTGATCCGGCCAGCAGCCAAGCGCCGTGGCGGCTGTTCAACATCGGCGGGCAACGCCCGGTGGAACTGCTCGACTACCTGGCCCTGCTGGAGCGCCACCTGCAGCGCAACGCCGTGATCGAGCTGCTGCCACTGCAACCGGGCGACGTGCTGGCCACCTGCGCCGACGCCAGCGCCTTGGCTCAGGTTACCGGCTTTACCCCACGTATTTCCCTGGATGAAGGGCTCAGGCGGTTCGTCGCCTGGTTTCAAGAGTACTACTCGCACACCGCCTTGGAGGCCAACCGTGCTGGCGAGCAGTCCGATCAACGGAGGGCGGTATGACAGGACAACCTAAAAGCGCGCAACTACAGGCGCTATACCAGGATAAACGGATGGATCCGGCGCATCGGCAACGTATCGATGCGGCCATCCACATGCAAGGTCGCGGTTGGATCACCGGCCGGGTGGGCGGGCGCCCGTGGACCTTGTCACGCACCAACCGGGTGTTGTCCGGCATCGCGGCGGTGGTTCTGCTGCTGTTGCTGTCGCCGATGTTCCTGGTGCTGGCGATACTGATCAAGACCTCGAGCGCGGGCCCGGTGTTTTTCGTGCAAAAACGCACCGGCTACCGCGGCCGCCTGTTCGGCATGTTCAAGTTCCGCACCATGGTCGCCAATGCCGAAGCGCTCAAGGACTCGGTGCGCCACCTGAACAAGCACGGCGCCGACGCCATCGACTTCAAGATCGACAAGGATCCGCGCATCACCTCGGTGGGCAGCTGGCTGCGCCGCAGCAGCCTGGACGAGCTGCCCAACCTGATCAACGTGGTCACCGGCGACATGCGCCTGGTCGGCCCCCGCCCCACCTCTTTCAACGCCTACCGCTACAAGGACAACCACCTCGCGCGGCTGTCGATCTACCCCGGCATGACCGGCCTGTGGCAGATCTCCGGGCGCAGCAACATCGATTTTGACCAACGCGTAGAGCTCGACCTTAGCTACATCAACGAACAGAGCCTGATGCTGGATCTGAAGATCCTCTTCAAGACCCCGTTCAAAGTGTTCACTGGCCACGGAGCAAGTTGAGATGGACGGTTCCACTTCGAGAAGCCTGAGTATCGCCACCCCGAGCGAGACCAACCTGACCGCCACCGTTCTTGACCTGGAGCAGCGCACCTTGCTGCTGACCGCGGCCAACACCGGCAGCGGTACCAGTACCAGCGCGCTGGCGTTCGCCAGCCAACTGGCGCTAATGAGCGCCGGCGCCGTGCTGCTGATCGACAGCAGCAACAGCACCGGTGGCCTCAGTCAGCAACTGGGTCTGGGCAAGCTGCGCGGGTACACCGACCTGTTGTTCGACCAAGACACCCCGCCACTGGCTCAGGACTGCATCGTGCGCCTGTCCGATCAACTGTTCGACATCCTCCCGGCGGGCACCTTCAAGCGCGGGCGCGCCGCGCTCGATCCTGAGCGCCTGCGCGTGCTGCTGCACCAGCTCGGCGGCCAGTACCGCTTCGTGGTGATCGACGGCGAAGCGATCTATGCCAGCGCCGACAGCCTGGTGATCGGCACCCTGGTCGATGGCGTGATCCTGGTGGTGTGCGCCGAGGAGACTCGCAAGGAAGTCGCCCAGGCCGCCGCCCAGCGCCTGACCCAGGCCGGCGCGCGCCTGATCGGTAGCGTGTTCAACAAGCGCAAGTACTACATGCCCAAGTGGCTGTACAACAACCTCTAGGCCGGTACAGGAGAGACCCATGAGATATCCATCCATTGCCCTGTGCCTGCTGGTCCTGACCGGTTGCGCCAGCCAGGATAACCGCGAGATGCCGGTGCAGATCCTCACCGCTGCGCCCGAAGACAGCCAGGCCACCGAGGTGGCGCGGCGCGAGCAGGTGCTGCGCCCGCAAGACGTATTGGAAGTGATCTTCCACATCAGCGGCACCAGCGCCGGCGCCTACCGCATCCAGTCGGGCGACAGCATCGACCTTAACTTCATGGCCGCCAGCGGCCTCAACGGCAGCCAGCTGGTGCAACCAGACGGCACCATTACCCTGCCCAGCACCAACTCGACGGTCAAGGTCGAAGGGATGACCCCAGGCGAAGCTGAAAACGCCATCCGCGAGGCCTACCGCAACAAGCGCGTGTTCCAGAACAACCGCGACCAGGTGACGTTGCGGGTGATCAGCCCGATGACCAATGAGGTCACCCTGAAGAACACCCTGACCCACCCTGGCACCGGCATGAGCCGCGACATCACCGTCGGTACCGACGGCCGCGCGACCTTCCCGGAAATTGGTTCGGTGCCGCTGCAAGGCATGACCGTCAACCAACTGCGCGACTACCTCAACGAGCGCTACGCCAGCCTGCCGGGCCGGATGACGGTCGACGTGCTGCTCAAGTCAACCGCTGCCAACGAGATCTATGTCCTGGGTGAAGTCGGCCAGCCGGGTGCCTTCCAGATCCGCCGGCCGGTATCGGTGCTCGAAGCACTGACCCTGGCCCGCGGCCCGACCCTCAAGGCCAAGCTCGGCTCGGTGGTGATCATGCGCCGTAACGGCAACACCGTGCATGCCTATAACTACGACGTCGACCAGGCCCTCTCCGGTGGCAGCCAGAAGATCGCCTACCTGCAGCCCGAAGACATGCTCTATGTGCCCAAGAGCAAGCTGGCCAGTGCCGGCGAGCTGTCCCGGCAATTGGCTGACGTCGTGCTGTTCCAAGGCTTCGGCTTCAGCTTCAGCTATCGCGTCGACAACAAAGACGACAACAACTGACCGGGGATCGGACCATGACGACGCAACCCAAAGAAAACTATGTGCATGAGTTCTTCCGCATCTTTTTTGCCAATAAGCAATTGGCCAAGCGGGTGTTCCTGGTATTTGCGGTGATTGCCCTGGTGCTGCCGTTCGTGCTCAAGCAGAGCTACGACATCACCGCTGAGGTCATCGTGCAGTCGAAGAAACTCTCACAGAGCGACACCAGTTCGGCGCTGACCCAAGAAGCCGACCGCTTCATTCCACCGACCCTGGCCGACATGGAAACCGAGAGCAACATCATGCGCTCGCCGACCCTGATTCGCCAGACCATCGACCAGCTGCGCAAGGATGGCCAGTTCAAGACCGAGCCGGGCGCCTTGCAGCGTCATGTGTTCACGCCGCTGCGCGAGCAGGTGCTCAATCCGCTGAAGCGCCTGTTTGGCAGTGAGCAAGTGGCACAGCGTGACACCGAGCTGGACGCCCTCACCGACCAAGCGGTCAAGGCACTCACCGTCGAGACCCTGCCAGGTTCGAACGTCATCTCGGTGACTTACAGCGCCGATGATCCCAAGGTCGGCACCCTGTTCGTCAGCCAGTTGCTGGACAACTTCCTGAAAAACCGCCAGGACCTGCAGTCCAATGAGCTGCCACAAAGCTTCTACGAGCAGAAAAAACTCCACTACCAAGCCCGCCTGGGTGACCTGGAAGGGCAACGGATGGGCCTGCTGACTGCAATCAGCTCGTCTGACCCGAAAGAGGAGATCACCTTCCGCCTCAACGCGATCAACACCGAAGAGCAGGCGCTGAACGTGCAGCGCGACCGCCAGTTGCAGAACCAGAAGTGGCTCGAATACCTGCAAACCCACCTGGCTGCCGCCAGCAAGGCAAGAATTGCCGACTACGCCTTCCCCTACACCTTCACCACCACCCTGGAGAACGTGGCGTTCGAAGACCGCGAGATCAAGCAACTGGGCGAGCAACTGACCACCCAACTGGCGCGCTACAACGCCGACCGGACGGTGTTCCAGCCGGGTTCCGAACCCATGCTGCTGGCACGTGAGCAGATCGCCCAGCTGCGCGGGCAGTTCCTCAAGATCGTCGAGAACCGCATCCGTGAACGCCAACAGGATCTTTCTGTCACCCAGCAAGTGATCGACCAGAAGACCCAGCGCATCGCCGACTACAAGGCGCGCATCCTGCAACTGCGCGAAACCCAGAGCAAGACCCGCCAGCTGGACACCGAGATCGATGCCCTGCACAAGGCCTTCTCGACCTACGCCCAACGCTATGAAGAAAGCCGCGGCCAGGGCCTGCTCGACGGTAGCCAGTCCAACGCCAGGATCCTCAGCGCACCATACGAGCCAACCGCAGCGGCCTTCCCCAAACCTGGCCTGATCATTCCGTTCGGCCTGCTCTGCGGCTTGCTCCTGGCGATTGCCGTGGTCTACGTCAAGGAGTTCTTCGACCATCGCTTCAAACACCCTGCGCAAATCGGTCAAGAGCTGGGCCTGCCAGTGCTGCTGGTAATCAACGACCACGCCCCGGCCCTGCCCAACCCGCACAAGACCTGGTCGCTGCCGCGGCTGGTGCACTGGGTGCGCAATTGAACGCCGCCGTGCCCGCCGCCGGCCGGCCGATCGTGCACCTGCTCAGCAGCGGCGGCTTCTATGGTGCTGAGCGCATGCTGCTGGACCACTGCCAGGCGACCTCGGGCGACCATCGCGTGGTGTTCCTCGATGCCCCGGCGGAGCTGGTAACCCGGTTCCGCGAGGCAGGGGTTCAGTGCCAGTCGTGCGACAGCCTGCCAGCGCTGCTGCGGCTGTTGCGCGAGCAACGGCCGTTGATCAATACGCACAACTTCAAAGGCCTGGTGTTCGGTTGGCTGGGCGCCAGCGTGTGGCGCTTGCCGCTGGTGATCACCCAGCACGGCTTTACCCCCAGCAGCCGCAAGCAACGCCTGTATACCTGGCTGAGCCTGCAACTGTGCCGCATGCCCAACGTTGAACGGGTGGTCTGCGTGGCCGAAAGCATCGCGCGTATTTTGCGCGATGCGGGGGTACCGGCGAGCCGCCTGCAGGTGATCCCCAATGGCCTGCCGCAAGCCGCTGCCCTGCCTGAACGGATACCGGCGAGCGGCACCTGGCTGGCCGGCTACGTGGGACGCTTGAGCCGCGAAAAAGGCCCGGACCTGTTCCTCGACGCCTTGATCCCGCTGTGCCATCGCCACCCGCAGGTGCGTGGGGTAATGCTCGGCGAAGGCCCTGAACGCGCTGAACTGCAAGCGCGCATCGATGCCGCCGGGCTCACCGAGCGCATCACCCTGCCAGGCTTTCAGCGCGATATGCGCAGCTGGATGGCCCGCCTGGATGCGCTGGTGATCAGCTCGCGCACCGAAGGCACGCCGATGATCCTGCTCGAAGCCATGCAGGACGGCGTGCCAGTGGTGGCCTTCGGCGTCGGCGGCATCCCTGACGTCATCGAACATGGACGCAATGGCCTGTTGGCCCGGCCATTGGCCGTCGATGAGCTGGGCCAACAGCTGCTGGCCTTGCTCGAAGACCCGGCGCAGGCTGGCGAGCTGGTCGCCCGCGCCCGCCAGACCCAACGTGAACGCTACCACCTACCCACCCTGGCACAACGCTGGGCCCAGGTTTACCGGGGCGCGGCACAGGAGGTCGTCGCATGATCATTCCACTGTCGCTGGTCGGCCTGGTCGCCATGGCGTGCCTGGGCTTGTTGGCCAGCCCCTACCCTTACCTGGCGCCGGGCGCGGTGCTCGGCCTTGCCGGTGCGCTGGTCTTGTACCGGCGGCCGGCCTTGGGCTTGCTGGCGATCGTCACCCTGGTGCCGCTGGAAGGCTTGCTCAAGGATGGCCTGGTCTCCGGCGCCAAACTGGTGGGGATTGGCCTGGCCCTGATCCTCACCCTGCAACTGGCGGTCGGCCAATTGCAAGGCGCGCGCCTGCGCAGCTCGCACTGGCGGCTGCTGGCGCTGTTTCTGACCTTCTATCTGCTGAGCCTGTGGACCAGCGACAACCTCAGTTTGTCGCTGAACCACCTGCGCGACCTGATCGTCGGCCTGGTGGTGTTCGTTCTGACCTTGCTCATCGGCCGCGACCTGAACCTGCCTTGGCTGGCCCGGGTGATGACCCTCAGCGTCTGCGTGATGTGCCTGTTCGGCATATTTTCGACCAAGTACCAGGAAGGCGGCCGCGCCACCGCCATGCTCGACGCCAACCTGTTCGCCATGATGATTACCGTGGCCATGCCGATGGGCTTGTGGTTGGCCTTGAAGAGCCGCCAGCTGCCGATCAAGCTGTTCTGGATCGGCTGCTGTCTGTTGCTGCTGGCCGGCATGACCAAGACCGACTCCCGCTCGGGGCTGGTGGTGCTGCTGATCAGCTCGGGCATCCTGCTCTACAACTACCGGGAGCAGCTCAGCCACATTCGCCCGCGCCACCTAGGCTTCGCCATGCTTGGCATCGCCATCATCCTGCCGTTGGCCGCTGCGGTAGTGCCGGCCAGCTATGTCGATCGTATCGCGTCGCTGGCGATGCTCAAGTCCGGGGTCAATGCGCACAAGGACGAGTCACTAGGCCGGCGCGCCACCTACCTGGTGGTGGGCAAGCAGATGATCAGCGACAACCCAGTCCTCGGCGCCGGCCCAGGCACCTTCCCACTGCATTACGCCGACACCGGCTTCTCCAAGGCCTTTGCCCCGGTCAACAGCGTCGCCACCGACCTGTATCGCCGCGCACACAACACCTACCTGGAAATCTTCAGCGAAATCGGCCTGCCAGCTGGGTTGCTGTTCGTTGGCATGATCGCCCTGGCTCTGCGCAACTTCTGGCGGGCGCGCGCGGCCTGGGCGGCGATCGGCGAGCACGACAAAGCCGACATGATGACCCACCTGACCATCAGCATGCTGGCCATTGCGCTGTTCCTGATGTTCCTCAGTTCACCGAGCCTCAAGTACCTGTGGCTGATGCTGGCCCTGTCCAGCGTGGTCTGGCGTGAAGCGGCCCAGGCCCGGGCACTGCAGGGGGCGGCATGAGCCTGATCAGCATCGTCATTCCCATGTTCAACGAGGCCCGGCATATTGCCCGGACCTTGCAGGCGGTGCAGGTGGCAGCCGCCAATGCCGGGCTCGACTGTGAAGTGCTGGTGGTCGACAACGGCTCTAGCGACGCCGGCCCTGCTATTGCCAAAGGCTTCGGTGCGCGGGTGCTGAGCCTGCCAAAGATGGCCATCGGCGCCCTGCGCAACCACGGCGCCCGCGCCAGCAACGGGCAATGGTTGGCGTTTCTCGACGCCGACATCGAGGTGCCCAGCGATTGGCTCAGCCGCTTGCTCGACCTGCAGCGTCGTGGCGAAGGCGATGTGTTCGCCCTGGATTGCGACACCCCCCGCCAGGCGCCGTGGTTCGCCTATGCCTGGCAGCGCCGCACCTTGCGCGCCGGGCAAGCCCTGCAAGACAGCAGCTGGTTGCCGACCCCCAACCTGTTGATGCAGCGCCAGTGGTTCGACCGGGTCGGCGGTTTTGACGAACGGCTGCGCACGGGCGAAGACAAAGACTTCACCTTGCGCCTGCATCAAGCCGGCGCGCGCCTGCGTGTGCTGCGCCAACCGGTGGTGCTGCACTGGGGCTTCGAAGGCAGTTGGGCGGAATGGCTGGGCAAAGAGCTGTGGCGCCAGGGCAGTCACCTGCAACTGCTGCGAAGCAACGGCCTGAGCCTGCGCCTGCTGCGTTTCCCGCTACTGTCGCTGGCGATCTGGCTGTTCGATGCATTTGCCCTGGCGCTGCTAGTGGCCGGCAATGGTCGCGCAGCCATGCTGCTAGCGCTGGTCGGCGCCCTGCCCGCCCTGGTCCTGAGCCTGCGCCAGAGCCTGAAACACCGCGATCCACTGTTTGTCCTGCAGCTTTGGGGCCTGCACTGGGTCCGCCTGCACCTGGCCGGCGCGGCCTGTGTACTCAGCCTGTTCAACTGGAATGCAAGGAGGCCCGCACGTGGCTGAATCAATCTTCTGGCTCTGCCTGCTACTGCCCTTTTATGCCTGGCTCGGCTACCCGCTGCTGCTGACCCTGGTCGGGCCGTTATTCGCGCGCCATCGACCAGGGCCGTTGCCCCGGCAACAGGTCAGCGTGGTGGTGGCCGCGCACAACGAGGAGCGGCATATCGAAGACAAACTGCGCAACCTGCTCGCGCAGAACTGCCCAGCCGCCGACCTGCAGATCATCGTTGCCAGCGATGGCTCCAGCGATCGCACCGTGGCCCTGGCACGCAGCTTCGGTGACCCGCGAATTCACGTGCTGGACCTGCCACGCCAAGGCAAGAACAGCGTGCTCAACGCCGCCGTCGAACACTGCAGCGGCGATATCCTGGTGTTCACCGATGCCGATGTGCACTGGCTCGATGGCACCCTCAGCGCCCTGTTGGCACCGTTTGCCGACCCGGCCGTGGGCGCCAGCGTCGGCAACATGGTTATCCCCGTCACCGGTAAAGGCCTGAGCCTGGGGGAAAGCCTGTATCGCCACTACGAAGCCTGGCTGCGCCGGGTGGAAAACCGCACCGGCTGCACAGTTTCGGCCGATGGCGCGCTGCAAGCGGTACGCCGCGAGTATTACCAACCGATCCCGCCACGGGTCAACGACGACTTCTACATCAATACCTGCGCACCGGTGGCCGGCAAGCGCGTGGTGTACGTCGACCAGGCCAAGGTGCTGGACATTGGCGTGGACGAAGCGCATCGGCAATTCAGCCGCCGCCAGCGGGTCACGGTCGGCGGCCTGATCAGCCTGGCCGCCCGCCGCGAGCTGCTCAACCCACTGCGCCATGGCCTGTACGCCATCGCCCTGATCAGCCACAAGCTGATTCGCCGGCTGGCGCCGGTACTGCTGTTGCCGCTGTTGTTGGCCAACTTTTTCCTGCTCGACGAGCACGTTTTCTACCGTCTGACGCTGGTCGCCCAGTTGCTCTGCTACGCGATTGCCGTGGCGGGCCTGTTGGATGTGCGTCATCGCCTGCCCAAGCCGTTTCGCCTGGCCGCATTCGTCCTGGTGACCTTGGCGGGGATGAGCGTGGGCCTGTGGCAGTTCTTGCGCGGGCACAGCTACAACCAATGGAACCCCGACCAGACTCGATGAGTGCCTGACATGCCGATCAAGACCAGTATCAAGCGTGCCAGCGGTTGGCTCTACCTCAACTCTCCCAAGGGCCGCAGCCAGCTGCGCGGTGCCGGGGTGATACTCATGCTGCATCGGGTGCTGGCCGACGACGCCAGCGCCGCGCTGCCCCATCGCAATGAACTGTGCGTCGGCCCCAAGGCCTTCGAGGGCCTGCTGCGCTGGCTGCCGCGGCACTTTGACTGCGTCAGCCTGATGGACCTGCTCAAAGACCACCAAGGCACTCGCGGCAGCGGCCGGCCCAAGGTTGCCCTGACCTTCGACGACGGCTGGCGCGATAACGCCCTGAACGCCTTTCCCTTGCTGCGTAAACATCACATACCGGCGAGCATCTTCCTCTCCACCGATTTCATCGGCAGCCGCCAGCGCTTCTGGTGGGAAAGCGTCGGCGAAACCCTGTGGGGCAGCCATGGCGAAGAGCCGCGTCGGCAACTGATCGAGCGCTTGCGCAAGCTCGGGCGGCCGCTGCCTGCGGCCTACTTCATGAACGACCGGCCCAAAGCGCGCAGCCACGCGCTGGCGCAGTATCTGCAAGGCCTCAAGAGCCTCAATCATCAGGCCTTGCAGTTGCTCACCGACGCCTGCCCGCCAGAGTCCCTGGCCCAGGCCATGGACTGGCAGCAGGTGCGCGAACTGGAAGACTCAGGCCTGGTGCGCTTCGGCCCCCACGGCGCCAGCCATGCGTTGCTGCCGTACCTGGACGACCGCCGTCTGGATGAAGAACTGCAACGCAGTCACGCCGCCCTCAACCAAGGCTGCCAGCAGCCGCTGCCGGTGTACTGCTACCCCAACGGCGACCACGATGAGCGGGTTCGCGCGCGGGTCGCCGCCCACCGCTACCCCTATGCCCTGAGCACCCGCGCCGGGATTTGCCAAGGCTATGACGACCCGTTGGCGTTGCCCCGTATCGGCGTCAGCCAACGCAATGCCAGCCGGCCTTCGCTGTTGGCTTGGCGCATCAGCCGCGGGAGCCGCTCATGAACCGCAACAGCTACCTGCGCCATCTGCTGCTGAGCATGGGCACCAAACTTGCCATGATCGCCCTGCGCCTGGCGCGCAACGTGTTGCTGGCGCGCATCCTCGGCCCCAGCGAGCGCGGTTTGTTCGCCCTGCTCAGCACCCTGCCCGACCTGATCAGCGCCGCCACCAGCGGCGGGCTCAACAGTGCCGTCGGTTACCAGGCGGCCAAGCACCGCGATATGGGCCTGCTGCTGACCCAGGTGTTGATCTATGGCTGCCTGCTGGCCGGGTTGCTGACGCTGGTGTGTGTCGTGCTAGTGCGCCAGTTCGGTGCTGAGCTGGAGATCACCCTGCAGTTGGGCGTGCTCGCCTGGCTGTTGCTGCTGGCAGTGCCCATGACCGTGCTCAAGAGCGGCCTGCTGACCCTGCACAACGCCAGCGGCGGCGTCGGCGCCTTCAATGCCCTGCGTCTGAGCGAATCACTGGCGCCGCTGCTGCTGTTCGTCGGGCTGTACTGGATGTGGCAGGAGCACGCCTTGGAAGCGGCGCTGATCAGCTGGCTGGGCGGTATCGCCCTGGTGTTGGTACTGGGCCTGTGGTGGCTACGGCGGCAACACCTGCTGCACCTGCGCTGGGACCGCAGCGGCCAGCGCGAGCTCCTGAGCTACAGCGCCAAAAGTCATCCGGACCTGTTGTTCCAGCAGCTGATCCTGCGCTCGGACTACCTGTTCATCGGCGCGATTCTGGGCAGTACTGCGCTGGGTCACTACGCCATGGCCAGCGCCGCCGCCGAACTGCTGCTGATCATCCCCGAGGCAGTCACCACGCCGCTGATGAAGCGCCTGCTGCAACAAGATGCCGGCATGGACAAGATCACCCCATTGGCCCTGCGCCTGACCGCCACGGTCATGCTCGGCGCCTGCCTGGGCATGGCGCTGATCGGCCAATGGCTGATCGTGACCCTGTTCGGCGCCGAGTACCAACCCGCCTACCCGGCCCTGCTGGCGCTGCTGCCAGGCCTGCTTGGGCTGTGCTTCGCGAGCATCCTGCGCCTGGACCTGCTGGGCAAGAATCGCCCCGGCACGGTGTCGCTGATGATGGGCGCAGGCGCCGCGCTGAACCTGGTGCTCAACCTGGTCCTGATCCCCACCTGGGGCATCGTCGGCGCCGCCATGGCCTCCTCCATCGCCTACCTGACTGTGACCGTGGCCATGCTGGTGCTGTATTGCCGGCTCAGTGGCGTAGCGCTGGGGCAGACCTTGATCGTTTTACCCAGCGACTTCGCCCCGCTGCGCCAGATGCTGCAACGGAGGCCAGCATGAATCTCTCTTCTCTCACTCCACCTCCAAGCGCCAGGGCAGTAGGAGGTCGCCCTGAGCTGGAACGCGTCAACCGACGCATCTCGACCTGCCACAAACAGGAGGCACCATGCGTGCATTGAGCAAAATCCGGGAGCGCATCAAGCGCAAAGGATTGCGCAACACACTGCGAGCCGCGTTCAAGCGATTCGTTTTCTACCATTGGGAACTGCTGTGGATGGAGCGCGACCTGGTCAGCCCTGTCCCTCCCCATCGGCTTAAACCGTACACGCCGCTGCGGGTGGAGCGGATCACGGTGAACAATGTCCAGGCCTTTGCCAAGCATTTCGGCGATCGCGTGGAAGTCATGCGCGAGCTGGCCGCCGAGGGCCACACCGGGCTGATGTTCCTTGACGATGACAACCACACCTGTGCGTTCATCTGGGGCAGCAGCCGGCACTACCACGACCGCCACTTCTACGGGTGCTGGTTCCCGGTGCAAGCAGGCGAATTCTTCGAGTTCGGTGGCGAGCTGATCCGCAAATACTGGGGCACGCGCTTGTCCCTGGATATCCAGTTGGAAATCTGGAAAGCCATGGCCGCGCAAGGCTGCACCAAGGTGGTGGATGTGTGCGAAAGCGACAACATCCCTGCGCTGAAGCTGCATTTGCGTACCGGCTACAAGGAGCAAGGACGAATCATGAACGTGTATTGCCTGTTTGGTCGCTGGAAGTTCTTCCGTGAAACCCGCTACACCGAGTCACGCCTTGAGCCACTGCGTAAACCTGAGCGGGAAACCGTCTCGGCCACGGCGTCGTGAAGCCATGGGCTTGCGCCTGAGCTGGTGCGCCTCGCTGCGCACCCCCGACTTCCCCGCTGCCGACTACGAGGCGCTGCGCCAGCGCTTGGCCGGCAGCACCCCTTTCAACCACCTGGGCTGGCTGCGTGCCGCCGAGGCCGCCCTGCAACCTGGGCAATTGCTGCAAGTGCTGCTTGGCTACAAGAACGGCCAGCTCTGCCTGTGCCTGCCGCTGGTGCGCCAGCGCGAAGCATTCGGCCCCATTTCTTTGGCGGTGGTACGCCACCTGGGCTACCCACTGAGTGACCGCATCGCCCTGTTGATCGACCTGCCGGGCAATGCTGCTGGCAAGGTCCTGCGTGCCATTCGCAAGCAGCTGCCACATGCCCTGTTGCAATTGAGCGAAGTGCCTGACGGCGCTGCCGGTGACAACTGGCTGCGGCGCTGGGCCAGCCGCAGCTCGACCTTCGAACGGCGCCTGACCTGCAGCGTGCCGGTGCATCGCATCAGCGCCGCCGATCGCCAGGAGGTCAGCGGCGATCCGCGCTACAAACTGCGCCGCGCGCGTAAACGCATCGCCGCCTGTGGCGCGCAAGTGCGCCGCGTGATCGCCACCAAGGACACGATCAGCGAGTTGCTCGATGCCATCAGCGCTGTCGAAGCGGCCAGCTGGAAAGGTGACGATGAAGTCGGCATCTTCTCCGGCGAACAGCGCCGCCAGTGGATGTACCAGGCCTTTACCGCCCTGGCTGGCGAAGGCCTGGTGTGCCTGGTCTTGCTGGAACTCGACGGCCGCTGCATCAGTTACCGCCTAGGCCTGCTCGAACGTGGCCGGGTATACGACTACAACCTGGCCTTCGAGCCTGCCCATAGTGACCTGGGCAGTGGCCGGGTGCTGCTCGAAGAATTCATCCACTGGGGCCTGGACGACGGCTGGCAGTGGGTCGACGCCTCCCGCGTCAGCCTGGAAAACTCCAGCCACCAGCTGCACGAACGCCAGACCGAGCAGGTCGACCAGTGGCGCCTGAGCTGCTACAGCTGGCGCCTGGACGGTATCGCCCTGGGCCTGGCGCTGCGCTGCTGGCAGTGGCTCAAGCCGCGCCTGCGCAAGCGCGCCGCCAGCCCCCAGGTCGCGGCCACCCCCAATCCCCCACAGGAGAGTCCGAATGCCATCTCAGGTCATAGTCAACGCTGACGATTTCGGCCTCAGTGCCCATACCAACGCGGTGATCTTGCATGCCTTCCAGGCCGGATTGATCAGTTCGGCGACTGCCATGGCCAACATGCCGGCGTTTGCCGCAGCCTGCGTCCTGGCCCAGCAGCCGGCGCTCAAAGGGCGGATTGGCTTGCATTTCAACCTGACCTACGGCCGGCCGTTAAGCCAGGCCATCTTGGCCGAAGCGCGTTTTTGCGCGCCGCACGGCGAATTCGAACTCAAGCTCAAGCGCCGCACCCTGCGCCTGTCGCGGCGTGAGCGGCTGGCCGTCGAACAGGAGCTCGAAGCACAGTGGAACCGCTGCCTGGAACATGGGGTGATGCCCAGCCACCTGGACTCGCATCAGCATGTGCACAACATCTGGCCAATCGGCGCGATCGTCGCGCGCTTCGCTCGCAAACAAGGGGTGCCGGTGCGCTTGGCGCGCAACCTGGGGCAGAACATCGGCCCCTTGAAGAAAATCTTCAAGGCGCTGCTCAATCGGCGCTTGCGCCAACTCAGCGGGGCGACGGCGGACTATGTATGCACGCCGCAGGACTTGAAGGCGGGCCTGGCGCCCAAACGGGGCGTACTGGAAATCGTCGCCCATCCCAGCGCACTGGGCGGGCATGACTTTGGTGATGCTTACCTGGCCACCGGCGAGTCGCTCAAGAACCTGATTGACCAGCGGCTGGCGGGGCTACCTCGGGTTGGCTACACCTGCCTGGCTGCTCAGCCTTCGGCGCTCGCTGCGCAGACTTGATAGGCGTCGAGCAGCGATCTCAGCGCGCCGGCCGCCGCTGCTCATGTTGCACCAGCCATGCCTGCAACGCCGGCGCAGGCATCGGCCGGCCCATCAGGTAGCCTTGGCCCTGATTGCACCCGGCATTGCGCAGAAAGTCGTACTGCTCCTGGGTTTCGATGCCTTCGGCGGTGATCCTAAAGCCCAGCGCATGGCCCAGGTCGATGATCGCGCGGGCGACGGCCACCGCATCGTCGTCGCCAGGCAAGTCCTTGATGAAGGCGCGGTCGATCTTCAAGTGGTCGATCGGCAGCGAGCGCAGATAGGCCAGCGACGAGTAGCCGGTACCGAAATCGTCCACCGCGGTGGCCACGCCCATGGCTTGCAGCTGGGCCAACACCGCGCAGGCCTGTTGCTGGCTTTCCATCAACAGGCTTTCGGTGATTTCCACCTCCAGCAGTTGCGCCGGCAAGTCGTAACGCGCCAGCGCCGTAGCGAGGCTGGTGACATAGTCGCTGCGCTCGATCTGCAAGGCCGCGACGTTAATCGCCAATGGCCCAGGCAAACAGTCTGCGGCGCGCCAGCTGGCCAACTGTGCGCAGGCCAGATCCAGCACCAACTCACCTAGCGGGATGATCAAACCGGTGCGCTCGGCCAACGGGATGAACTCGGCCGGCGACACCAACCCATGCTCGGGGTCACGCCAGCGCAACAGCGCCTCGACCCCCTCCAGCTGACCACTGAACAAATCCACCTTGGGCTGGTACCACAGCTCGAATTCGTTGTCCTGCAGGGCTCGGCGCAGGTTGCGTTCCAACTCCAGCCGCTGCTGCAGGCGCGCGGTCATCTCGGGGTGATACGGGCGCCAGGCATTGCGGCCGCTCTCCTTGGCCACGTACATGGCGGTGTCGGCATGGCGCAGCAGGCTGTCGACGCTCTCGCCATGCTGCGGGCACCAGGCCAAACCGATGCTGCCGGTGACCAGCGCAGCATTGCCGTTAAGGTCGAACGGCCGCTGCAGGCAACGCAAGATCGCCCGTACCTGGTGACTGACCTGGCCCTGGCTGCCTTGGAGCATGAACACGAACTCATCGCCGCCAAGTCGGCAAACGCGGTCGGCGCTGTCGAGTTCTTGCAAAAAGCGCGCAGTGGCTTGTTGCAAGAGTAGATCGCCCATGGGGTGGCCGAGGCTGTCATTGACCTGTTTGAAGCCGTCGATATCCAGCATCAATACTGCCAGGCCATTGCCCTTGAGGATGGCAGCGGCCAACTGCTGCTGGAACAGCACGCGATTAGGCAGCCCGGTGATGGTGTCGTAGTGGGCCAGGCGCTCCAGCTGGGCCTGCGACTGGCGCAGTTCGCGGTTGCGCTGCTTGAGCAAACGGTGATTGCGATTGAGCTGGGCGACGAACACGCTGAACAGCCCGGTGCAACTCAAGGCGAACAAAAACAAGGGCGACGCGAACAAGCCCAGCACCGGCCAGCCGGCATGCGGGGCAGCGACCAGCTGCCAGCGACCACCTGGCACTTCCACCGTCTGGCTGAGCAGCGGGTCTTCGAACAGCCGTGCATCGCCCCAGATCAACCCGCCATCGCCGCCTTGGCCATTGGCGCCACGCACGGCCACGTCGATCTCAAGCTCCGGCCCAAGCCCGGCGGCGGCCAGCAGCCGATCGATGTCGGCCACGGTCGAGACGTTGCCCCAGTAGAACTTCACCCCGCGCTTGCCATTGATGAACACCGGGCGCCGATATATCAGCGCCTGGCCGCCCTGATACAGCTTCACCGGCCCGGCAAGCACCGGCTGCATCTGCTCGCGCGCCGATTGCAATAGCGGGAACTGGTCGGCCAGTCGCCGATAGTCCAGGCCCATGATGGCCTGGTTGCCCTTGAGCGGATAGACATCGCTGATCACATCGTCCGGCGCCAGCGACACATGGCGCATGTACGGCACCGATTCCAAGGCTTCGCGCGCCATACCATGGAAGTGCTCGGCACTGATATGGCCATCGGCGGCGATCAGTTGGGCAATGCCCTCGGTTTCGCCAAAGGCTGCGCGCAGTTGCGCTTCCAAGGCGGCCCGCACCCCAGACAAATGTGCAGCAATGGTGGCGACCTGCTCGCTCTGCTCGCGTTGCACGTCCAGCCGGCCAAGCACCAGCGACAAGCTGATGCCAATCAGGGCAAAACCCACTGGCAGCAGGCGGTTGGCGCTGTGACGCAGCGAGCCCGCAGCGGCTGGCGGGTCATCAGGGGAAGGGTGGACGGTTCTCATGGGCCCGCGATCGGAGGACGATTGATCCTGTATCGGCGCAGGCTGGCCAATGTTGAGCCAGACTGGTGTTTTTCTTGCGGCGGGTGCATGCTCGGACGCTGAAGCGTTTCACCTAGCCTAACCTGTGAGGTGCAGTAACCATGGACCGTTTGCTCGATTCGCTGTTTCCGACCGCCGAAGAAATCCCCGAAGCCTGGCGCCTCGGCCCGCCCCTGGAACAGCGCGATTACCTCGTCAATGGCGAACTCAGGCAATGGCATGGGCCCTTGGCTACCGTACGCAGTCCGGTCTGGCTCAAACAGGGCGATGAAGAGCACCAGGTGATTTTGGGCAGTGCACCGTTGCTTGACGCCGACACCGCACTCACCGCCCTGGATGCTGCGGTTCAAGCCTATGACAAAGGCCGCGGCAGCTGGCCGAACATGCGCGTGGCCGAGCGCATCCAGCACGTCGAAGCGTTCCTGGCGCGCATGCGCGAACAGCGCAGCGCGGTGGTCAAGCTGCTGATGTGGGAGATCGGCAAGAACCTCAAGGATTCGGAGAAAGAGTTCGACCGCACCTGCGACTACATCGTCGACACCATCAACGCCCTCAAGGATCTGGACCGACGCTCCAGCCGCTTTGAACTCGAACAAGGCACCCTCGGCCAGATCCGCCGTGCGCCGCTAGGCGTGGCGCTGTGCATGGGCCCTTACAACTATCCGCTGAACGAGACCTTCACCACCCTGATCCCAGCGTTGATCATGGGCAATACCGTGGTGTTCAAGCCGGCCAAGTTCGGCGTGCTGCTGATCCGGCCACTGCTCGAAGCGTTCCGCGACAGCTTCCCGGCCGGGGTGATCAACGTCATTTATGGTCGCGGCCGGGAGACCGTCAGCGCCTTGATGGCCAGCGGCAAGATCGACGTATTCGCCTTCATCGGCACCCACAAAGCCGCCAGCGACCTGAAAAAACTCCATCCACGCCCGCACCGCCTGCGTGCAGCGCTGGGCCTGGATGCCAAGAACCCCGGGATCGTGCTGCCCCAGGTGGACCTGGATAACGCCGTCGAGGAAGCAGTGACCGGCGCCCTCTCCTTCAATGGCCAGCGCTGCACCGCACTGAAGATCCTGTTCGTGCACGAGGATGTGGTCGCGCCGTTCCTGGAGAAATTCCAACGCAAGCTGGCTGCGCTCAAGCCCGGCATGCCCTGGGCACCGGGGGTGGCGCTGACGCCGCTGCCAGAGCAAGGCAAGGTCGACTACCTCAACGCCTTGGTGGAGGATGCCAAGGGCAAGGGCGCGCAGGTACTCAATGAGCATGAAGGCGGCGGCCACAGCCGGGGGTCGTTCTTCTATCCTGCCCTGCTCTACCCGGTCAGCGCCGATATGCGCGTGTATCACGAGGAGCAGTTTGGGCCGGTGGTGCCGGTGGTGCCCTACCGCGACCTTGAGACAGTGATCGAATATGTACTGGATTCCGACTACGGCCAGCAGTTGAGCCTGTTCGGCAATGATCCCCAGACCATCGGCACGCTGGTCGACACCTTTGCCAACCAGGTGGGGCGCATCAACATCAATGCGCAGTGCCAGCGTGGCCCGGATACCTACCCGTTCAACGGCCGCAAGAACAGCGCTGAAGGGACCTTGTCGGTACATGACGCCTTGCGGGTATTCTCGATCCGCACCTTGGTCGCGACCAAGTTCCAGGAGGCTAACAAACAATTGATCAGCGAGATCATCCGTAATCGGCAGTCAAGCTTCCTGACTACCGACTACATCTTCTAGCCAGGCAATTGCTTATGGGGAATTAGCATTTGCGCTTGCGGCCTAACTGTATAAACATACAGCCTCATGGTTTATATTGGCCTCTTCGCGGGACACCTTCCGGGTAGTAGGGACGTGTCCCGCGATAGGGCCAGCATGACCCGCCCAATGCTCAAACCCCAAGGAGATAACAAGATGGCAGCCAAACCGATTCCCGAAGGGCAACACAGCATCACCCCCTACCTGGGCATCAAAGACGCCCACCAGGCCATCGAGTTCTACAAAAAAGCCTTCAACGCCCAAGAAATGTTCCGCCTCGACAGCCCAGACGGCCGGGTCGGCCACGCCGAGCTGAAAATCGGCGACTCGTCGCTGATGCTCGCCGAACCCTGCGGCGAAAGCGGTGGCTTGACCGCCAGCCAATCGGTCAACGGCGTAGCGGTTGGCCTGCACTTGTATGTCGAGGACTGCGACCAGATCTACGCCCAGGCCATCGCCGCAGGCGCTACCCAGGTCAGCCCGTTGCAAGACCAGTTCTACGGCGACCGCAGTGGCACCGTGAAGGACCCGTTCGGCAACCTGTGGTTCGTCTCGACCCACAAGGAAGACCTCTCGGTTGAAGAAATCCGCGCCCGCGCGGCGAAGATGTTCAGCGCTAACTGAACCTCGAGCGCCAAGCCACAAGCTTCAAGTTGAAAGCGACGCGGCTTTGCTTGAAGCTTGAGGCTTGTAGCTTGGAGCTGCTTCATGCGAATCATCGAGAAAAACGCCACCCTGGTGCGCAGCCTGACCCCGGCCGAGGAAGAACTGCTGGCCGGTTTTGCCAGCGCCACCCTCAGCGGTCCTGCCGTGCTGCAGGCTAACCAGATGCTGATGAAGGTGCGCAGCGCCAACCAGTGGCTGGCCTGTGATTGCCGCAAGGACGCCTCGCCGGTGCTCAACATCGCCCTCAATGGCGACACGGGTCGGTTGATCCTGCGCAACAACCCAGACACCCCCGAGCATGCTCCCGGCTGCCCGTTCACCAAGGATGAACGCGAGGCCGACGAGCGCCGTAACGAGACCACCCCGCCACCGGCTTGGCTGGCGCCCGATACGCCGCTGCGGCTGATAGGCGATTTTCGCAAAACCGCAGAAGGCGGCGCGGCTGCAGAGCCTGGCGATCGGCGTGAGCAGCAACATCTGTTGTCGTTACTGCTGACCTGGATCGAGATCAGCGGCCTGAACGTCTATGCCACCCACCTCAAAAAAGACCTCACTGCCCAGTTCGCCGAACTGCGCAGCGTCGCCAGTCGCTACCCCTTGCTCGAACGCGTGCCGGCCAGCAACTACCTGGAAACCCGCCTGGACATGAAGCACATGATGATGCTCAAGTCCCGCCTGCGCGAAGCCACGGTATTTGCCAACCACCGCCGCCACGGCCTGTTGCTCGACTGCGTCGATCAGATCAAGGCACGCAAGCTGTTCAACGCCCGCAGCGAAGATGGTTTCGATTTCCAGGGGCATCACTTGTATTGGGGTGGCAGCCGCACCATTGGGCCACTGCTGGCCTTGGCCCTTTATTCACCGGCCACGGCAGGCAGCCACTTCTATGAGTTGATCCATGTCGCCAGCGTGCCGGTATTGTCGCGCGCGCATCTGTTCCCGGTGTACCGCGATGAAGAGCGCGAACCGCTCAAGGCGCTGGTGTCGTTGATCGACTGGATGGCGAGCAAGGGGGTCAAGGTGCTGATGCGCCGGCCAGTGATCGGCGGCCAGGTGATGGATGAACTGGTGCTGACCTCGGATCAGGACCGGGTGCTGTCGGTGTCACTGCTCGAACAACCGGTAGGGCCGGAGCCTGAGACCGAGCACTTCAAGCGCTATGCCGACTTCAAGAGCCTGGAGACGTTTCGCAAGTATGTTGCAGGGTTCTTCATGCGCGAGCGCTGAAGACCGTAGCGCAGCCAGTCGTCGGACACGTCACTGCGACGTGTCCGACGATTGGGCTGAACGATCAGAACGCCGCGCGGAAGATCGCCTCGATCTCTGCCTGGCTGGCCGGCCGCGGATTGGTCAGCCCGCACGCGTCCTTCAACGCATTTTCAGCCAGGACCGGTACGTCCTGGACTTTGGCGCCCAACTCCGCCAGCCCCGCGGGAATGCCGATCGCCGCAGCCAGATGCTCGATTGCGCTGATCGCCGCCCCCGCGCCCTGCTGCGCATCCAAGGCACACACCCGCACGCCCATGGCCTTGGCCACATCGCGCAGACGCGCTGCACTGACCTTGGCATTGAAGCGCTGCACGTGTGGTAGCAGCACCGCATTACAGACCCCATGCGGCAAGTCGTAATAGCCGCCGAGCTGATGGGCCATGGCATGGACGTAGCCGAGCGAGGCGTTGTTGAACGCCATGCCGGCGAGGAACTGGGCATAGGCCATGTTCTCCCGCGCTTGCAGATCCTTGCCGTCCGCCACCGCCTGGCGCAGGTTGTCGCTGACCAGGCTGATGGCCTTGAGCGCGCAAGCGTCGGTAATCGGGGTTGCCGCTGTCGACACATACGCCTCGATGGCATGGGTCAGGGCGTCCATACCCGTTGCGGCAGTCAGGTCCTTGGGCATAGCGGCCATCAAGGCTGGGTCGTTGACAGAGAGAATCGGCGTGACGTTGCGGTCGACAATGGCCATTTTCACGTGGCGTGCTTGATCAGTGATGATGCAGAAGCGGGTCATCTCGCTGGCCGTACCGGCAGTGGTATTGATCGCAATCAGCGGCAACTGCGGCTTGCTTGAGCGGTCGACGCCCTCGTAATCGCTGATATGCCCGCCATTGGTCGCGCACAGGGCAATGCCCTTGGCGCAGTCGTGGGGTGAGCCGCCACCGAGGGACACCACGCAGTCACAGCGTTCACGCTGGAGCACCGCCAGGCCCGCTTCGACATTGGCGATGCTCGGGTTGGGCTGGGCGCCGTCGAACACCACCGAATCGATGTCACGCATTGCCAGCATCTCGGCGATACGTTGGGCCACGCCAGCCTTCGCCAGCCCTTGGTCGGTGACGATCAATGCCTTGCGCAGGCCATAGCCGGCAATGGCGGTCATCGCCTCCTCCAGGCAATCGATGCCCATGATGTTGACGGCGGGGATGAAGAATGTGCTGCTCATGGGCGGATCCTCGGCAAACTGGGTCTGGCTTGAGGATCGACCTGAATGGCGCGAAGGGTGTTGATCCAGGGCAATGTGTTGTGAGTGACGCGCCCATCGCCGACTTGCAGCGATGGGCGCGGTACTTCTAGCCCAAAAACAGCTGATACGCCGGGTTATCCGTCTCATCCCAGTAGCGATAGCCCATGTCATCCAATGCCACCGGCAGCCCCGCCAGTTCATCCCCAGGCACTTCGAGCGCGGCAAACACCCGGGCCTCAGCCGCGCCGTGGTTGCGATAATGAAACAGGCTGATGTTCCAACGCTTGCCCAAGCGCTCCAGGAAGCCCAGCAACGCCCCCGGCCGCTCCGGGAACTCAAAGCGCAACACCCGCTCGTGCGCCCCAGGCGCGGCATGGCCACCGACGGTATGACGCACATGCAGCTTGGCCAACTCGTTGTCGGTCAGGTCGAGCACGCTGTAGCCCTGCTCGCGCAGGCTGGCCAGCAGCTGTTCGCGCGGGTCGTTCAGCGGATGCGTCTGCACCCCGACGAACAGCCGCGCTTCTTTACCTGGGTAATAGCGATAGTTGAACTCGGTGATCTGGCGCTTGCCCAGGGCCTGGCAGAATGCGCGGAAACTGCCTGGCTGCTCCGGGATGGTCACGGCGATGATCGCCTCGCGCTGCTCACCCAGCTCGGCCCGCTCGGCGACATGCCGCAGGCGGTCAAAATTGACGTTGGCGCCCGAGTCGATCGCCACCAAGGTCTGCCCCTGCACGCCGTCACGGGCCACGTACTTCTTGATCCCGGCCACCGCCAACGCACCAGAGGGCTCGGTGATAGAGCGGGTGTCGTCGTAGATGTCCTTGATCGCCGCGCACAGCTCATCGCTGCTGACGGTGATCACTTCATCGACGAAATGTCGGCACAATTCGAAGCAATGGGCACCGATCTGCGCCACTGCAACGCCATCGGCAAACGTGCCGACCTGCGCCAGGATCACCCGCTCACCGGCAGCCATGGCCGCTTGCAGGCAGTTGGAATCCTGCGGCTCGACGCCGATCACCTTGACCTCGGGCCGCAGGTATTTGACGTAGGCGGCAATCCCGGCGATCAGGCCGCCGCCGCCCACTGGTACGAAGATCGCATCCAGCGGCCCAGGCTGCTGGCGGAGGATTTCCATGGCCACGGTGCCTTGGCCTGCGATCACGTCCGGATCGTCAAACGGCGGCACGAACGTCGCGCCGTGCTCGTCGGCCAAGCGCAGGGCGTGGGCCAGCGCATGGGGAAAGCTCTCACCATGCAGCACCACATTGCCACCGCGAGAACGCACGCCTTCGATCTTCAGCGTCGGCGTGGTGGTGGGCATGACGATGGTCGCACGCATCCCCAGGTGCGCCGCAGCCAGCGCGACCCCCTGGGCGTGGTTGCCCGCCGAGGCGGTGATCACGCCGCGCTCGCGCTGGGCAGTGGTCAGGCGTGATAGCCGGGTGTAGGCACCGCGGATCTTGAACGAGAAGGTTGGCTGCAGGTCTTCACGCTTGAGCAGCACCTGGTTAGCCAGGCTTGCCGACAAGGCGGGGGCGACTTGCAGTGGGGTCTCGATGGCCAGGTCGTACACGGGGGCGGCAAGAATCCGCCGCACCTGCTCCGAAAGCAATTGTTGCGGGGTGGTGACGGTACGCGGGCTGACACTGAGGCTGGTCATCGATGACTCCTGGTTTTCTTGATTTGCCCAGGAGTCAGAGAGAAAAAACCCGCCTCCAGGGCGGGTTCGGTGCACGTACGCGCTAGCCCGCCAATCCGATAATGGCGGTAATAATAATGCTCAGGGCGCGACGTTGCGGGAAGGTATTCATGGGCGCTGACGTTAGCCTGCCTGGGTACGGCAAGTCAACATTTGACGTGCTGGGCCGAGAGCGGCACATCGAACACCTTGTCAAAGCCCCATTGGAACACGAAGGCATAGACGAAGAAGAACACGAACAAGGCCAGGTTGGTCAGCAATGCCTGCCACAGGCTGATGTCGAGCCAGAACGCCACCAGCGGCAGCAGGATCAACACCAGCCCACCCTCGAAGCCCAACGCATGCAGCACCCGGCGCAACAGGGTACGGGTACGCTGGTGCTGACGCGCCTCCCAGCGCTCGAAGGCCCAGTTGTAGCCCATGTTCCAACTCATGGCGATGCCCGACATCAGCACCGAAAGCACCGTCGAATGGGCTATACCTGCGTCGAACATCAACGACAGCGCCGGCGCTACGCAGGCCACGGCGATGACTTCATAGCAGATGGCCTGGACGATCTTGCGGGCCTTGCCTTGCATGGGGCCTCCTGATGAGAAATGGACAGAAACGGTACGCCGCTCTGGGCGGATCTTCAACCTTTGCAGCATCCGCTGGCAGCTGCGCCCGCAATTGGACAACACCTGGTTCCCCTGCTTGTATCTAACTCCTACAAGCGCGACGCATTCGTACAACTTCGGACACGGAATCGGACGAGGAGCGAGACGATGCCCCATACCGTCATGATGGTTTTCGGTACCCGCCCAGAAGCGATCAAAATGGCTCCGCTAGCGCGCGTACTGCGCCAATGGCCCGAGCTCGACCTGCATATCTGCTCCACCGGCCAACACCGGGAAATGCTCGAACAGGTGCTGAGCGCCTTCGGCCTGTCGGTCGATCAGGACCTGCAGGTGATGACCAAGAACCAGACCCTCAATGGCCTGGCCCGCGACCTGCTGGACAAGATTGACCAGGCCTACGCACAGGTAAACCCGGACATCGTGCTGGTCCACGGCGATACCACCACCAGTTTCATCGCCGCCCTCGCCGCCTTTCACCGGCGCATCCCCATCGGCCATGTCGAAGCCGGGCTGCGCACCGGTAACCTGCAGCAACCCTGGCCGGAAGAGGCCAACCGGCGCCTGACCGGGGTGCTCGCCGATCTGCATTTCACCCCTACTACCAAGTCTCGCGACAACCTGTTGGGCGAGCACGTGCCCGCCGAACACATTGAAGTGACCGGCAATACGGTGATCGACGCGCTGCTGTGGATGCGCGAGCATCTGAACACCAGCGGCTGGCATCCGGCAGCCGATTCGCCGCTGGCAGCGCTGGGCGATGATCAGCGTATGGTGCTGATCACCGGCCATCGCCGGGAAAACTTCGGCGCGGGTTTCGAGCGCATCTGCCTGGCGCTGGCCGAGTTGGCCTTGCGCTACCCAGACGTGCAGTTCGTCTACCCGGTGCACCTCAACCCCCAGGTGCAAAAAGCTGTCTACGGCGTGCTCTCGGGCCGCGACAACATCCATTTGGTCGCCCCCCAGGATTATCAGCACTTCGTCTGGCTGATGGACCGCGCCCACGTGATCCTCACCGATTCTGGCGGGGTCCAGGAAGAAGCGCCGGCGCTGGGCAAGCCGGTGTTGGTCCTGCGCAAGGTCACTGAACGTCCGTCAGTGCTCGAAGGCGGTACGGTCAAGCTGGTCGGCACCCTCACCGAACGCATCGTCAAGGAAACCAGCCAACTGCTCGATGACCCCGAGGCGTATCGGCAAATGGCTCGGGTGTACACCCCGTTCGGCGACGGCCATGCCAGCGAGCGCATTGCCGAACGCCTGCAACGCTGGTTCGAGGAGCGCGAAAACGGACGAGATGACGCATGAGCCTGGCCTTTATCGATTTTCTGACCTATGTGCTGTTCGGCCTGAAGATTCTCGCCATCATCCTCGCTAGCCTGATGTTCCTGCTCGGCCTGGATGACCTGTTCATCGACCTGTGCTACTGGGGCCGCAAGCTGGTGCGGCGCTTCCGGATCTATGACAAATACGAACCGGCCGACGAGAAACGCCTGTTCGAAGTGCCGGAAAAACCCCTGGCGATCATGGTGCCAGCCTGGAACGAAGTGGGCGTGGTCGGCGAGATGGCGCGCCTGGCCGCTTCGACCATCGACTACGAGAACTACCAGATCTTCGTCGGCACCTACCCCAACGATCCGCAGACCCAGGCCGATGTCGACGCGGTGTGCCTGCACTATCCCAACGTGCACAAAGTGGTCTGCGCCCGTCCAGGCCCGACCAGCAAGGCCGACTGCCTGAACAACATCATCGACGCCATCCTGCGGTTTGAGCAGGACGCACGCATCGAGTTCGCCGGGTTCATCCTGCATGACGCCGAAGACGTCATCTCGCCAATGGAACTGCGCCTGTTCAACTATCTGCTGCCCAACAAGGACATGATCCAGATCCCGGTGTATCCCTACGCGCCAGAATGGAAAGGCTTCACCGCTGGGCACTACGTGGATGAGTTCGCCGAAAACCATGGCAAGGATGTCATCGTCCGCGAAGCGTTGACCGGGCAAGTGCCCAGTGCCGGGGTCGGCACCTGCTTCAGCCGGCGGGCGATCAGCGCGCTGCTTGAGGACGGGGACGGCATCGCGTTCGATGTGCAGAGTCTGACCGAGGACTACGACATCGGTTTTCGCCTGAAACAAAAAGGCATGAAGTGCATCTTCGCCCGTTATTCCATCACCGACCCGGCGCTGGCGCTCAAGCACGAATGGCGTTTCGGCATGAGCCGGGCCTTCTCCCAAGTGATCTGCGTGCGCGAGCACTTCCCGCGCGACTGGCAGCATGCCATCCGGCAAAAGTCGCGCTGGATCGTCGGCATCGTGTTCCAAGGCACCAGCAACCTGGGCTGGAGCCGCAAGGGCGCGCTCAATTACTTCCTGTGGCGTGACCGGCGCGGGCTGTTCGCCTACCTGCTGAGCTTTTTGGTCAACCTGTTGTTCCTGGTCCTGTTGGCGATGTGGCTGGTGACGGTGATCGCCCCCGAATCGTGGCGTTTCATGTCAATCCTGGGTGACAGTTGGCTGCTCTCCACCCTGCTCTGGCTCAACGGCTTGTTGCTGATCAATCGGCTTTTCCAGCGTGGGTGGTTCGTCACTCGCTACTACGGTATTGGCGAAGGGCTGCTGTCGGCGCCGCGGATGATGTGGAGCAACTTCGTCAATTTCTTCGCCAACCTGCGTGCCCTGCGCCAAGTGATGGAAATGGGTGATTCACGGCGAGTGGCCTGGGACAAGACCACCCACGAATTCCCGGCCCTCGCCTCACCGGCACGCACGCCCCTGGGTCATCGTCTGGTTGAAAAAGGCTACATCAGCGAAGCGCAACTTGAACAAGCCATCACCAGCCCAGTGCGCCGACGACTGGGGCGCGAGCTGCTGTTGCGTGGATGGCTGACCACCGAGCAACTGGTCGAAACCCTGGCTGAACAGCTGGAGCTGCCCTGGGCGCCACTCAATCCGTTCAAAATCGCCCCAGCGTTGATCGGCAAACTCCCCCGCCGCCTGGCCGTTCACTATGGCGTGCTGCCAGTTGCGGAAGATGGCGACACGCTGGTGCTGGCCAGTGAAAGCCCGGTCAGCCAGGTGTCGCTGGGGGTCATCAGCCGCCAGCTCAAGCGCCCGGTGCGCAGCCGCTTGGCGCCCCAGGGGCGGGTAACCCTGGGCCTGCGTTATCACTATCCCAGCCCCTGGCAAAAACCCGAGACCCAACAGATGCTGGCCGTGCTTGAGCGCCATCAGGATGACGCCGAGCTGATCGAGAACGTCAGCACCCACCAAGTCATGCTCGGTGCACTCCTGCAGGTGCGCGGTATGGTCCCGGCAACCTTGTTCAATCAGGCGCTGATCGATTTCGACCCCGACACCATGAGCCTGGGCGAGCACCTGATCGCCCGCGGCATCATCACCGAGCAGGTGCTGCAACAGGCTCTCGCCGAACAAGCCAGCGAACAGCAGGCTGCCTATGACCTGACGCGGGAGGTGGCATGAAGCCCGGTATTTCCCTGACGTTGACTACCTTGTTGCTGTGTTCCACCGCCCTGCCGGCGTTGGCAGCGCCGATGACTGACTTCCAGCGTTTCACCAGCTATCCCTTCATGGAGCGTGGCTATCGCGAGGCGCAGAAAGACAACTGGGCCGAGGTCGAGCGGCTGACTCGCCATGTGCTCGGCCGGGTACCGAACAACGATGAGGCACGTGCCTTGCTGATGTCGGCACTGGCCCACCAGCGCCGCTATAAAGAAGCCCAGGCAATGGCCGAGCAGTTGCAGAACAGCCCCGAGCACGCCGACGCCCTGCTCGAACTGCGCTTGACCTGGATCGAGCAAGACCCGCCACCGGCCAGCCAGGTCGAGGGCTGGATCGCCAGCAGCGAAGGCAACACCCGTGTGCGCCTGTGGCAGGCCTACAGCATGAGCCTGGCCAAGTTCGGAGGCGCCGGGCGAGCCTTGGCGTGGCTCAACCAACTGCCGGCGCATGGCGACGGCATGGTCTTGCGCCTGACGAGGGCCAACTTCGCCGAACAGCTGCGCAATTGGGGCGAGACCATCGAGCAACTGCAACCCTTGGCCGACAAGGGCCAGCTGTCGGCCGAGGACTGGCAGCGCCTGGCCAACGCCTACGTGCAGCGAGTCGACGAAAACGGCCTGAACAAGCTCCTGCCCAGTGCGCCATCGACCGAGGTGGCCAACCAGACGCGCCTGGCCATGGCCAACCGGGCAATTGCCGTGGGCCATAATCAGCAGGCCGAGCGCTGGCTGCAAAGCCTGCCCAGTGAGCAGCTACAACACCCCGAGCAGCGCCAGCAACTGTGGGAACTGGCGCGCCAGGGCGATAACGCGGCGCAGGTCCAGCAGCTGAGCAACCAGCTCGGCAAACCGTGCCTGGAAACGGTCGACTGGCTGTCGCGACACGATCCTGCGCTGGCCCGCGAGCAGCTCAAGGGTTGTACCCGCGACGACAACCCACGCGCCTATGCCGTGCTCAAGCAACGCCTGTATGGCGACCCGCCGCAACCACCGCAGCCGCGCACCGCCGCGCAGTGGGAGCAGCGTTACCGGCAAAGCGGCGACCTGGCGGCGCTCGAACAAGCCAGTTTTCTGCTAGTCGAGCAAGGCCAGGCCGAGCGCGCACGGCACCTGCTCGAGCAGGCCTACGACCGTCGCCAGGGCCGCTTGACGCCGTCCCTGCTGCGGCGCCTGGGCAACCTTTACGCACGCAATGATGGCCCGCTGGACAGCCGCCGCATGCTGGCGCTGGCCCCCCGGGTGGACGCCGCCACCCGGGCGCAACTGCTCGCGCGCCTGGCCGAAGCCGGACAGTGCGATGCGGTGCGCGGGGCAATCCCGGCTAAACCAACCGAACCCGGCCAGTACCGTGCCCTAGGCCGCTGCGCCATGCCCGAGCATCCCGGCGAAGCGGTGGTTTATTACCAGGCCGCAGAAGGCCTGGGCGACACTGCCAGCCGTCTGCCGCTGGCCTATGCCCTGCAGGCAGCGGGTGACTTTGAAGCGGCCCTGCCAATCTGGCGCAGCCTGCCCGCCGAGGCCTGGACCGACAACGCCCGCCTGACCGCCGCACAAGGCGCCTTGAATGCAGGCGACGCCCAAGCCGCCCAGCGCTATTGGCAGGCGGCAGCGCACCACAGCGCCGATGATTGGGCCTTGGGCGCCGCCATCGCCCAGCGCCAGGGCGATTTCAACACAGCGCTCAACCGGCAACGCCAGGCGCTGGCGCACACCCCACGAGCCGATCATTACTACGCCGCCGCGGGCACCGCCCAAGCCGCGGGTGACAGTGCGCAAAGCACCGCCTGGCTCGCCGAAGCGGTGCGCCTGGCGCCTGACCAGCCGCGCTACCGCGCCGACTACGGCATGCGTTTGGCAAGCTCGGCGGACCCGCAACAGCGCCGCGCAGCGATCCCCTACCTTGAGCGTTCGACCCGCGATTTTCCCGAGGACTACCGCCTCGGCGAAACCCTGGCGCTGCGCTATGACGAAGTCGAAGACAGTGCCTCGGCCCGCCGCGAACTGCGCCGCGTCATCGATGTGGAGCAGCATGTGGTCGACGGCGACGACGAATACGGCAGCCTGGAGGCGCGCAAATACCGCCAGCGCCGTGCCCACGAAACCTTGTCGCGGCGCGACAGCATCACCCTGGCCAGCACCTGGTCACCCGCCGGTACCTCGACCAACGACAACTTCGACACCGGTCGTAGCGAGCGCCGGGCGCGCTCGCAGAACGTGCAACTGGCGATGTGGGACCATGCCCTGGGCGAACAGCCCAGCCGCAATGGCAGTACCCTGTCGGTGTATGGCCGGGTGCTGTTTGGCGGTCCGGGGCGCTCCGACTACGCGCAAAGCATGGGCACTGGCGTAGGCCTGCGCTGGAAACCGTTCGGCCAGGCCAACCTAAACCTCTATGCCGAGCTTTATCACCAGCGCCAGATCGACGACCAGCACTACAACGGCTTGAGCCTTGGCCAGTTGCTCAGCCCGAGCAAGGTCGGCGATAACTGGGGCGATCTGCGCGGGCACGCCGAGTCGAGCAACGACTTGCTGCTGCGCGCCACCGCCTCGGTGCTCGACCAGGGCGATTGGCGTAACGACTGGCGCATCGATGAAGATCAATGGAACGAGCGCTTCCTCTACCTCGACGCTGCCTGGTGGACTCGCGCCGGCGACCACGCCTGGCTGTCGCGCTATCAGCAAGGGCACGCCTGGAAACTGCCGGTCGACTCGCCGCAGACGATCATGCCCTATGGCTTTGTCGAGTTCGCCAGCCAAGACCCCAGCAACGACTGGCGCCAGGATCTGCGCAGCGGCGTCGGCCTGCGCTGGCAATGGTGGTTCGATGATGATCGCTACAACGCCTACCGCGGCTCGTTGAAAGTGCGCGCCGAGTACCAGCAGGCGCTGGGCGGCGACCTCTATGAGCGGGCCAACGGCGTGCTCCTGGGTGTGGAGATGACCTTCTGATGCGCAAGCTCCTGGCAATTGGCATGCTGCTGTTGTGCCTACCGGCGCTGGCCGACCAGCGCCTGTTCTATCAACCGCTGAACCGCGATGCAGCGCTCACCCCGGCCCAGTGGCAACAGCTGTGGCGCGCCACCGTGGCCCAGGGCGGCAAGACCTTGATCGTGCAGTGGAGTGCCTATGGCGACAGCGATTTCGGTGGCGCTCAGGGCTGGTTGGCCAACAGCCTGCGCGAAGCCCACGCGCAAGGCCTGGAACTGGTGCTTGGGCTGTACATGGACCCCGGCTACTACCAACGCATCGAGCAATTGGACGCCCAGGGGCTGTCGGACTACTGGAAAGCGCAACTGGGCCGTTCGCTGACCCAGCTGCACCAGGTCCAGACGAAATGGGACGTGCCGCTCGCGGGCTGGTACCTGCCCATGGAGCTGGACGACCTGCACTTTGGTGATGCTGCCCGCCGCGAGGCGCTGCACAGCCAGTTGCAGGCATTCAACCGGCAACTGGGCAAGCCGCTGCATATCAGCGCGTTCAGCGCCGGCAAGCTGTCGCCGCGGGTCACTGGTGTGTGGCTGGAACAGTTGAGCGGCATGGGCTTGACTGTCTGGTGGCAGGATGGCGCAGGTACTGGGCGCTTGCCGGCGCTGGTGCGCCAGGGCTATGAACAGGCGCTGCCCTGCCGGGTCGGCATCGTCCGGGAGGCGTTTCGCCAGACCAGCGCGCCGGGGCAGCCATTTCGCGCAGAGCCTGCGCCCCCGGCGCTGAGCGGTGGGTGCCACGCCGAAGCAGTGTTCGCCTTGCGTTATCGGCCTTGGGCGCAGGGTTTATTGCCGGTCAATTGAGTGGGTTTCACCGGCCTCATCGCGGGGCAAGCCCGCTCCACGCGAATGAGCGGCGCTACACGTGGGAGCGGGCTTGCCCCGCGATGAGGCCAGTACAGCCAGCAAGGAGTCCCCGACTAAACCATGTTCAAAACCATCGAAGAGCACGTGCGCAAGCAGGTCGCCCCCGCCGCCCTGCGCGCGGAATTTCGCCAGCACGAATTCGAGTTGATGCGCCCGTTCTGCCAGTTGATCTTCTGCTGCAGCATTGGCATCTGGCTGATCTTCGACCTGATCGTCAGTTACCTGGGCGATCAAGGCTTCACCTGGCTGTCTGGCCTGTTCATGGGTTTACTGGGCTGTATCACCGTGGTCCTGGGTTTCACCCGCAAAAGCCACCACTTCGATGTGCTCAACTTGCTGTTCATCGCCGTGATCACCTTAGGCATGCGCCTGGTGATCGAGGGCATCCCTATCGCCCTGCGTCCGGTATGGCTGGTGCTCGGCGTGTCGACGGTGCTCTACAGCGTTTCGGTGCTGCCAGTACGGCGTTGGTCGTTCTTCTGCGCCATGGCCATCTGCTGGGCGATGCTCAACCCCTTCTACGGTACCAATATCGACCTGGATGATCTGGAAGCCGCCATGCTGCTCAGTTATGCGGTGTTCCTCAGCGGCCTGGTGATCTACAGCTACCTGCGCATCCGCCAGGCCAAGCTACACAACTTCTATATGTCCAAGGTGCTGTTGGAGCAAGCTTATGTCGATGTGCTAACTGAAATACCCAACCGCCGCTCGTTCATGGCCAAGGCCGAACGCCAGTTGCAGCAAGCGCCGCCGGGGCAATTCCTGGCGATGATCGACATCGACAATTTCAAGAAGGTCAACGACCAATTTGGCCATGATAGCGGCGATGAAGTGCTCAAGCGTGTGGCTGGTCATATAAAGGCATCGATGGCAGGTTTCGAGTTCGCCAGGCTTGGCGGCGAGGAATTCGCGATCTTCTTCCAGGGCCTGGATCAGCAAGCTGCCGAGCGACAGGTCGCGACATTGTGCAAGCGCGTGCGCGAAGACCTGGGGCCGCATCCGGTGACGATCAGCATCGGCCTGGCCAAAGTCAACGCCGGCGATAGCCTGAGCGTGGCGCTGCTACGTGCCGACCAGGCGTTGTATGAGGCAAAACATTCGGGCAAGGATCGGTTCGTGTTGTGGACTGCCCAGTTGGGGGGCGCCTGACACAGGTCCAGTACCTGCCGCTGCGTGGTCACCCCACGCCCGCAGCCCCTCCACAAAAACCTGTAGGAGCGGGCTTGCCCGCGAAGAGGCCGGAACAAACACCCCCTCAACTGGCAGGCAAACGAATCTTGAACTGCGCCCCACCCAACACCGACTGCGCCACCGTCAGTGTGCCACCCTGCCCCTCGATCGCCCGACGGCTGATCGCCAGCCCCAAGCCAAACCCGCCGGTATTGCGATCGCGGCTGCGATCGAGTCGATAGAACGGCTGGAAGATCCGCTCACGCTCTTCGACCGGAATGCCAATGCCGTCATCCTCAACCGTCAACAAACACGCACCATCGGCTTCCAGCTTGAGCCGCAACAGCAGGCTTTCGTCACAGTAGCGCATGGCATTGCGCACCAAATTCTGCACTGCGCGGGCGGTCAGGCGCGGATCGAGGACAAAGCGCGGCAGCTTGTCATCGGCGCGCACTTCCCACTGGATACCGCGCCCATCGAGCTCTTCGGCAAAGCCGCCAAGCACACTGTCGACCAGCTCCAGCAACGACACCTCGACCCGCTCGCGGGCCTGCTCGGCATTCTGCAAGCGGCTGTAAGACAGTAACTCCAGCACCAGTTCATCCAGCTCGCGCACATGCCCGACCAGCTCGAGCAGGCGCTTGCGGCTGGCCGGCGGAACCTCGTCGAACAGCAGCACCAGGCCAAAATCCAGGCGGGTCAACGGCGTGCGCAGTTCATGCGACACCGCATTGAGCAGCTCGCGCTGCTGGTTGACGTGGCGTTCCAGGTCGCCGGCCATGGTGTCGAACACCCCGGCCAGTTCGCCGATGTTCGAGTGCGCCGAGATGTGCGTGCGCTCCGACATCTGCCCCTGGCCCAAGCGTCGGGCGGTTTCCTTGAGTCGCTCCAGGTCGCGCCAGTGTGGCCACACCCAGACCAGCAGGCAACCGAGCATGGCGGCGCCGATCAACACCGTCACGCCCCAGGACAACACATTGATATCGACCGGATCCGGCGGGCTGTGCAGGCTCACCAGCCAGTCCTGGTCGAGCGCTGCCAGGGCGGTCTGGTAATAGCCCCAGTCGCCGATGCGCACCACCTTCAATCCATGTTCAAGACGCGCCCGCTCGGCCTGCGTCAGCTCGGCTTCGTCCCACTTGAGCAGCTTGACCTGCAACGGCGTGAAGTGCGCCGCCAGGTCGCTTTCCACCGCTGGCCACTGCTCGCGCGGTGCCTGCTGGAACTGGCGCACGATCAATGACTGCACGCCCTTGGCCTGGTCGAGGTTGTAGGCCATGAAGCGCTCATGGAAGGCCCCGACGATAGCGTCGGGGATCAGCAACAAGGCACCGGCATAGGCGACGATGATCACCAGGTACAGGCGCACCAGGATCTTCAGCATGATGCGCTCAGAACTCCCACTCGACGCGGCTGAACAAGTAGCCCTTGCCCCACACGGTCTTGATCTTGCGCGCTTCGCCGGCGTTGTCGTCGAACTTGCGGCGCAATTTGGAGATTGCCACGTCCACCGAGCGGTCGGTGCCGTTGAACTCGATGCCGCGCAACTGCTGCAGGATGCGGTCGCGGCTGAGCACTTCACCGGCATTGCGCGCCAGCACCACCAACAGGTTGTACTCGCCGCTGGACAGCTCGACCTCCTCGCCACGCCAGGTCACGGTGCGTTCGGCCAGGTTGATCTGCAAACCACCCACCAGGATCAGGTCGCTTTCCAGGCGCGGCTCATTGATAGTGCTACGGCGCAGCAGGGTGCGCACTCTGGCCAGCAGCACGCGCGGCTCGCAGGGTTTGGTCACGTAGTCGTCGGCGCCCATCTCCAGCCCCAGCACCTGATCGTGGCTATCGTCGCGGGCGGTCAGCATGAGAATCGGTAGGCCCTGGGATTCCTGGCGCAGCAGGCGGCACACTTGCAGGCCGTCGAGGCCCGGCAGCATCAGGTCGAGCACCACCAGGTCAGGTTTGTCACGGCGAAACGCTTCCAGCACGTGGTCGCCCCGGGCGATCACCCGGACATGAAAGTCGTTGCGTTGCAGGTAGCTGGCGATCAATTCAGACAACGCGCTGTCGTCTTCGACCAGGAGAATGTTCGGCATAAAGGGCGTAATAGCGAAAGGGTGAGAAGCAGGATATAGAATCCTACGCCTGGCCAGCGGCATTCCTTACACTTTTTCACACTCGTCCTACACTGCTTCACACCCACGCCGCGAGCGCCTGCTTTAGCATACGCCTGGTCATTTTCGGAAAACCCCGCATGTCTACTCACTGCCCTACCCGCCTGCGCCGTTTGGCGCCTTTGGTGCTGCTGAGCGTATTACTCGCTGGCTGCGACGATGCTGCCGAGCAGCAAGAACAAGCCTCCACGCCGCAGGTGCGGGTGGAGACGGTACAGGTCCAGCCCTTGGCGATCAGCACCGAACTGAGCGGGCGCATCCTGGCGCCGCGCACGGCAGAGGTGCGTGCACGGGTCGCGGGGGTGGTACTCAAGCGGGTGTACCGTGAAGGCAGCGACGTCAAGCAAGGCCAGGTGCTGTTCCTGATCGACCCGGCGCCCTTCAAGGCTGACCACGACAGCGCCCGCGCTACCCTGGCCAAGGCTGAGGCCACCCGCTATCAGGCGCGCCTGCAAGCGCAACGCTACAGCCAACTGGTCGACGACAAGGCGGTCAGCCGCCAGGAGTACGACAATGCTCGCGCTGCGTTGCTCCAAGCTGATGCCGAAGTCGCCGAGGCCAAGGCTGCCCTGGAGCGGGCGCGACTGAACCTGGGTTACGCCACGGTCACCGCGCCGATCTCTGGGCGCATCGGCCGCGCGCTGGTGACTGAAGGTGCGCTGGTCGGTCAGAACGAATCCACGCCGCTGGCTACCATCCAACAACTGGACCCGATCCATGCCGACGTCACCCAGTCGACTCGCGAACTCAATGCCCTGCGCCGTGCCTTGCGCGCCGGCGAGCTGAGCCAGGTCGGCGAAGGCCAGGCCAAGGCTACCTTGATCCAGGATGACGGCAGTGCCTACCCGCTGGCGGGCAAGCTGCTGTTCTCCGACATCAGCGTCGACCCGAGCACCAACCAGATCACCCTGCGCAGCGAGTTCCCCAACCCGGATCTCGACCTGCTGCCTGGCAGCTATGTGCGCGTGCGCCTGGAGCAGGCCGTGCAGCCCAAGGGCATCAGCGTGCCACAGCGGGCGATCTTGCGTGACAGCGCGGGCGTGCCGAAGGTGCTGGTGGTCGACGCGCAAGCCCGTATCAGCGAACGGCAGATCGTCCTGGGCAGCGCCCAGGGTGATCGCTGGATCGTCAGCGAAGGTCTCGCCGCAGGTGAGCGGGTGGTGGTCGAAGGCCTGCAACACGTCAAGGCCGGCGACCAGGTGCAAGTCGATTCATCACAGGACGCGCTTCCGATCGTCCAGCACAACGGCCAGTGAGGGCCTGATTCATGCCGCAGTTCTTTATCGACCGCCCGGTATTCGCCTGGGTGATCGCACTGTTCATCCTGCTGGCCGGCGCCCTGGCGATCCCGCAATTGCCGGTGGCCCAGTACCCTAACGTGGCGCCGCCGCAGGTGGAAATCTACGCCGTCTACCCCGGCGCCTCGGCGGCGACCATGGATGAGAGCGTGGTCAGCCTGATCGAGCAGGAGCTCAACGGTGCCGACAACCTGCTGTACTTCTCCTCGCAGAGCAGCCTGGGCAGCGCCACTATTACCGCGACCTTCGAGCCAGGCACCCACCCGGACCTGGCCCAGGTCGATGTGCAAAACCGCCTCAAGGTAGTCGAGTCGCGCCTGCCGCGGCCGGTGACCCAGCAAGGTTTGCAGGTGGAGAAGGTCTCCACCGGCTTCCTCTTGCTGGCCACCCTCACCTCCGAGGACGGCAGCCTGGATGAAACCGCGCTCAGTGACATCCTCGCGCGCAACGTGATGAACGAGATCCGCCGCCTCAAGGGCGTCGGCAAGGCCCAGCTGTATGGCTCGGAGCGAGCCATGCGGATCTGGATCGACCCACGCAAGCTGATCGGTTTCAACCTCACGCCCAACGATGTCGCCGAAGCGATTGCCGCACAGAACGCGCAAGTCGCCCCTGGCAGTATCGGCGACCTGCCCAGCCGCCCCACCCAGGAAATAACCGCCAACGTGGTGGTCAAGGGTCAGCTGAGCCTGCCTGAGGAATTTGCCGCCATCGTCCTGCGCGCCAACCCCGACGGCTCCAGCGTGACCATCGGTGATGTCGCCCGGGTCGAGATCGGCGCCCAGGAGTACCAGTACGGCACGCGTCTGAATGGCAAGCCATCGACGGCCTTTGCCGTGCAGCTGTCGCCCGGCGCCAACGCCATGGAAACCGCGACCCTGGTGCGCGAGAAGATGGCCCAGTTGGCGCACTACTTCCCCGAAGGGGTCAAGTACGACATCCCGTACGACACCTCGCCGTTCGTCAAGGTGTCGATCCAGCAGGTGATCACCACCCTGTTCGAGGCGATGCTGCTGGTGTTCGCGGTGATGTTCCTGTTCTTGCAAAACCTGCGCTACACGCTGATCCCGACCCTGGTGGTACCGGTGGCGCTGATGGGCACCTTTGCCGTGATGCTGGCGCTGGGTTTCTCGGTCAACGTGCTGACCTTGTTCGGCATGGTTTTGGCGATCGGCATCCTGGTGGACGATGCCATCGTGGTGGTGGAAAACGTCGAACGGATCATGGCCGAAGAAGGCCTGCCACCCAAAGAAGCTACGCGCAAGGCCATGGGCCAGATCAGCGGCGCTATCGTCGGGATTACCCTGGTACTGGTGGCGGTGTTCCTGCCGATGGCCTTCATGAAAGGTTCGGTGGGGGTGATCTACCAGCAGTTCTCGGTATCGATGGCAGTATCGATCCTGTTCTCGGCATTCCTTGCCCTGAGCCTGACCCCGGCGCTGTGCGCGACCTTGCTCAAGCCAGTGGCCAAGGGCGAGCACCATGAGCGCAAAGGCTTCTTTGGCTGGTTCAACCGACGTTTCGACGGCATGAGCAACGGCTATCAGCGTTGGGTGGTGCAGGCACTCAAGCGCAGTGGCCGCTACTTGCTGGTGTATGGCCTGCTGTTAGTGGCGTTGGGCCTTGGCTTCAGCCAGCTGCCGACCGCCTTCTTGCCCACCGAAGACCAGGGTTACACCATTACCGATATCCAACTGCCGCCTGGCGCCAGTCGCGCCCGTACCGAGCAGATCGCCGCCCAGATCGAAGCGCACAACGCCGAAGAGCCTGGAGTGGGCAACACCACGCTGATCCTGGGCTTCAGCTTCTCCGGCAGTGGCCAGAACGCAGCACTGGCCTTTACCACCCTCAAAGACTGGTCCGAGCGTGGTGCCGACGACAGCGCCCAGTCCATCGCCGACCGGGCGACCCTGGCTTTCAGTCAGCTCAAGGATGCCATCGCCTACTCGGTGCTGCCGCCGCCGATCGACGGCCTGGGCGAGTCCACTGGCTTCGAGTTCCGCTTGCAAGACCGCGGTGGGCTTGGCCATGCGCGGTTGATGGCAGCGCGTGACGAGCTGATGGACAATGCGCGCAAGAGCAAGGTGCTGGTCAACGTGCGTGAAGAGTCGCTGGCCGAGAGCCCGCAGGTGCAGCTGGAAATCGACCGACGCCAGGCCAACGCCCTGGGCGTGTCATTCGCCGACATTGGCGCTGTGCTGGACACCGCGGTGGGCTCCAACTACGTCAACGACTTCCCCAACCAGGGCCGTATGCAGCGGGTGGTGGTGCAGGCTGAAGGCGACCAGCGCAGCCAGGTCGAAGACCTGCTGAAGATCCACGTACGCAACACCAGCGGCAAGATGGTGCCGCTGGGGGCCTTCGTCCAGGCCAACTGGGTCAGTGGCCCGGTGCAGCTGACCCGCTACAACGGCTATCCGGCGGTGGCGATCTCCGGCGAGCCGGCGGCTGGCTACAGCTCCGGCGAGGCCATGGCCGAAATCCAGCGCCTGGTCGACCAACTGCCCGAAGGCACTGCCCTGGAATGGACCGGTTTGTCACTGCAAGAGCGTCTGTCTGGTAGCCAGGCGCCGTTGCTGATGGCGCTATCGCTGTTGGTGGTGTTCCTCTGCCTGGCGGCGCTGTACGAGAGCTGGTCGATCCCCACTGCCGTGCTGCTGGTAGTGCCCCTGGGGGTACTCGGCGCGGTCTTGGCCGTGACCCTGCGCGGCATGCCCAACGACGTGTTCTTCAAGGTCGGCCTGATCACGTTGATCGGCCTTTCGGCCAAGAACGCCATCCTGATCATCGAGTTCGCCAAGAGCCTGGTCGACCAGGGCCAAGACCCTGTGGACGCTGCCGTACACGCTGCACGCCTGCGCCTGCGGCCAATCGTGATGACCTCGCTGGCGTTCATCCTCGGCGTGGTGCCGCTGGCCATCGCCACCGGTGCCAGCTCCGCCAGCCAACAAGCGATTGGCACCGGGGTGATCGGCGGCATGCTCAGTGCGACCTTGGCGGTGGTGTTCGTGCCGGTGTTCTTTGTGCTGGTGATGCGTTTGGCTGGGCGCGGCAAGGCCAAGCATACCGCGGCGGTCGTCAGCGAAGGCTGACTGGACAAGCCACCTGCGACATGGGAGGGTTTCTGGCTTAACCGCCAGGAACCCTTTTTTATGTCCGCAGCCCTTCCCCCCTGCTCCATCCTCATTTTGGCCGGTGGTCGCGGCCAGCGCATGGGTGGCCGTGACAAAGGGCTGGTGTGCTGGCGCGGCGAGCCGCTGGTGGCGCATGTGCAACGGGTAGTACGCGACTTGAGCGATGACGTGGTGATTTCCTGCAACCGCAATCAGGAGGCCTATCGGTTTTTTGCCGATCAATTGGTGGGGGATGCCGAAGCGGACTATCCCGGGCCGTTGGCTGGGGTGATTGCCGGTGTCGAGGCGGCTCGGCATGAATGGATTGTCGTACTGGCCTGCGATGCGCCGCTGATTGATCAGGGGTTGATTGAGGAACTGCTGCGGCTGGCGGTTGAGCACGATAGCGCGGCCATGGTGCGTCAGGCTGGGTATTGGCAGCCGATGTTCAGCGTGCTGCCGCGACGTTTGTTGCCGGTTTTGCAGCAGGCTTGGCAGGTGGGTGAGCGGAGTTTGCAGAAGGTTTTGTTGCTGGGTTCGGTGCAGGGATTGGAGTGTGCTGAGGGGGATCGGCGGTTGAGTAATTTCAATAGTCCGCGGTGGTTGGAAGAATAGGTTCTTGGGGTTCTGGGCCTAGGATAGTGAGCTTATCCATTTGATGTGGCGGCGCTACTGGCCTCTTCGCGGGCAAGCCCGCTCCCACAGGTACCGCGCCGATTTCAATCCAGCGTTGAACCAGCACCGACACCCCGCAGATCCTGCGCACG
>NZ_JBJDNG010000009.1:0-127271 GCF_044900155.1 Pseudomonas sp. NPDC088890 | reverse complement strand
CGCACGCCACGAACCCTGTGGGAGCGGGCTTGCCCGCGAAGAGGCCGGAATAGCCACCACAACTGCCCACAGGCTCTGAACCCAGAAAAACCCAGCCCCGCGCAGATTTATGGCCTGCGTTGAACCAGCACCGACACCCCGCAGATCCTGCGCACGCCACGAACCCTGTGGGAGCGGGCTTGCCCGCGAAGAGGCCGGAATAGCCACCACAACTGCCCACAGGCTCTGAACCCAGAAAAACCCAGCCCCTTTCGAACAACCAAAAAAAGGGCCTGAAGCGAACCCCAGACCCTTACCGACAACCCAAGCGCAACAGCTTAAGCCGTCATCCCCGCAAACCTCATGGCCAGCCGGGTAGCCAACGCAACCGCACCCAGCGCCATGACACTAGCCGCCCAGATCGCCAGCAACCACAGCAGACGCTTGCTCCACCCAGGACCCTTGGTAGTAGATGAATTCATCATCAGTGAAACTCCTCGCCCACTTTGACTTTGCCCCGGAACACGTAATACGACCACGCCGAGTAACCGAGGATGAATGGAATGATGAACAGCGCCCCCACCAGCGCAAAGCCCAGGCTCTGCGGCGGTGCCGCGGCTTCCCAGATGGTCAGGCTAGGCGGCAGCACGTAAGGCCAGATGCTGATCAGCAAACCGGTGTAGCCCAGGAAGATCAGCACCAGCGACCAGATGAACGGCCCGGCATGCGGCTCGCCGCGCAGCGAACGCAAGATCGCCCAGGTCGCCACCAGCACCAGCGCCGGCACCGGCAGGAAGAACCAGAAGTTCGGCAGACTGAACCAACGCTCGAAGATCGCCGGGTGGGTCAGCGGCGTCCAGACGCTCACCACCAGCATCGACAGTACGGTTGCCAAGGTGATCGGCCCGGTCGCGCGCATGATTCGCGCCTGCAAGTCGCCCTCGGTCTTGAGGATCAGCCAGGTCGCCCCCAGCAACGCGTAGGCGATGACTACGCCGAAACCACAGAACACGTTGAACGGCGTCAGCCAGCTCATCACGCCATCGGTAGCCACGCCATCGACGATCTGGTGACCCTCGATGAACGCGCCAAGAATCACGCCCTGGAAAAACGCGGCCATGAACGAGCCGGACATGAACGCTCGGTCCCAGAACGGCTTGTGCGCATCATCGGCCTTGAACCGGAACTCGAACGACACCCCACGCCAGACCAGCCCTACCAGTAACCCCAGGGCAGGCAGGTACAGCGCGCTGAGCAAGATCGCATAGACCTTGGGGAATGCTGCCATCAGCCCTGCCCCACCCAGTACCAGCCAGGTTTCATTGCCGTCCCACACCGGAGCGACCGTGTTGACCATGGTGTCGCGATGGTCGCGGTCGGGGATGAACGGAAAGAGGATGCCAATGCCCAGGTCAAAGCCATCGGTGATCACATACATCATCACGCCGAAGCCGATGATCAGAAACCAGATCAGCGCAAGATCGATACCCATGAAAGACGCTCCCGTCAGTGGTTCTTAGGGGTGGAGGAATACAGCGACTCATCGACCGCCGACAGCGGCCGCGCCGGTCGCTGGTTGGCCGTGATTTCAGCCTCCAGTTCATGGTGCTCATGCTCCTGCGGGCCTTTGCCAACCAGGCGCAGCATGTACACGATGCCGGTGCCGAAAATGCCCAGGTACATCACCACCAATACCACCAGGCCAACCGACAGGGTCATGGCCGAGTGATTGGACACCGCATCCTTGGTGCGCATCAGCCCATACACCACCCACGGTTGACGACCGATCTCGGTGACGTACCAACCTGCGAGCAGCGCCACCAGGCCAGATGGCCCCATCCACAGCGCGAAGCGCGCCAGTGCCTTGGATTCATACAGCCGGTGCCGCCAGCGCAACCAGGCGCCGCACAGGCCAAGCACGACCATCAGCACGCCTAAGCCCACCATGACCCGGAACGACCAGAACACGATGGTTGCGTTGGGCCGGTCCTCAGGCGGGAAGTCCTTCAGTGCGGGTATGTGACCGTTCAAGCTGTGGGTCAGGATCAGGCTGGCAAGATTGGGGATCTCGATCTTGTAGTGGGTGGTTTCGGCCTGCATGTCCGGGATGCCGAACAAAATCAGCGGCACGCCTTCACCAGGGGTATTGCTCCAATGGCCTTCCATCGCCGCCACTTTCGCCGGCTGGTGCTTGAGCGTGTTGAGGCCATGCATGTCACCGATCACCACCTGCAAGGGCGCGGTGAACAGCAGCATCCACATGGCCATGGAGAACATCCGCTTGACCGCTGGTGTGCGTGTGCCGCGCAGCATGTGCCAGGCCGCCGAGGCGCCGACGAACAGTGCGGTCGACAACATCGCTGCGGTGACCATGTGCGCCAGGCGGTAAGGGAACGACGGGTTGAAAATGATCGCGAACCAGTCCACCGGCACCACGATGCCATTGATCACCTCATGCCCCTGGGGCGTCTGCATCCAGCTGTTGGACGCCAGGATCCAGGTCGCGGAGATCATCGTGCCGACGGCGACCATGGCCGTGGCGAAGAAGTGCAGCCCGCGCCCGACCTTGTTCCAGCCAAATAGCATGACGCCAAGGAAACCGGCCTCGAGGAAGAATGCCGTAAGCACCTCATAGGTCAGCAGCGGCCCGGTGATACTGCCGGCGAACTGCGAGTAGAAGGTCCAGTTGGTGCCGAACTGATAGGCCATGACCAACCCCGAAACCACGCCCATGGCGAAGTTGACGGCGAAGATCTTCGACCAGAAGTGGTACAGGTCAAGGTAGGCGTTGTCTTTCTTCCACAGCCACAGGCCCTCGAGGACCGCAAGGAACGAGGCCAGGCCGATGGTGATGGCCGGGAAGATGATGTGGAAGGTCACGGTGAAGCCAAACTGAATACGTGCCAGCTCCAAGGCTGTCAGGCTGAACATGGTTATGCCTCATTACTTAGGGAAAGGCGCTCGAGCAGCGTGCGCGGCCGGGCCTGGGCTTGCAGGCGCGCGCTGGCGGCGTCTTGCCAGCGAACCAGCGGCACCGTGGCCGGGGCCAGCAGGCTGGTGAAGCCGCACTGCAGCAACATCGAGAACTGATCGGGCAGCAACGGCCCGGCGGCACGTAAATCGCCAGCGAAGGCGTGCCGGTCGCGCAACAGGCGCGCAAGGGTAAAGCCGCGACCGTCGCGCGACTTGGCAAAGTCGATGACGATCACTTCGAGCTGGTCCAGTAGCGCCAGCACGCCAGCGGGATCCTGCTCGCCGCTGATCCGCACACCTTGGGCAGGCGCGCCGAATTGGCTGAGGTACTCGTCCCATTGCTCAAGGCGAATCACGCAGCGTTCGGCGAACACCAAGGGTGCGTCTTGTTGTTGATACAGCCACAGGTCTGCAACCGGCAGGCCGTTACGATCAATGAGCGTCACGCAGCACCTCCTTGAACACATCGATGCCGACGCGGCGGTAGGTATCCAGGAAGCGTTCGCCCTCGACGCGCTCGCGCAGGTAGATCGCGACAATCGCCTCGACCACTTCTGGCAGTGCTTCGTAGCTCACCGAGCGGCCAAGGATGGTGCCCACCGCGGCATCCTCCGCCGCGCTGCCGCCGAGGGTGATCTGGTAGTTTTCATGCCCGGCCTTGTCCAGGCCGAGAATGCCGATGTGGGCGACATGGTGGTGGGCACAGGCGTTGATGCAGCCGGACACGTTGAGCTTGAGCTCGCCAATCTCACGCTGCTGGGCCTCATCGAAACGCTGCGCGATGCGCTGGGCCACCGGCACCGAACGGGCCGTGGCCAAGCTGCAGTAGTCCATGCCTGGGCAAGCGATCGAATCGGAGATCAGGTTGACGTTGGCCGTGGCCAGGCCGGCGTCGCGCAGCACTTGCCAGACCTGGTAAAGCTCACTGAGGCGCACATGCGGCAAGACCAGGTTCTGCTCATGGGACACGCGGATCTCATTGAGCGAATGGGCCTCGGCCAGGTCGGCGATCAGCAGCATCTCTTGGGCACTGACATCGCCCGGAATACCGCCCTGGGGCTTGAGCGAGATGACCACGCTGATGTACCCGCGTTTCTTGTGCGGATGGGTGTTGTTGCGCACCCAGAAGGCAAACTCGGCATCGGCTGTGCGCGCATCGAGGTAGTCTTCACAGATGCCGGGCAGCTCCGCGAAGGCCGGTTTGACGAAGCGCTGGTGAATCGCCTGGACGATACCCGGCTCCAGGTGCTGATGGTCCGCGGGAAGGCTGGCGAACTCCGCCTCGATCATCTCGATGAACTTGGCTGGCTTGAGCTCGCGAACCAGGATCTTGATCCGCGCCTTGTACAGGTTGTCGCGCCGCCCGAGGCTGTTGTAGACCCGCAAGATCGCCTCGACATAGCGCAGCAAGTCGCGCTCGGCCAGCCAGTCGCGCACCAGCGTGCCGACGATAGGCGTGCGCCCCAGCCCTCCACCTGCGTAGATCTGGAATCCCACCTGGCCCTGGTCGTTGCGCGTGGCGAGGATGCCGATATCGTGAAAGCGCACCGCTGCGCGGTCGATCGGGCTGCCGGTAATGGCGATCTTGAATTTGCGCGGCAGATAAGTGAACTCAGGGTGGTCGGTGGACCACTGACGGAGGATTTCGGCGTGCACCCGCGGGTCTATCACCTCATCCTGGGCGGCGCCGGCGAAGTGGTCAGTGGTGACGTTACGGATGCAGTTGCCGCTGGTCTGGATGCAATGCAGGTCAGCATCGGCCAGCACCGAGAGGATCTCAGGGGTAGCGGACAGGTGCGGCCAGTTGAACTGGATGTTCTGCCGCGTGGTGAGGTGGCCATAGCCCTTATCGTAGGTGCTGGCGACATAGGCCAGCTGGCGCAGTTGAATCGCACTCAAGGTGCCATAGGGGATGGCCACCCGCAGCATGTAGCCATGCAACTGCAGGTACAGGCCATTCATCAACCGATAGACCTTGAACGCTTCTTCGTCGAGCTCGCCACTCAGGCGCCGGGCCACTTGCTGCTCGAACTCGCGGGCACGGGCCTTGAGGTAGTCGCGCTCGAACGGGTCATAGCGATAGACCCCAGCGTGCTCGACCTGCGCCGCGATCACCGGACGCGGCTGGGCAGCGCTCGCGGGTGGGCTTAGGCCGGTCGCCTGTTTACCCAGATCGGTGCGCACCGATGGCCCACGAGCACGCAAGCGTTCGCGCAGCTCGATCGGCTCGACAACGCCGTCCACTAGCCGTGCAGCGCAGGGCAGCGGGCCGACCACCAGGTTCGCGTCCACCGCTCGTTGCGCCGCAGCCTGGGCGGCAGGGAGTTGCTGCGGGGCAAAGACACTGGCCTTCGCAAGGGTCTCGACCCACTGGTGCTCCGCGTCCAGCCAGACCACTGCGCCATCGTCGAGACGATTGGCGCAGATCAGTTGGCAGTCATTCATCAAACATCTCCATGACTGGCAGCCCAGAAGCGCTTATCGTTGCAACCCTGCTGCGCCTCTCCGGTGCCTGACAATAAAATCCATACGCAGTCCATTTGTATGGATTTACTATATAACCGTATGCCATGTTATGCTTGAGCGTATGGATTGACAACCTGAGGAATTCGCATGCCTCTCGCTGACGAGACGAAAGAATCAGCTCAAGCCCGCTGGACAAGGCCCTTCAAACCCAAGGGTGGGCCAAGATACATACAGATAGCCGATATGATCTCAGAATCCATACAGTCGGGTTCTTTGCAGTCTGGCGACCAGGTTCCGCCGCAACGCACCCTGGCCGCGCAACTGGGCGTCGACCTGACCACAGTGACCCGCGCCTATGCCGAAGCGCGCAATCGCGGCTTGATCGCCTCGTACAGCGGTCGCGGATCGTTCGTCACCGGGGTCAGCGAGCCGGGCGATGAGGTGCGCATCGACCTGACCATGAACATTCCCCCGCAACCGGCCAACGGCTCGATGACGGAGCTGGTTGGCAAGGGCCTTGACGATGTGCTGCGGCGCAACCGCATCGAGGCGTTGTCGACCTACCAGGACGAGCCCACCACCCGCTCTGCGCTGCAAGCGGCGCAAGGCTGGTTGAACCCAGCCCTGGGCGATCTCGATACCCGCGCGCTGAGCGTGTGCTCGGGCTCGCAGGCGGCGATTTTCGCCATCTTGGCGTCCTGCGCGAAGCCCGGTGAGACGCTGCTCTGCGACCCCTTGACCTACCCTGGGCTGCTATTGGCAGCGCGCCAGCTGGGCCTGCGCGTGCTGGCGGTCGAGGGCGATGCCGACGGCATGCGCCCGGACGCACTGGAGCGCGCCCAGCAGCAAAGTGGCGCGCGCCTGGTGTACCTGAACCCAACCTTCAACAACCCCACCGCGCACACCATGCCCCTCGGTCGCCGACAGCAGATCGCCACCACCGTGCTGCGCCTGGACCTGACGCTGATCGAAGACGACCCCTATCGCTACCTGCTCGACGACGCACCGGCGGCCATCGCTACGCTGACCGGCGGCGCCAACACCTTCTACCTGGCATCGCTGTCCAAATGCCTGTGGCCAAGCCTGCGCACCTCGTTCGTCCTACCGCCCCGGGGCGATACCGGTGAGCGCCTGCAAAGCGGGCTGCGCGCTGCGAGCATGGGTTGTTCGGCGCTGCTGCTGGGGTTGGTCGAGCACTGGATCCGCAGCGGCACCGCCAAGCAGCTGGTACAAGAGATTCAGCGAGAAGCCCGCGCTCGCCAGCAGCTGGCGCGCAGCTTGCTCACGGCGCCGGTGCAGGCTCACCCCTGCGGTATTCACCTGTGGCTGCCCTTGCCCGCGCACTGGAACCAAAACCTGTTCACCCATGCCTTGGATGAGCTTGGGGTCAACGTCGCCAGTGCCGATTCGTTCAGCGTCGCCCCGCAGACCCAGGATGCGGTGCGCGTATCGCTCGGCGGCCCGGCCGATCAGGCCAGCCTGGGCAGCGCCTTGCGCAAGATCGACGCGTTGCTCAAGGAAGATCGGCGGCGCAGCTCGCGCGCGTTTGTCTGACCGATAGCAAGAAGCCACCCCTGCGGCCTCTGGTCGCAGGGGTGGCCCTCTTGGCAAATTCTCCACAAGGCTTAGAATCGCGCCTCCTTTTCGCCCGTCGATCCGTCGACTGATTCCTGCCCCGGCCTTCGCCCGCAGCTACCCGGTTACGAAAAGGCACCCAGCCAGATGCCAGTCAGTTAAGACTCGAGTCGGTTTGTTTTGGGCCCGCTTTGCGGTCCTTCGCGGGCAAGCCCGCTCCCACAGAGATAGCGTTTGCCTGAAGGTGGCGCGGTACCTGTGGGAGCGGGCTTGCCCGCGAAGGACCGCAAGGCGAGCCCAGGCTTGTAACTCACTGGTAGTGAGCACCACCCTGCTTTTTCCAACCTTGAGGTACGTATGTCTCCGCGTTTGCTGGCCCAGGCGCTAGCACCCCTGCTCGGGCTATTCATCATTGCCCTGGGCAATGGTTTCATGTCTTCCCTGACCACCCTGCAACTGGGTACCGCTGGCGAATCGGCGACCATGATCGGCGTGGTGTCCTCGGCCTACTTCATCGGCCTGACCCTGGGCGCGATCTTCAACGATCGGCTGATCCTGCGCATTGGTCACATCCGCGCCTACACCAGCTTCGCCTCGCTGATCGCCGCGACCATTCTGTTGCAAGGGCTGTTCTACGACACCACCTGGTGGATGGTGCTGCGCCTGATCAACGGCTGGGCTGCGGTCGGGGTGTTCCTGGTGATCGAAAGCTGGCTGCTGCTGGCGGGCGACGCGAAGATCCGTGGACGCCTGCTGGCGCTGTACATGATTGCCTTCTATGGCGCTGGCGTGCTGGCCCAAGCCACCCTGGGCGACGTCACCGGCTGGGGCCCGACCGTGCCGTACATGGTCGCCGGTATGCTCGCAACCCTGTCGGTGCTGCCGATCGTGATCTTGCCACGGGTGTCACCGCTGATGGATCAGGTCGAACCCCTCAAGCCACGTCAGCTGCTGGGCATCGCCCCGACCGGGCTGGTCGGCTGCTTCGGTTCGGGCGTGGCGATCGCCGGGATCTATGCGCTGCTGCCGCTGTACCTGCAACGCATCGGCCTGGATGTCGGTGAGGTTGGCAACATGATGGCCTGGGTGATTCTCGGCGCCATGCTGCTGCAGTATCCGGTGGGGCGCTGGTCGGACCGCAAGGATCGCCAGGATGTGCTGATCTCGCTGGCCGCGCTGTGCGCCGTGCTGTCGGTGTTGATCGTGCTGCTGCCGGCTAATTCGGTGCTGCTGCCGGCCATGTTGTTCCTGCTCGGTGGGGGCGTGTTCGCCCTGTATCCGGTGGCGGTCAGCAGCGCGGCCGACAGGGCCCCGGCCGATGCGCTGGTGCCGATGATCCAAGGCTTGCTGCTGATCAATTCGCTGGGCTCGGCAATGGCCCCGCTGGCGATCTCGCCGGTGATGACTTCCTATGGTGAAGTCGGGCTGTTCTGGGCCTTTGCGGTGATCAACCTGGCCATGGTCAGCTTCTTCCTCTGGCGGCGCGGCAAACGCCCGGCACCGGAGCATCCGGCCCCCTTTGCGCCGACTGCGACCTTTTCGCCTACCGGTGCTGAGCTGCGCGCTACCGAAGAGCTGATGCATGCGGTGCAGGAGCACCCTTCGATGGCCGAGATACAGACCCCGGCAGCGGCGCCTGAGCGCGTTTGATCTTTTACAGCTGGTTTTGGCTGCGTCAGTCCTGGCCTCTTCGCGGGCAAGCCCGCTCCCACAGGCTCACCGCCTGTGGGAGCGGGCTTGCCCGCGAAGAGGCCGGCACTGACAGCACAAAAATCCGAACCCAAAATCCCGACCGCACATCGCCTGCCGGGCACCCTCCCACAGGCCCACCGCCAGCAGCTAGAGCGACGCGGTACCTGTGGGAGAAGGCTTGCCCATGAAGAGGCCCGCACTGACAGCACAAAAATCCGAATCCAATAACCCCGACCGCCCGTCGCCTGCCGGGCACCCTGCCCCTCGCTGCGCAGCCGAAACCATGACGATCATCCTTACAGGAGACTCACCATGGTCCGCATTCGCCCTCTCCCACTGCTGCTTGCCCTGTGCTTAGGGCTGGCCTCCACCACCGGCTTCGCCGCCAACGACCCTTACAGCAGCACGCCCAGCGCCGATCACTCTTCCGGCGATCACCCCAAAGGTGAAACCGCAGGTGACGGCAGCAGCGTCAACAGCCCAGGTGGCAAAGACAACGACAGCAGCGATACCGGCACCGACTCTGATGCCGCAGATGGCACCACTGGCGGCTCGAACAACACCGGCGAGGCCACCGGCACTGGTGCTGGCAGCTCTGGCGGGACCAGTGAAGACAGCGACAGCCGCTGAGCCTGACTTGGCTTAACTGCTGTGTTTCGACCTAGCCGCACAAGACATGGCCATGACCATCCGCACCTATAGAGTCGGCGGTAAACCCCTCATCACCGGGCAAGTCGCAGCATCAGTGCGCCGCTGCGACTTGTCCGGCGATAGAACCCTCAGCGCCAGTACTGCGGATCATCCACCAGCTGCTCATTGGCCTTGAACATCACCGGCAACTGCTCCTTGAGCAAATCAAGCCAAGTGCGCACCTTGGCATCCAGATAATGGCGCGACGGATAGATTGCATAAATCTCCCGCTGGCGTAGCCGGTGCGGTGCCAGCACCCGGCACAAGCGCCCTTCTTCGATCGACTTGCTCGCCGAATAATACGGAATCAGCCCGATTCCCATGCCCAGCTCAGTGGCCTGCAGCATCGCATCGGCCACATTGGTCAGGAAGGTGTCCTGCGGCAGGATGACGTAATTGTCCGGGGTCTGCTCGAACGCCCAGTCTTCCTCGAACAACGGATCGCCCATGCGCAAGCACACATGTTCATGCAGGTCTTGCGGGCGCTGCGGCACGCCATGGCGCGCCAGGTAGTCGGGCGAGGCACACAGAATGCTGTAGATGCTGCCCAACGGGATGGCGATCAGTTGCGAGTCTGGCAACCCACGGCCAACGGTGAGCACCACGTCATGACCTTCGTCCAGCGGATCGGGGTTGCGCTGGGACAGAGTCATCTCCATCACCACTTCCGGACACGCTGCCTTGTAGGCCGCCACCAGCGGCATCATCAACATGCCCAAGCCGTGGGTGGAGTGAAAGCGCAGCCGGCCACGCGGCGTGAGGTGGGCACCGCGGGCTTCATCCATGGCCTCTTCGGTGAGCAGCATGATCTGCCGCGAGCGCTCCAGAAAACGCTCCCCCGCCTCGCTCATGCGCAAGCGCCGGGTGGTGCGGTGCAGCAAGCGGGTTTGCAGCTGGTTCTCAAGCTCGGCGACGATGCGCGAGACCTGCGCCGCAGAAATATCCAACGCATTGGCGGCGGCAGCGAAACTGCCGCACTCCACCACCCGGGCAAAGGTTCGCATGGCATGCAGCATGTCCATGAAAGTCCGCTCCTTTAAGTCTTATTCGTACGTCCCAGGCAGGAATCTATCACGGGATAGCCCCTTTATTGTGTATCACCAACGAATACATCATTGGTAAAACGTCACAAGGAGCCCGTCATGAAAGCCTCGATCGCCCTTTTTGCACTGTTCGCATCCCTTGCCTCGGTTGGCGCGTACGCAGACCCAGCTGCAAACCAACCCGTGGCCGCCAGTGCTCAGAACTACGAATACGGCATGCCGCTGGATGTGGCCAAGGTCATCTCCATCACCCCGGCCAGCAACATCGCCGATTGTCAGGTGGGCACTGCGCACATGGTCTATGTCGACCATCAAGGCCAGCGGCGTGAGGTCAACTACCGGGAAATGGGCAACTGCTCGCAGATGTAACTGGCCTGCCGCCGATGCTCATTCACCCCAGCACTTGGGTAATCCACTCAACCTGCTTGGAAAACTCCCGCGCCTTGTCCTGCGGGACCTCCTGGGCATGTTCGAAGTGCGCCAAGGTCTGCTGGCGCTGACGTAGCACCCGCCGCCACTTGGCCAGAAACGCTTCACTGCGCGCTTGCAGCAGACGCGGCCCGAAGAACAGTTGCTCAGCACTGTAGACACTGCCCGCACCGGGCACGGCCACGATGATCTCGTAATCGAAGCGATTTTCTCGCAGCAGCTCCTCCTGCTCGATCTGGTACCCGTTTTCCATCAGCCAGGTGCGCAGCTCACGCTCGCCGCCATTGGGCTGGAAGATCAGCCGCTCCTCGCCGCTGAGGTGATGCTTGCCACGCTGAAGAATCTCGCACATGGTCTCGCCCCCCATGCCGCAGATGCTCACCGTGGTGATCCGATCAGCAGGCTCGATGGCTGCCAGGCCATCGGCCAAGCGCACGCTGACCTGCTGCTCAAGGCCATGCTTGCGCACCTTGCGTTGCGCGGAATGAAACGGCGTCAGCGCCACCTCCCCGGCCACCGCGTGCTCGATGCGCCCGCGCAGCATCAGCGCTACCGGCAGGTAACCGTGGTCCGAGCCGATATCGGCCAGCCGCGCGCCGGCGGGCACATGCGCCGCCACACGTTCCAGGCGCATCGACAATGTCTGTTCGTTCAAGCTTTGATCCTTCTGCACGACCGACACAGCGCGCTCGGCCAAATGGCCGCGATTCTGCCGGTCAATGCCGCGCATTTCAATTTCCCTGGCTGAGCGGACATGCCCAGGCGGCTCGACCGACCGGTTTCGCTCAAGTAGGCTTGCGCCTTTCCTTCCGTTGCAAGGCAAGCATTCCCATGGCAAACGCAGATATCACCTACATTCCAGACCCGGATCCAGAGTCGATTTCCTCGGACGTTACCGGCTTCGGCAACCTGCTGGTGAGCACCCAGATCCCCACCCGTGCCGACGGCAGCCTGGAATTGGGCGGCATCGTCGAGCAAAGCGAATGCACCCTGCAAGCGCTCAAGGTGGCCCTGGAACGTGCCGGTAGCTCGATCGATCGGGTACTGCACCTGACCATCTACCTCACCGACATGGCTGATCGCCCGGCGTTCAACGAGGTCTACCAGCGTTTCTTCAGCAAGCCGTGGCCGGTGCGCGCAGCAGTGGGCGTCGCTTCGCTGGCATTGGAAGGCATGCGCGTGGAAGTGACTGCGATGGCGGCCAAGGGCTGATTGGTTTGTCGCCAGTGCCGGCGCTATCGCGGGGCAAGCCCGCTCCCACGGTGCGTAGCCTTTGCCGGATTGCCCCCGATAGCGCCGGTACCGGCAACCAGGATATTCAATAGCTACACAGCAGGAAGCCCCATGCCTCGCCACCTCTACCTCTTGCTCCCGGGCCTCAGCCTTTGCTCCCTGGCTCACGCAGCGTCGCCCACTGCCTTCACCCTGCTCGAACCGATGGTGGTCACCGGCACCTATGCCCCCAACCCCAGCTTCGACCTGCCCTACTCCATCGACACCGTGGAGCGCGGGCAAATCGCCGATGGCCAACTTGGGGTGAATCTGTCCGAAGCGCTTAACCGCGTCCCCGGCCTGGTGGTGCAGAACCGTCAGAACTACGCCCAGGACCTGCAGATTTCCTCACGCGGCTACGGCGCACGTTCTGCCTTCGGCATCCGCGGGATCAAGCTGCTCAGCGACGGTATTCCGGCCAGCACGCCCGATGGCCAGGGCCAGGCGGCGTCGCTCAACCTCGATGTTGCCGAGCGCATCGAAGTACTGCGCGGCCCGGCCTCGGCGATCTACGGCAGTAACGCCGGCGGGGTGATCCAGATGTTCTCCCGCGACGGCGCCGGGCCGCCCAAGGTTGGCCTCGAAACCACCGTCGGCAGCGACGGTTTCAACAAGAATCACCTGTACGGCGAAGGCGGCAACGACCAGGCCGGGTTCGTCCTCGACGCCTCGCGCCTGGACACCGACGGCTACCGCGACCACAGCGCCGCGCGCCGTGACCAGACCTTTGCCAAGGTGCATGTGCGCCCCGATGACGACAGCCGTCTGGCGCTGATCTTCAGCAGCCTGGAACAAAATGGCACCCAGGATCCACTCGGCCAGACCTGGGAGGCCTACAAGCACGATCCGCGTTCGGTCAGCAACCGGGCCGAGCAATACGACACGCGCAAAAGCATTCACCATCAACAAGTGGGCATGAACTACGAACGCTCGTTCGGCGAGGCTACCCTGCAGTTCAATCTGTATGCCGGCAAACGCAGCGTGATTCAGTACCTGTCGATCCCCAAAGGCACCCCGGCGAACAATCGCGGCGGCGGCGTGGTCGACTTCGACCGCGAATTCCACGGCGGCACCCTGCGCTGGATCCAGCCCGTCGATGTCGCCTTCGGCGCCCTGACCCTGACCGCCGGGGCCGACTACGACCGTAGTCGCGACGACCGCCGTGGCTACCAGAATTTCAGCGGCGACGCCTTGGGCGTCAAAGGCGAACTGCGCCGCGATGAACAGGACACCGCCACCAGCCTCGACCCATACCTGCAAGCCCATTGGGAGTTGGAGCGCTGGACTGTCGACGCTGGCGTGCGCCATAGCAGCATGGAGATGGAGGTCAATGACCATTTCCTCAGCAACGGCGACGCCAGCGGTTCGAAGAAATACCAACGCACCACCCCGACCTTGTCGGTGATGTATGCCTTTACCACTGACCTGCACGGCTACATCAGTGCAGGCAAAGCGTTCGAAACGCCTACCCAGGCGGAAATGGCCTATGCGCCAGGCTCGGTGGAAGGCTTTAACTTCGGCTTGAAGCCCTCCACCAGCACCCAGTACGAGCTGGGCCTCAAGGCTCGACCTGACGAACAAACCCGCATCAATGTCGCGGTGTTCGAGATCCACACCCGTGACGAGATCGTGGTCGACAGCTCCAAAGACGGCCGCACCAGCTACCACAATGCCGGCAAAACCCTGCGCCGCGGCCTGGAGCTGGGCATCCAGCGTGAACTGAGCGAGCAATGGCAGGCCAACCTTGCCTACACCCTGCTCGACGCCACCTATGACGAAGCGTTCAGCCAGGGCAGCAACACCATCGATAAAGGTAACCACCTACCGGGCGTGCCGCGCAGCAGCGTATTCGGCGAGCTGGTATGGAAACCGCGTGCCGGTATCAGCATGGGGCTTGAGGGGCAGTACCGCAGCAAGGTCTATGTCGAGGACACCAATGACCAGCACGCGGCTCCCAGTTATGCGGTGTTCAACTGGCGGACCCGCCTTGAGCAACAGTTCGGGCCGTGGACCTTCCATCAACTGGTGCGCCTGGACAACCTGCTCGATCGTCAGTACGTCGGCTCGGTGATCGTTGGCGATGGCAATGGCCGCTATTACGAAGCCGCGCCGGGGCGCTCGTGGTATGCCGGGGCTGGGTTGGAGTATCAGTTCTAAGCGCTTGTGCTCTGGGTCTGGGCCGACCCAGAGCTGCTCCATCGCTCCCTAGCTCATCACCCGCTGGGCTGATCCAGCTCATGCCATCAGCCCCCACTCATCCCACGCCCCTCCCTCCTCCCTAAGCCTTCCACGGCGCAATCACAGAAAGTCAATGTCTGGCAGGCCTTCGAGGTCACCGAACACGCTCACTCTGCGCGTACCGCTGTTTGCCGAAAGAACGACCCACGCACAGCGTTTTGGGGACTTTGTCGCCCGGTCTTGCGTGTTAGACGCGTAACTCACCCATACCCATCAGCTGTTTTCGAGCCATCCATAGGTTTGACACGGCGAACATCGTGGTCAACTTCTTCTTCGTTCTTGGTCGAACTTGGGGCATGAATAATGGTGCCATCAACGAGAGTGCCCTGGCGCAACGACAGGCCCTTCTCGTGCAAATAACCGTTGATGACCAAAAGGATCGCAAGGATCGCAAGGATCGCAGGTGCGAGTTGATGCTTCTCCCGCAAATGCCGGAAGTTCATGATCGTGGTGGTTTCGGGGATCGGCGCGCTCAACGTCAGGCGTGCGAACTGGCGCATGGGCGGCTCTGTTCAGAGGGTCAGGCGTATTTCAGCACGTTTGGGGACTTGTTCGGAGAATCCGCAGCCGATTTTTATGACGACGCGTTCCTCGATCAAGCCAGCCTTGCCCATCCACGCTTTCGCTGGCACCGCGTGCTGTCGGCCCAAGCCCGCATGCAGCAGGTCGCGCTGACGCATGCCCACCGCTGGGCCGATACCCAGGACTATGCCTGCGGCAACAGTGCAATGATCAGCTAGGCCCGCGAGCTGTGCCTGGCTGCGGGCGTGCAAGCTCACCGTTTTGTCGCCGAGGCGTTCGTTGCCAGCGGCGCATCGCTGCCGACTGCGTCGATTTTTGAAGCTATCTTGGTCTGAAATTAATGCAGAGAGCCCCCGTGGCCGGTGGGCTCTCTCAAAACGGCGATAGGGTTACGAATAGCTGGGCCGGAACCAGCGTTTCAGTTCATCATGCGTTTGTGGGCCACTTGAGTTATTGAAAAAATACTTTTTGACATGCTTATCCCCTCTTACAGCCTTCATTAGACGATCTTCAGCAGACATAAAAACCGCGTAGTCAGCTAGTTGATGCTTGCTATATTTCTGTGCAGAGGCATTATTTAAAAGTCGAGAAAAATTTCTCGCAGCGGAATCAGCATACAGCACATTGGTCGTGTACACATCCTCGTAGCCACTGACAATTTTACCCGAGCGCTTCGAAAATTCATTAGCAAAAGACTGTTGGCCGCCAGCAGCGCTATAACACATGTTGAGCTCAATCAGATCAAATTTATTGTTGCGGAGCAAAGGGTTTCCCATACTATCTTTTAGCGACTCAAGATGATCATAAAGCAGTGTCGCCTCCCAACCCTCCTTAGCCGCTGGATCGGGAGCTGTTCGCACAACGGCGTACGCCGACAATTCTCCCTGTGCAGCATCCGGTCTTGTACCATGGCAGTGAACTCTAAGGCGTTTTAGAGGATAACTAAATTCAAGCTTTGCGTTCGCTAGCGCGGCATTGGCTTTCTGAATGCTGGGTTCAATGGAAGCGCTGCCGGCCTGCGCGTAAGGTAGACTATCTACATATGCTTCAAGCTTTTTACCGACCTCTTTCAATGCATCATTAAATTCAGCATTAAGGGCTTCTGCGCCCCCAAACAACGGCGAGACCATTTTGTTAACTTTCCTGCTGGCCGCTGTTGCATTATTCGCTGAAGCGGCGAGCGGCGCATGCACAGCCTTGATATGAGCTAGTACATCGTCGCATGCTTGGTCGATAACAGCTTGCTGAGTAGCATTCGCTAAACCATTGTAGCAACTTGGTTTCAGATTATGACTATCGAGGAACGCCAAAATTTGTTGGCTAGATTTACCAGGCAACTGAGCAGGCAGTTTTCCATTCGCGCCGCTTCTCACGATCTTCGTAAGCTTGTCAAATTCATCAAACATCTTTTCCACTGGGTCTACTTTTTTCGCTGCGACCTGAAAAGATTCCTCAGTATTTTTCAATAAATCAACAATATCCACCATGCTCTGTTCATTTTTGACTAGCTTTGCATCTACTTTTTTCAGGTGATTGATAGCCGACTCAAGCGCTGTGTATTCATGCCCTACTGACTTCCCGGGGGCAGCCAAAATGTTGTCCAAGGCTCCTAAAGCCGCTCCCGCCTCCCGCCTACTGATTTGCGATAAGTTTACATTCAATTCGAACGCCCCTTTTACATTGAAGCGATCATACATAACTATAACCCCCGTCAAATCATCGGGACTACTAACACTTAGATACATCGGGCCATACGAATCAAAATCACCACCCATCGTAGCTATATGTCTTTGCGGGAGTATATTCTGCGCGGCCGATAACTTTCCACTCAACGGCACTGAGGCTCTTCTTGCGCTTTTGGTCAGCATTGAAGCGGCACGCTGACTTCCTCGTACCCCTCTATAAAATGATTTCAGCTTACTGAGGTTGACCGCATTGCGTAGCGCACGAAGCCCTTGAAGCCCTTTGCGAGCCCCTTTAAGCAGCAGCCCCCCCCAGTTTCGCAAAACCCTTGCCAGAGGCATCGAAAAGGCTAACGGCCAGGGATGCCCACCCCAGCTTGGTTGATAAGGCCGGGTTGCTTTGTCGCAATGCCAGTTCGGCCGCACCCAAGCCAAACGCCACCCCCGCAATGGCCAAAAATACAAGCCCCAGGAGGCCGCCGGTCATGACCGCCCCGATCACTCCAACGACAAAAACGACAACCAGTACTAACCACTCCCACCAAGCCGCCGGCTCGTGATGGGGCGGCGTGGTATCGCGAATCATCTCGTCGAGCGATGCCAGGCTTGACGCCTCTTCGCGGCGGCTGATCATGATGTGGCCACTGGGGTCATGCCAATTCACCGGGTCTCGGCCAGCGCAATAAGCCAGGTCGTTCAACCCTCCTTCAGCAAACGGGCTCAAGCTGTCACTTTGCCAAAACGCTTGGTGCTCAGGTTGGAAAACACGTGCGCCGTGGCCCAAGTGATAGACGCCAGTAACCGGGTCAAAACGCTGACCGTTGTAACCCTGGCCGCTGTTCAAGGCATTCAAGCGCGCAATTGGCGCTTCGCCCCAGGGGGTGTAACCGACAGACTGGCTTTGCCACGCGCCGTCGCTGTCGACCGAATACTCCTCAGCGCTGCCGTTTTGCGGGTCCGCCAACATGAAATACGTTTGCCAGGTATCACGGTCTTCACCGATGTGGCGGCAATGCACAACCAAGCCTGCCTCTTCATCAAGGGTGCGCTGCCGAACAAGATTACCTTGTGCATCCAGCCATGATTCGCCAGTGAGCTGATCCCCGCTGTATGCGAGAACCCGTCGCTGCTGGTTAGCTTCATCCCACTGCGCAGCGAGCCGACCCTGCTCATCATATTCATAGGTGGCAGCAGGCTTTTCATTTGCTACCTTCTTGACAGACTGAAGCTGACCAGCGGGGGTGTAGCTAAGCACTTGCCCGCGTGAATCATTCGTCAGGCTGCCGTTGTCATCACTGACAAGATCGATCACTGTCGGCGTGCCCGCCTGGCCACCTTTGGCCGTATGCGTCACGGTTACACGGGTGCGCTGCGACGGTTGCAAGGCATTACCATAAGCGTAGGTGCGTGCCTCGCTTGCGCCGTCAAGATAGTGGGTTGTGCAAGTCAGGATGTTGCCGAGTGCATCATAGGTGTAAGCCTGGTCCTTGATAGTGTTCGCATTGGCATCCTGAATCTCATAGCCCTTGGTGGCGCTGACGCTCCAACGCTTGAGCTCATTGCGTATCGTGTCGTACGTATAGGTTTCCGTGCGGGTGGCTGTAGCCTCGCCATTGCGATACCAGTGCTTGCTGACCAGTTGGCCCCTCACCGACCAACTTTGCTCGTAGCGGCTTTTAACCACACCATCGAGGCGATAAGTGCGCTGGGTTTCTCGGCCGAAACTGTCGTAGCCATAGCAGACCGTCATACTCCGTCCGCTATGCAGATCTTGCACTACCAGCTGATCGAGCTCGCCCTGCTCGGTGTAGCGGTAGCGATATTCGAGCCGGCCTCGGCGAACTCGGCTGCGGCGGTTCTGAGCATCTTTCCAGGCTCGGCTGACGATGCCGCTGGGCTGTTGAACCGTGTCGATACTGCCGCGCAGCGAGTACAAACTACGGCGCACTTGACGAACCCCACGGATGGTCCGTTCAGTCCGCAACCGTCCCAACAGCTCAGGCGCCAGGCTTTCGCTGCTGATGCGGCTTTGCAGGTTTTCTTGTACTTGCGGCCTTTCGGCTGTGATTGCCTGGGTGATCTCGTTGTAACTAAATGACGCCACTAGCGTTTTCGGTATGGCAACACCGCTTGAAGCTCTTTCGGTGTACCACGACACCGTAGCGCCGTCATCATTACTCTCGCTCCATATCCGGGTGCCGTCTGGGCGCTGATGGCCCTTATCCTGGAAGGTATAGGTTCGGCTAGAGCCGACCGCCCCTACAGTCCTCGACAAAACATCATCACCCTGATTCCCTGCGCCGCGCAGGCCTTGCCGGCCGATCACCTTTTTCTCGCCCGAGGCATCTTCAAGGCTGATCTCGGTGGGCGTGTTGCTAAGGCCTTGGTAGGTCCAGTGCACGTGTGTGCCGTCGGGGGCAGTCAATTTGGTGCACCGCCCCAGCTCGTCATACTCGCGCACCCACTTTCGGTCGACGCCACCCACGGTTTCCGTTACTTGGTCGCATTGGCCGCGTCTATTGATCCGCTGCTTGGTTACCAAACCCAGATCCTTCATGGTGCGGTCGATGGCGTCCCACCGTTTGGGCTGGCGGGTGAGGGTTACCTGGCCGTCAGCGTGGTTGCACTGGGTTTCTACCAGACTGCGCAGCGGGCCCTTCAACACGGTCCCAGTCAGGGTTTCGGTACTGTGCGATTGGCTGCCTGTGGTATCAACGGTAGTGGCCTGCTGCTGGACTTCCCAGAACCAGTCTCGCAGCTGGCCCGACAAAGCGACGCCATCGTTGCGCACGCAAAGACCACCGGGCAAATAATCATACGTGCATCGCTGCAGCGGCTCGCCATCCGCGCCGTAAGCAATTTGCTCTACACAGACGAAGTTGTTGGCCGATTGATCATCGCTAATCACCCGCTGCAGCTCCCTGCGCACGGGGCGCTGTAAGCCATCTAGCAACGTGCGGCCCGCGCGGCCATCGGGGCCAATGGTCGTGACCCAGGTGCCGTTGCCCTGATCTGCCCATTGCTCAAAGGTGCCGGCCTGGCCGATGCCGTTGCCTCTGCCCTGCGCAAAGCGTTCGCTGTCCCAGTCATAGTGGATGCTGGACAGTAAACGGTCGCGCGCATCGTAGGAGTGATACACCATCGTTGTCGGCCGCCCCAGTTCATCCTGGAGGGTTTCGCGCAGCACACGACCGCTGCGGGCCGAGCGTATGTGCTGCGACAGGATGGACGTGATGTTCAGGGCTCCGACCTTCAATGGCGACTCGCTTTTCGCCCGTAAAGTGCCTGCGCTGGTATTGACTGTGGTGGTTTCTGTAAGCTTTTGAGTCTGACGGGCAGTATTGTCCTTGTACCAGCGCGTCGAAGTAGTCGCGGTAACGGTATCATCGCCGGCAGTGCTTTTGCTGATCTGTTGCAGGCGGACAGTGATGCCTTCACGGCCAGTGGCTTTGGTAACGGTCCATGGCGTGGTGGTAAAGTCTACCGAAACACCTTCAAGGTTGAGCACCGTATCTGGTACCAACACGCCTTTACTGTCAGTGCTGGCCTGGGCATAGCCGAACAAGGTCAAGGTAATGTCTGACAGGCTGCCGTCTGGAAACTTCATGTAGCCGCAATGCGCCATCAGCGGCGGTGAGGTCGGGTCCGCAATAGTTGGGCATGCCAAGGCCATTTCGGAAGACAAAAGCGTTTCGGAACCTTCCAGCTTGAACTTGGCCAACAACGTGGTCAGTGCGGGCACCTTGTCACTGCGGTCTGCCTTCGCCTGGCTTGCCGTAACGGGGTAATAGCAAAAATGAGATGTCGCGCCATCATCGGTGACGGTTTGTGTCACTAGCCCAGAGTCTGGATCGTAGGTGAAATGGGTAGACTCCGTCGCGGTCACAGGGGTAGCCGGTGCCGGCGAGGTGCTCGTGTTTGCGGTGCTCTGGCTCATCAGTTGCTCTCCTGTGTGGACGGTTGGGCTGGGCTTGGGGAGGCTGTGGCAGCGATGTGTGGTGGGCGCAGATCTTCGGTTGTAACCGTCGTGCTCAACGGCTGGGTGGCGAGGCGGTACATCACTGCTGGGTCTGTACTGGTGATTGCATCCGGATAGGCCATGGTTGTTGTTTTGCGGGTGATACCTGGGGCTTCCTCGACCACCTCGGACTCCACCAGCACGCCATTTTTGACAATCCACGTGCGACGGGTAGAGGCTCCACGCTGGCTGGTACCGGTATCGAGCATGCTCGTGGCGGAAAAGGTTTGGCCTTCTTTTAACACCTGCTTCAGGGCGCCCTTCCACTTCCAGGTGTGAGTGATTGACTGCTGGCCTGCTCCGGGTACCAAGGTGTGACGCAGTACCCGCGACAGCGGGATAAGGCTGTCATTGATGTCCCAGTCTCTCCAGCTAGGGCCATAGCTCACGACTTCCAGTGAGCCGTCCTCTTCGGCAACAGAGCACAGCACGCGGTCGAGGACCGGTTCGCCTTCGTAGCCGAACACTACGGTCTGTACCGGCGCGGTAGCGTTTTTGCCCTGGCGGGTAAGGCGGACCAACAGACAGTCTTTGATCAATAGGCAAACGTCATAGGCTTCATCGGTGTCTGGCCAGACGGTGAAGGTGCTGCTGTATTCACCGGTCGCGGTCGGCGCGTCGTGCGCTGCGCTCAGCAGTTTCGCACTGCCATCGTGGATGGACAGCAGCTGCACGTGGCCACTCTTGCCCTCCCAAGCCAAGGTCAGCGTGCCATCTTGGGGCGAGGTGATGCTGTTGGGAACTAGGATCAAGGCCTTGCGCTTCATATCCTTGTCGAGTTTGTCCAGCTGCTTGATCTTTTCGTTGTAGCGCTCTGTTTGTTCGCTTGTTACACCTGGCTCTTTGAGCAACTGCTCCAGGTTCTCTTTGAGCTTGCGAATTTTTTTGCTGAACGCATTTTTATAATTTTCACTGGCCTCAACGCCATCATGCTTGCCAGGCTTGGCCAACGTTTCGGTGCGCCCGGAGGGGAAGATCACGGTCAGTTCGGTCAGGTTAGCGTGGCTGCCTTTGGCGCCGGTCAGGGTGACGCCGTTGATAGGCAACTTTTTAGTGGATTGGGCCTTGGCAACATGGTCAGCGGTAAGCGTAATGGTTTGGCCATTGCTCAGGGTAAGCCTGTGCATGCGGTTGTCATAAGAACTGAAGCGGAACGCCCAGCCATCACCCAGGGCACTCTCATTGGCACGCGTGGCGCTGTAGTGCAGGGTCAGGTCAAGTTCAGGGCCCTTGCCACTGAGCCCACGGATTACACCTACCGGGTAATGGGCGTGGAACAGGCCGGTCTTGGGGTCGACACCGTTTTCGCTGGCGCCGCTGACGTCATACATCTCGGAGCAGACAGTGCCCGCGTAGTCGGCACACAACGAATCCTTGGGAATGAAAGTTTTGCCAGTGAGCGGGGGGTCGATGAGTAGCGCTGAAGGTGCAGCGGAGGTAATACCGGATTGACTGATGTAACTAGCGCTGCAGAGTGCATAGCTAGATGGAATATCGACACCATCGGGGATGTGCAAGCTTACGCCCCCAGTCCGATTATAGAGGCTGTAGATCGGGTGAACGGGTGGGTCGGCGTCGAGAATGGCGGGTGAGAGATCCGATGTGTGCGATACAAATCGGATACCCTTGGCGATGGCATCAGCAGACAAGCACAGTTGTAGTAGTTCTTTGCATGTGCCACTACGAGGAGAGACAAGAACAGACTTAAAATCATCCAACTGCGCGTCATCAACATAAAATACATTACGTCTAAGCGCCGACACAGCTGCCGCGAAAACTTTTCCAGAATCATCGCCCGCCCCAGAAAATTCATGAGTAAGATCGACGCCTAATTTCTCCACAACCTCAGAAGCAACCCCAAATTTACGCAAATTTTCTTTAAACACACTAATCAAACACGTTTTGTACGAATCAACCTCATAGCTACCAGGGCGTGGAAAGTGCCTTTCAAAATAATGTGCAACTTGCTCGATAATTCTTTCGGCATCCTCTATGAAAAAACCGGCGTCCTTGAAAGCGCGAACTGCAACCCGCACTGAGCTCCCCGAAAACTTCTTGACGAAACCGCTACCTGCCAAATCCAACAAACCGTGCAGCTCAGCAACTTTTTTTGCGTGCTCCAGTGCGTCCCCGTAACGCGTCGAAAGCTGAGCCCCTGTTTTTTTAACATCAGCATCGAGCTCTGCAAGATATCTTTTCGTCACCACATGGGCACGAGACTCCAGAATCGATGTAATGGCACTTGATAAGCCCAAAAACTCTTTACCGCACTGCACAGCAAGGACTATACAGTCGCTCGCACAGGATACAGTTTCGACCCAACACTCAGAAGGCCAGTCTATTTGCCAATTATCTTTCTCAGCAGAAACGAGATTGTGCCGTGCTACTCGTGATGCTACAAGCGCAGGAAAGTTACCCGAACTCAGCGATTCTCTTGGATCGGCTTTAACAATACCTGGAAGCTCAGAAATCCTTAACCCCTTGGTATCTAGGCGGTCCATCATGTACCGAAATCGTTCATCATGAGATCCGTAATCAGTGCCCCTCACACTTCTTTTTAGACCGTCTCCATCGCTTGAAGAAAACACCTCCTCCCCAAACTGGGCAAGCTGCTTGATGTGTACCGACTTAGCTTTACTGCTGCCAGCCAAAGTACCAGCTGACGCTCCGTAATACAGGGCTTCCTCGCAAACCAATTTGTCTCGCAAAAACTCCAGCTGAGGCTTTAACCGAGGCGGCGCGTTAACCTCTTTTGGTGCCGCGACATTCAAACGCCGGGCAATCAGTTCGAATTCCACATCTTTGGGTAGCCACAGCGACCATGCCGACAGATCCGACGTTGCTTCACCCGGCAGTGCAAACCCAGCCTTGTCTTTACCCCATCCAAAGAAAGGCATATACGTAGTGCGCACTAAATTTAATAGCGTGCCAAGTTCGCCCACCCATTTCTGCAGATTCATGCCTGCTTCAGCACCTACCTTGAGTTCCCACGACTCGACGGCGTGCCCATTCCAGCGATCACTCAGGGTCAGGCTTAGGCCTTCCTTGTAGCCTTCATACAATGCTCCCAGCGTAAGCGCTTTACCCTCGGGCGTTATCAGTGCCTTTTCATAATTGTCGGCTAGGCCAGGCACGCCCACCACAATGATACGGGTGGGCAACGGCATGACCCAGAGCGCGTATTTGTCTACGCTGGCCGGTGTTACCTCCGGCGATCTGGCGCTGCCCAGTTGCAGGTAGTTGCCCAATTCTGAAGCCTTGAGCGCGGCAGCCAGCGCTGCCAGGCACTGCGTAGCATCGGCATGCTCGACGGTGTAACTAAAAGGTGAGCCCGGTAGCTGCGCACCCGAATAACGGTCATACAGCAGAAACTTAAGGGTAGCTCCGACCGTTGGGGTGAAGCCCCCCACATCGCGGTACTTTTGCCAGGCCAGCGAGTCGAGCTCTACAGACAAGTTGGAATGTTGCGCGATCCATAAGGCGTTGTCACTTTTGCCGGGTGAAACACTAACCTTATCACTCCCCAATACACCGGCGCGCACCATGCCATATTGTTTGTCAGCCGCCTGGCGGCGGGTATTGATGAACTCGCAAAACTGCTGAGCAGTTGATGTGCTTGACGCTTCATCCGTGGCCTCGGGGCAGAACAGGTAGGTTTCATACAGATACTGCGTAGTCCTGTCGCGTACTTGTAGTGAAAGCCGCTCGCCCTCAGGTGGCGGGATGTCAGGCACCCACCCGGCAATCACCTGATTGGCCTCGAACGGGGCATTGCTGAATAGCCGACAATCCTCGGCGTAATACCACAGCCGATTGAGCTCGGTTTTACCCGCAGCCGCTAGCGCATCGAATGCCGCCGTTGTCGGGCTACCCGCCTTGCCCACGGCTAGCTCGCCGCTGGCATTCAGGAAGCCCGCACACATCCACTTGGCGTCGTCTGCAGCGGGAGCCGCGTTGATGGCTGACAAGAAAGCGTGAGGCCAATCTGCCTTGCTTTTATTGCTGTTGCTTGCAGTCAAGGCAACAGTCTTGACGATGCGCCCATCGCGCTCGCTGATGACCCAGGCTTGCACGCGCTCACCCACCGCCAGATCGCGGTCGGCCAGCAAGTAGCCTGGGCTTAGCCACGTATGGTGCCCCGCACCGAGGCTGGCCGATTCGAACCCGCTCATCCGAGGCAGCACATCGTTGTCCACTGAACTTCCGGTGTCGACCCACCATGGGAAAACACTGCGGGCTTGCACGAAGGTCGGTGTGAGTGCCTGTTTCACAAGCCCAATTTCAGAAAGCGCGTAAATAGCACTGACATTATCCCACTGAACCATCCCAGCAGTAAGAGGCGTATAGTGAGAAAGGAGGGTCAATTCTTTTTTCGCAGCATCGTAAAGTGCTTGGTGTTGCGCATCGCACGTTACCTTCAGTGCCCACCCTTCATCAACGCAACTGATAATCCCAAACACACCGTAATAGCCCTCGCACACGCCATCGGGGGTACGAAGTTTGATCAGCACCGGCCCCGATGTTTCGGTAAGTGACGACCATTGGTCAGCCTTAACCTCGGTTCCACCTTCGGCTAGCAGCGCCTGGGTGACAGATGACTGGGTGCGTAACGTCTCCATCAGGGGTGCGAGCTTGGCGACGCCCGAAAGTGAGTAGACTGCAAGGACGTGCTGCATACCCACTTGATTCGGCGTGTCAAACGTTGTATTTGCAAAATGGTCTACAAACGAGTATTCCGACGCAAGTTCATCGCGTAGTTGCTCAAGCGCGGCATCCGTTGAAATGATGAGGCTTGCCTCGGACGATGGATCCGGCTCAACAAGATCCAAGTAGCAAAGCAGACCATAGGTATCTGTGTCAGCACCTCTACCGAACGAGGATACAAAATATTGAACGGATTCAGGATGGAGTTCGATCAGAACAGGCAGTGAAGAGGTAGACAAGAGCGTTGCATCATCAAGTGAAACCTGAGAAACACCAGATGAAAGCATAGTCTTCAGATCACGTGCAAATTGCTGCTCCAGTGCTCGATACTTTGACTCATCCTGACTGCGTCGAGTTACCTTCTCACTATTGACGCCACTCAAGGTATTAATGCAGTTGAATCCACCTTCCGAATTATCGTAGCGATGGATAACGGGAAATTTCTGTGCCGCTGACTCCAAGAACTCATCACGGTACAAAACTTCAATGTGCGTCTCGTATGCCGCGAGAAACCAGCATTTGTCGCCGTTTACTCGTATCTGGGTTCCTCTAGCAAGGCCTGACTTATCGATAATTCTTTTATTATAGCCATCAACAAGACAATCCGAAAATCGGGTCATACCTAACTCCTTGTCCGTATAAGCGCAAAGGTAGATGAGCCGTTAAAATCTGCCCAAATGTAACCTTCCCTCAGTGGCTCGCTTGCACAGGATGCGACTAGACCGAAATTCTTTCACCTGTCAAAAATGCTAGTTTTCAATCTGAGAAAGTCATGCTGCATCCTTTACCCTCCAGCAAGAGGATGCATTACGCAAAGACGGGCCCTTCTCCTACAAATAACCGTTGATGACCGCAAGGATCGCAGAAGTTTATGATTGCGGTGTCTTCGGGGATCGGCGCGCTCAGCGTCAGGCGTGCAAATTGGCGCATGGGAACGATTTCGTAGAGCGCTTCTTCCATGGCCGGATCGCTCAAGGAGAACCAGTGGTGCCGCCAAGCCATTTCACCGCTACAATGCGCGCCTAAACCGTGACAGCCCGAAAATATAACGACATGTCCCTGCCAAAGAATCACCTGGAACTGCTCAGCCCTGCCCGCGACGTGGCGATTGCCCGCGAGGCCATCCTGCACGGCGCTGATGCCATCTACATCGGCGGCCCTAGCTTCGGCGCGCGCCACAATGCCTGCAACGAAGTCGGCGAGATCGCCGAGCTGGTGGAGTTCGCCCGGCGTTACCATGCGCGGGTGTTCACTACCATCAACACCATCCTTCACGACAACGAACTGGAACCTGCGCGCAAGCTGATCCATCAGCTGTACGACGCCGGAGTCGATGCGCTGATCGTCCAGGATCTGGGGGTGATGGAGCTGGACATCCCGCCGATCGAGCTGCACGCCAGCACCCAGACCGACATCCGCACCCTGGCGCGGGCCAAGTTTCTCGACCAGGCTGGTTTCTCCCAGCTGGTTCTGGCCCGTGAGCTGAACCTGCAAGAAATCCGCACCATCGCCAGCGAAACCGATGCAGCCATCGAGTTCTTCATCCATGGCGCCCTGTGCGTGGCCTTCTCCGGCCAGTGCAACATCTCTCACGCCCAGACCGGGCGCAGCGCCAACCGTGGCGATTGCTCGCAAGCCTGCCGCCTGCCCTACACCCTCAAGGATGATCAGGGCCGGGTAGTGGCGTTCGAGAAGCACCTGCTGTCGATGAAGGACAACAACCAGACCGCCAACCTGCGCGACCTGGTCGACGCGGGCGTGCGCTCGTTCAAGATCGAGGGCCGCTACAAGGACATGGCCTACGTCAAGAACATCACCGCTCACTACCGCAAGGAGCTCGATGCGATCCTGGAAGACCGCCCGGCCCTGGCCCGCGCCTCCAGCGGCCGCACCGAGCACTTCTTCCTGCCCGATCCGGACAAGACCTTCCACCGCGGCAGCACCGACTATTTCGTCAGCGACCGCAAGATCGATATCGGTGCCTTCGACTCGCCTACCTTCACCGGCCTGCACGTGGGCGTGGTGGAAAAGGTCGGCAAGCGCGACCTGCAAGTGGTCACTGAAGTGCCGCTGAGCAATGGCGATGGCCTTAATGTGCTGGTCAAGCGCGAAGTGGTGGGCTTCCGCGCCAACATCGCCGAGCCCAAGGGCGAGTTCGAGGAAGATGGCCAGAAGCGTTACCGCTACCGCGTCGAGCCCAACGAGATGCCTGACGGTATGCACCGCCTGCGCCCGAATCACCCGCTGTCGCGCAACCTCGATCACAACTGGCAGCTGGCGCTGCAACGCACCTCCGCTGAGCGCCGCGTGGGCGTGGCGTGGAAAGCACAGCTGCGCCAAGCGCGCCTGGAGTTGAACGCGACCAGTGAGGAAGGCGTCAGCGTCAGCGTTGCCCTGGATGGCCCGTTTGGCGAGGCCAACAAGCCGCAGCAGGCACTAGAGCAATTGCATGACCTGCTCGGCCAGCTGGGTACCACTCAGTACCACGCCACTGCCATCGAGCTGGATGCGCCGCAGGCGTTCTTCATTCCCAACTCACAGCTCAAAGCCCTGCGCCGCGAGGCGATCGAGGCGCTGACCGCAGCACGGGTCAAGGCTCACCCTCGTGGCGGGCGTAAAGCCGAGACCACTCCGCCGCCGGTGTATCCGGAGTCGCACCTGTCGTTCTTGGCCAACGTCTACAACCAGAAGGCCCGCGACTTCTACCATCGCCATGGCGTGCAGTTGATCGACGCGGCGTACGAGGCCCACGAGGAACACGGCGAAGTACCGGTGATGATCACCAAGCACTGCCTGCGCTTCTCCTTCAACTTGTGCCCCAAGCAGGCCAAGGGCGTGACTGGCGTGCGGACCAAGGTAGCACCGATGCAGCTGATTCAGGGCGATGAAGTGCTGACCCTGAAGTTCGACTGCAAGCCCTGCGAGATGCATGTAGTGGGCAAGATGAAGTCGCACATCATCGATCTGCCGACCCCAGGTAGTGGTGTGGCACAGGTGGTTGGGCATATCAGCCCGGAAGACCTGCTCAAGACCATCGTGCGCGCGCCGCACTGATTGCTGCGCTGGCAGCGCGGACCTCATCGCGAGGCGAGCCCCAGCACCACCAAGCACAACCCAAGCCTGCACAAGCAGCCGCACAGGCCCCTGGACACATCGTCCAGGGGCCTGTGCGGCTGCATTGAGCCCATTTTGTCTCATGTGATATTCGCTATGTGACCGGACGTGGAATTTGGTACGACGGTACACCAAATACCACTGTAAATGATAATTGCTACCAGATATGATCCGGGCCCTCTCCCACCCCCAAGGATCGTATCGTCCATGCGTCGTGCGTTCGTTTCACTCTGCCTTCTCAATGCAGTTTCCCCAGCGGTCCTGGCTGAATCGGCAGCCGCCCAGCCGGTTGAGCTGCAAGCGGTCAATATCGATGCGGCCAGCGAGCGCGAACGTGCCGATGGGCCGGTGGTTGGCTACCGGGCCACGCGCTCGGCGAGTGCGACGCGCACCGACACCGCGCTGCATGAGACGCCGCAGTCGATCAGCGTGGTGCCCCGCGATGTCCTTGAAGACACCGCAGCCACCCGCTTGCAGGATGCCCTGGACTACGCCGGCGGCGTCGGTCGGGCAAACAATTTCGGTGGCCAGGGCCTGACCACCGTGACCGTGCGCGGCTTCACCACCGGTGAGTACTACCGCAACGGCTTCCCGATCAACCGCGGCTACCCGAACGCGCCCGATGCCAATACCGTCGAACGGCTGGAAGTGATCCGTGGTCCGGCCACCAGCCTGTACGGTCGCGGCGACCCTGGCGGCACCTTCAACGTGGTCAGCAAGCAACCATTGGCCGAACCCAGGGTGACCCTGGGCAGCCAGGTCGACGACCAAGGCATGCAGCGCGCCACCCTCGATGCCAGCGGGCCACTGAGCGAGGACGGCCGCCTGGCCTACCGGCTCAACGTGCTTGGCGAGGGCGGTGAAAGTTTCCGTGATGATGTCGACAGCGAACGCTATGACGTTGCACCGGTGCTGAGCTGGCAAGTCAGCGATAGCACCAAGATCGTCTTCGAGGGCGATTTCATGCGCAACAACCACCCGCTCGACCGCGGGCTGACCCGCTATCCGACCCAGCGCGGCAGCGCCTCGCGTGATACCAACATCTGGGAGACAGGCAGCGACAACCTGCTGCACAACGACAACAACATGGCCCAGCTCCGTTTCGAGCATCTGCTCAACGACAACTGGACCCTGGCCGGCGGCATGCAGTGGCTGGACGGCACCCTCGAAGGCAATGCCGTCGAAGCCAATGCCTTGCAGGCCGATGGGCGCACCCTGGGGCGCAACTTCAACTACCGCAAACTGCAATGGAGTGACCGCGATTACCAGCTCAACCTCACCGGCCATTTCGACACCGCAGGTTTTGCCCACACCCTGCTGACCGGCATCGAGTACGAGGATTACCACTACCAGTCGATCATCCAACGCTCGGCCGCAGGTGCCGGTGCCTACCCCATCGACCTGTTCGACCCGGTATTGGGGCAGCCCCGCCCGGCACTGAGCCGCACCACCACCCATGATCAGGAGCACCTCAAGACCTGGGCTGCGTTCATCCAGGACCAGGTAGCGCTAACCGAGCGCCTGAAGCTGTTGGCCGGGGTGCGTCTGGAGCGTTTCGAGCACGACTACGACAACTACCTGCCCAACACCCAGGGCTGGCAAGCGGCAGACAACGCAGTGACGCCGCGTTTTGGCGTGATCTATGACCTGACCGACAGCCTTGCCGTGTACGCCAACACCGCACGCTCGTTCAAGCCCAACAGCGGTGCCAGCCGCCAGGGTGATGGTTTCGACCCGGAGAAAGGCAAGTCGTATGAGTTGGGCGTCAAGTGGCAGGCCCTTGACCAACAACTGAGCATCGATGCGGCGGTGTACCACATCGTCAAACAGAACGTGCTGGCCAACGACCCGCAGGATGATGCCTACAAGGTTGCCGCAGGCGAAGTCCGCAGCCGTGGCCTGGACATCAATGTCGCCGGCAACCTCACCCCTGAGTGGCGGGTGATTGGCGGTTATGCCTATGTCGATGCCGAGGTCACCAAGGACACCAGCCTGCCCTCCGGCACCCGCCTGGCCAACATTCCGCGCAACAGCTTCAGCCTGCTCAATACCTATGAGTTCCAGGATGGTCTGGCCAAAGGCCTGGGCTTGGGCGTGGGGGTCAAATACGTCGATGATCGCGCCGGCCAGACCCAGGCGCAGACTTACACCATGGCGCAGTACAGCGTGGTCGACCTGCTGAGCTTCTACCAGCTCAATGAGCATGTGCGGCTGAACCTGGATGTGAAGAACCTGTTCAACAAGGGCTATGACGAAGGGGCGTTCAACACCTACGTCTACCCGGGTGCGCCGCGCACGGTGCAGGCGGGGATTGCCTATACGTTTTGATAGTGGGGCCGCAAAGCGGCCCCAACATCTCGAGTGAACAGCATAAAGCGCCTGTAGGGCTTGTGTGCCCTTCGCGGGTGCAGCCCCTCAAGTTCGTCCTGTTTCAACACAACCAAACACCCGCCGCACCAGGCTGGCCAAGGCCTGCTCGCCCATGAACGCCTGTTCAAGGCACCGCTCGGCACAGTGCAAATGCGCCAACAAACGCTCGCGGGTCGCGGTCTCGCCGCACACGGCGACCAGGGTCGATTTACCCGCATCCTTGCCCTGATCCTTGCCAGTGCCAGGGTCGTGATCGCGCAGGTCGTCATACAGCTGAAACGCCTGCCCCAGCTCACCGGCAAAATGCAGCAAGGCCTCACGCACCGCTTGCGGTGAGTCAGCAATCTCACACGCCATCTGCATGATCGCCGCAAACAGCACCCCGGTCTTCAGCCGGTTGGTCTCGGCGATCTGCTGCGCGCTACGTGGCTGGCTGCCTTCGCGCAAATCCTGCAACTGGCCTTTGACCAAGCCTTGCGCACCAATCGCTTCGGCGAGGATCGACACCAGGCGAGTACGCGTCGCCGCCGGCAGGGTTTCGATCCCTGCGACCAGGCCGAACGCGCGCGAGAGCAAGGCGATGGCGGCAAGGATCGCCACGTCTTCGCCAAAGGCCAGGTGCAGCGTAGGCCGGCCTCGTCTGAGCGCTGCGTCGTCCATGCACGGCAGGTCATCCAGCACCAACGATGCGGCATGCACCATTTCCACCGCACAGCCCAGTTCCAGTGCCGCGCGTGGGCATGCCCCCAGGCCATCGGCACTGAGCAGGAGCATCAGCGGTCGCAGGCGCTTGCCCGGTGCCAAGGTGCTTGCGCGCATGGCCGCAGCCAGCAGGTCTCGTTCCTGGCCTGCCGGCAGCAGCTCATCCAGCCGGGTCTGCAGCGCATGCTGCAAGGCGGCGATATGCTCAGTGAGGCCGGTGTCGGCGGCCGGGAGCGGTGGTGCGATGGTCGTCATCCTTGCCTCTTCTGCTCAGCGCGGCACCAGGGCCGCAGGTGAAATGGAACGACTGTCAGCAGTCGTGGCCTGACGCTATAGCGTTTTTTGAGCTTAGCTGTACAAAGCGGCTAACGTTGTACAACTTAACGTTAAGCAATGACCCCGCTTGCCCTTCAATGATTCCCAGGCACCGGAGCCGGCATGAAGAAAAGCTTCCTCAGTCAACGCAAGGACGACCACCTGGACATCGTGCTGGCGCCTGATCCGGCGCAGTTACGCCAGGATCCAGGCTGGTCGGCGATCCGCTTCGAGCACTGCGCCCTGCCTGAACTGGCCCTGGACGAAATCGACCTAAGCAGCTCGCTGCTGGGCATCGCCCTGCGCGCGCCATTGCTGATCAGCTCGATGACCGGCGGTGCCGAGCGCGCCCGCTTCATCAACCAGCATCTGGCCGAGGCCGCGCAAGCACTGGGCATCGCCATGGGGGTCGGTTCACAACGGGTCAGTTTGCGTAGCGGCCATGACCAAGGGCTGACCGGCGAGCTGCGCCGCTTGGCGCCGGATATCCCGTTGCTGGCCAACCTGGGCGCCGCCCAGTTGAGTGAGGCAGATGGCCTGGACCTGGCGCGCCGGGCCGTCGACAGCCTGCAAGCGGACGCGCTGATCATCCACCTCAATCCGTTACAGGAGGCGGTGCAGCCAGAGGGTGATCGCGACTGGCGCGGGGTGCTGGCACGGATCGCGGCGCTGACTGGCGAGCTGCCGGTGCCGGTGATCGTCAAGGAAGTCGGCGCCGGAATCTCGCCGACGGTGGCCCGCGCGCTGGTCGAAGCCGGGGTGCGCATGATCGATGTGGCCGGCGCAGGCGGCACCAGCTGGGCTGCGGTCGAGGCGCGCCGGGCGCAAACCGAGGCCGATCGCGCCGTGGCGATGGCCTTCGCCGATTGGGGCATCCCCACGGCGCAGTGCCTGCTAGCTGTACGCCGAGCCTTGCCAAATCTGCCGCTGATCGCCTCTGGGGGCATTGGTGATGGCATCGATGCAGCCAAGGCAATTCGCCTGGGCGCCGATCTGGTCGGACAGGCGGCTGGGGTGTTGCAGGCTGCCACCCAGTCCAGCGACGCGGTGGTGGAGCATTTCGATATTGTCCTGCGCCAGTTGCGCATTGCCTGTTTCTGTACCGGATCGCGCAATCTGCTCGAGCTGCGTCGGGCGCGGCTGCTGGACAACCAGCTGGACCTGCCATGAGCCATTTCGCGGTGGTAGCGCCGCCCTACCCTAGCCATTTCAAAGCGCTGCAAGCGCTGGCCGGGACGTTGCTGCAGCGCGGCCACCAGGTGACGTTTTTTCATCAGTGCGACAGCCAGCGCTGGCTCGACGATGCGCGCATCGCCTTTTGCCCGGTAGGCCTGGACGAGCGGCCTGCCGGTAGCCTCGATCAGGCGCTCCAGCTGGCCGCCAATCCCAGCAACCCCTGGCGTCTTCGCCGGCTGATCCGCCAGTTGGCAGAGACCAGCGCCCTGCTCTGCGCGCAGTTACCCGCGGCGCTGCAACAGCAGCGCATTGACGCGGTGCTCAGTGACCAGATGGAGCCGGCCGGCGCTTTGGTCGCCGAGGCGCTGCACTTGCCCATGGTATCGATTGCCTGCGCCTTGCCCATCAATCGTGAAGAGGGGGTGCCGTTGCCGGTCATGCCGTTCAAGTACGCCCACGACCCACGCAGCCAACGGCTGTATCAGGGCAGCACCGATGTGCATGACTGGCTGATGCGGCCATTGACCCAAGTGCTGGAAACTGCCGCACAGCGCCTCGGCTTGCCCACGCGCGGGGGCTTGCAAGATTACCTCTCGCCCTTGGCGCAGATCAGCCAGACCCTGGCCGGCTTCGACTTTCCGCGCCAGACCTTGCCCGCGCATTTTCATGCCGTCGGCCCATTGCGCAACAGCGAACCACAGGCGCCTGGCGCTTGGCCGCTCGATCCGCGCAAACCCGTGGTGTTTGCCAGCTTGGGCACCTTGCAAGGTCACCGCTTCGGCCTGTTCGCGCGCATTGCCCGAGCCTGTCGCCTGCTCGATGTGCAACTGCTGATCGCCCATTGTGGCGGGCTCGATGTGCCGCAACAGGCGCGCTTGCTGCAAATGGGTGCTGCGGTGGTCACTGATTTTGCCCCGCAGCAGTGGGCGGTGCGCCGCGCCGACGTGGTGATCAGTCATGGCGGGCTGAACACGGTGATGGATGCGCTGGGCGCGGGGACGCCGCTGCTGGTATTACCGATCGCCTTCGATCAACCTGGGGTGGCGGCGCGCGTGGTTTATCACCACTTGGGCCTGGCGCTGTCACGGCGGGCCGGGGTCAGCGCGATTGCCGCAGCCTTGGCGCATCTGCTGGAGCAGCCGATGCCCGGCCTGGCGCCGCTGCAAGCCGAGCTGGCCCAGGCCGGCGGCGTTGACTTGGCTGCCGATATCATCGAGACGGCCGTGCGTACCGGGCAACCTGTATTGGCGCAGGCACCTTTATGAGCCATGACCTGATCCTGGCTGGCGGCGGCCTGGCCAATGGCCTGATCGCCTGGCGCCTGCGTCAGCTGCGACCCGAGCTGGATGTAGTGTGCCTGGAACAGCAAGACAGCCTTGGCGGCAACCATACCTGGTCGTTTCACCAGCACGACCTCGACCACCAGCAACAACAGTGGCTGCAGCCGCTAGTGGTCAAGCGCTGGCCGGCCTATCACGTGCACTTTCCACAGCTGTCCCGCAGGCTGCAAAGCGGCTATGCGAGCATCACCAGCGAGCGCTTTGCCCAGATCATCACGCCAGTGCTCGGGCCGGCCCTGCGTACCGGCTGCCAGATCCAGGCGTTGGGGCCCAGCCAGGTGCGCCTGGACACTGGCGAGCAATTGCAGGCGCGGATTGTCATCGACGGTCGCGGCGCGCAGCCCAGCAGCCAGCGAATCTTGGCCCGGCAGGCATTTCTCGGCCAGGTGCTGCGCCTACGCCAGCCACATGGCCTGCTGGCACCGATAGTGATGGATGCGCGCGTGGCCCAGGGCGCGGGCTATCGATTCGTCTATGTCCTGCCGTTCACTGCCGACACCCTGTTGGTTGAAGATACTCACTACGTCGAGCGTGACCCGCCCGCGCCCGAGCTGCTACGGGCCAACATTGCCGATTACCTGCAGGCACACGGCTGGGCAGTAGCGCAAGTGCTGCGCGAAGAACAGGGCGTGCTGCCGATTACCCTGGCCGGCGACTTCCCCCGCTGGTGGGCCGAGCAAAGCAATCAACCGCTGTCGGGGCTGCGTGCCGGGCTGTTTCATTGCACCACCGGTTATTCGCTGCCCGAAGCGGTGCGCCTGGCAGACTGGTTAGCGACCCAACCGCTCGATGAGGCCGCCCAGCTGACGCACAACCTCAAGCACTACCTGAGTGATCGCTGGCATGACCAAGGCTTCTACCGCCTGCTCAATCGCATGCTGTTCCTAGCCGGTCGGCCTGAACAGCGCTGGCAGGTGTTGCAGCGTTTCTATCAGCTTCCAGAGGCGCTGATCGCCCGTTTCTATGCTGGACAAAGCACCTGGCGCGACCGCCTGCGGCTGCTCTCGGGCAAGCCGCCGGTGCCGGTCGGGCAAGCCCTGCGCGCGGCACTGCGCCACTCACCCCGGCACTTCGAGGAGCCACAATGAGCCAAGCGAAAACAGCACTGGTTATCGGCGCAGGCCTGGGCGGCCTGGCCCTGGCCATTCGCCTGCAAGCCGCCGGGGTCAATACGACGCTGCTGGAAAAGCGTGACCAACCCGGTGGCCGCGCCTACGTCTACCGCGACCAGGGTTTCACTTTCGATGCCGGGCCCACGGTGATCACCGACCCCACGGCGATCCAGGCGCTGTTCACCCTGGCCGGCAAGCCGATGGCCGATTATGTCGAGCTACTGCCCGTCAGCCCGTTCTATCGGCTGTGCTGGGAAGATGGCACCTGCTTTGACTATGGCAACGACCAGGATGAACTGGAGCGCCAGATCCATGCCTTGGATGCCGCTGACGTGGCTGGCTACCGGCGCTTTCTGGCCTACTCCAAGGCGGTGCTCGACGAGGGCTATGTCAAGCTCGGGGCGGTGCCGTTCCTGTCATTTCGCGACATGCTGCAGGCCGGTCCACAGCTGGCGCGGTTACAGGCTTGGCGCAGCGTGTATGCCATGGTGGCCCGCTTCGTGGGTAACGACAGGCTGCGTCAGGCCTTGTCGTTCCATGCCCTGCTGGTGGGCGGCAACCCGTTCGCTACCTCTTCGATCTACAGCCTGATCCATGCCCTGGAGCGGCAGTGGGGGGTGTGGTTTGCACGCGGTGGCACCGGCGCCCTGGTGCAGGGGCTGGTGAAACTGTTCCAAGACCTGGGCGGCACCTTGGAGTTGAATGCCGACGTCGCCGCTTTCGACGTCCAAGCTGGCCGCCTCACCGGTGCCCGCAGCCACGATGGTCGACACTGGCAGGCTGATGCCGTGGCCTCCAATGCCGATGTGGTACACACCTACGCCGAGCTGCTCGGCGCGCATCCGCGTGGTCAGCAGGAGGGCCGACGGCTCAAGGGCAAACGCTTTAGCAACTCGCTGTTTGTCGTGCACTTTGGCCTGAACCGTCCGCAGCCACAGCTGCGCCATCACACCGTGTGCTTCGGGCCGCGCTATCAGGCGCTGATCGATGAAATTTTCAGCGGGCCGGGGCTGGCCGAGGACTTTTCGCTCTACCTGCATAGCCCCTGCGCCACCGACCCCAGCCTGGCGCCGCCGGGTTGCTCCAGTCACTACGTGCTGGCACCGGTGCCACACCTGGGCAACGCGCCGGTCGACTGGGAGCGGGAGGGCCCGCGCTACCGTGATCGGATCCTGGCCTATCTGCAGCGCTACTACATGCCGGGGCTGCGCGAGTCACTGGTGACCTGCCGCACCTTCAGCCCGCTGGATTTTCGTGACCAGCTCAATGCGCACGTGGGCTCGGCGTTTTCCCTGGAGCCGATCCTCACCCAGAGTGCCTGGTTCCGCCCGCATAATCGCGATGCGCAGTTGAGCAACTTGTATCTGGTGGGTGCCGGCACCCACCCTGGCGCGGGCGTGCCTGGGGTGATTGCCTCGGCCAAGGCCACCGCTGGGCTGATGCTTGAGGATCTGCACCGATGAGCCACGACCCCTTACTCGCCCACGCCGAACGCAGTATCGCCGTCGGCTCAAAGAGTTTCGCCGCCGCCGCGCGCTTGTTCGACGGCAACACCCGCCGCAGTGCGATGCTGCTATACGCCTGGTGTCGGCACTGCGACGATGTCATCGACGGCCAACAGGCCGGCCACGAGGCTAGCGTGCAAGCTCCAGCGCTGGCCCTGCAATGCCTGCTGGAGCTGCAAGTGCAGACCGACGCCGCCTGTCGCGGTGCCCCGATTGAGCAGCCGGCATTCGCCGCCTTGCGTGAAGTTGCCAGGCAACATGGCATCCCGCGCCAGGAGGCATTCGACCTGCTGGCCGGCTTCGCCCAGGACGTTGCCGGCGAGCATTACCGCAGCCTGGACGAGACATTGGGCTACTGCTACCACGTAGCCGGGGTGGTGGGCCTGATGATGGCGCGGGTGATGGGCGTGCGTGACCCGGCAGTGCTCGACCGCGCCTGCGACTTGGGCCTGGCCATGCAATTGACCAACATCGCCCGCGACATCGTCGCCGATGCCCAGGTCGGGCGCTGCTACCTGCCTGAGCAGTGGCTGGAGGAGCTCGCCATCCCTGGCGACAGGCTGACCGATAAGCGCTATCGCCGCAGGTTGGCGCAACTGGCGCAACGCCTGGTCGATCACGCCGAGCCTTACTACCTCAGTGCCCAGGCCGGGTTACCGGCACTGCCCTGGCGCTCGGCGTGGGCAGTGGCGACGGCGGCGCTGGTGTATCGACAGATAGGGCTAAAGGTGCGCAAGGCAGGTGCCGATGCCTGGGATGGCCGGCTGTCGACTTCGAAATGGGAGAAACTGCGCGCTGTCGCTGGCGGCCTGTGGCGCGCCCTCAGTTGCCGCCTGCGTCGTTACCCAGCACGCGACCCTGGGCTGTGGGCGCGGCCTCACTCGACGCCCGCAGCGGCCCGCCATGACGCGCCCGCAACTGTGCCCGCAGACGGTCGATAGGCGGCGCGTAGAGAAAACCAAACGATACGCAGCCTTGTCTGCCCTGCACCGCATGGTGCATCAGGTGCGCCTGGTACAAGCGCTTGAGGTAGCCCCGGCGTGGCACCAGGCGCAGCGGCCAGCGGTGATGCACCAGGCCATCGTGGGCGATGAAGTACAAGGCGCCATAGGCCGTCATGCCAGCGCCGATCCATTGCAGCGGATACCAGCCGAGGTTGCCCAGGGCGATCAGCACGATGGCCAGGCTGGCGAACACCAGCGCGTACAGATCGTTCTTTTCGAACCAGCCTTGGCGCGGCTCATGGTGCGAGCGATGCCAGGCCCAGCCGAAGCCATGCATGATGTACTTGTGGGCGAGGTAGGCCACCGCTTCCATGGCGGTGAGGGTCAGCAGGAAGATCAGCAGGCTGGTGAGCATGGCGGGTACTTCCAAAAAAGTCGTTTGCACAGTCTGGCTGCTTTCTATGGAGTCTGCAGGTGATGACTTGTTCCTTTGCTGTATCAGTTCGGGCCTCATCGCGGGGCAAGCCCGCTCCCACGCCAGTCGGTATTGGGCTTTGCTCACGTGGGGGCGGGCTTGCCACCTCATTGCTCCTGGTACTGGCTCAGGTATTTGTCCACCGTCGCTTTGTCGCCGCTGCCTTCGACCTGCCACAGCCGCCGCTCGATACCCTGGGCCAGCAAATGCCCCACCGCCGCCTCGATCGCCGAGAGCACACACAGTTGGGCCGGCTCGTTGGTGGTGTAACCGACCTCGGCTTCGAGCAACTTCTTGAACTCGATGAACTTGAACACCCCGGCGCTGCGGCCAACCGAGTAGATGGTCTTGCTGGTCATGACGTTGGCCAGCACCTGGCCGGTGCGCACGTCGACCGCACGCAGGTTGACCGTGACCTGGTCGACCCGGTACTCACGGGAGATGTCGATACCCAGGTAGCGCGCCCCCTCGCCGCCGCTGCGCACGTTGGTGTCGTAGGCGATGATGCCGCCTTCGAGCATCAGGTTGGCGGCCTGCAGCGGTGGCAGTTCGCTCTGGATGTTGGGCGCAACGTCTGGTTTTTTCTGCGAGGCGCGGATGATCTTGCGCTCGGTCAACAGGTTTTGCAGGCCTTCGCGCTCCAGCACCACGAACCAGCCACTGGCGCTCAGGGCGTCCATCAGCATGCTGGCCGCGCCCTGGGTGACGCTGGTGGAGAAAGAGCTGGCCGGAGTCGGTTTGTATTGCCCGGTCTGGTCGCGAAAGCCATAGACCACCGCCATCAGCCGGCCCTTGGGCCGGGGCATGTTGATCAGGTCGTAGTAGGTCGAGGCGCGCGGGGTCAGGGTGGGCGAATCGGTGTCCTGTTCGGCGGGCATCGGTTCGCGCAGGCCGCAGCCTTGCAAGGTGGCGAGGATCAGCAGTGTGCTCAGCAGACGTTTCATGGTCGTTCTCCCCTAAATGCTAGTCCCGTCCCTCTCAGGGGTTCAGGCCGCTGACCTCGATGATCGAAACTTCACCGGTCGCCCGATCGGTGACCTTGATGCTCAAGGCCCCGGAATCGTCGATGACGTCGATGAGGAAGGTGTCGGTGGACATGCTGCCGGTGTTGCCGTTGCTGATGTTGTCGAGCAACTGCGAGAGCATCCGCGACTCCAGTTGGTTGGTGAACCGCTCCAGGGCCGAGGTGCCGGCGAACGAGGTGCGATCCTTGAGGTCCGGGTCGTCATAGTCGTTCTGCGCCTGGGCGTTGTTGAGCAGCCAGGTGCCATTCAACGGGTTGCCACCGAACGCTGGGTTGACCGGGGTGTAGACCAGCTCGGTGGCCTGCGCCTGGCTGGCCAGGACACCTGCCAGCAGGCTGGCGGCGAGGCCACGTAGAAGCTGCTGTGGAATGTGCTTGCTCATAGCTCGTCCCTCTCCAGATCGGTGGTGTCCTGCAGCAGGCGTTGCAACTTGCGTTGGATGATCTGCTGCTTGACCAGGTCGGCGGCCGCGACGGCCTCATCGGTAAGTTGGGTGGTGTTCGGGGGCAGGAAGCGCCGGTACAGCACGTCGCTTTCAAACTCCACTGTCACCAGGCTGCCCCAGCGGGCGTCCGGGCGTTCGCGCACCACCAGGTTGAAGTCCAGGCGGCTGGTGGCGCGCAGGCGCTCGGTGAAGGCGTTGTAGAAGTCGTGGCCGATGTGCGAGATGGTGTTGTCGACGATAAAGCCCATCATCTCGTCCTCGGGGCCGGCATTGGCCGCGCCGTGGTTGAGCAGCAGGCACAAGGCCAGGACGAACGTTCTGCGGTTCATGGCGCATCTCCCTGGGCGCTGGGCCGACGCTCGCCGTTGCCACCTTCGGCAAAAGCTTGCTCGGCGACGAACTGCCAATCGCTGTAGTGTTCAAGGCCCTCGAAGGCCGACCATTGGGCATCGAAGCCGCTGCGTTTGAGCGGGGCGGCATCGGCGCGGCTGTGCACACCGGTGATGCGCCCGTCGATCGAGCGCAGCAGGCCCCACTCCTCGCCGACGGCAATCGGGTCGGGATACAACCTGCGGATGTGCCGCTTGGCCGTGGGGAAGCGGTTGTCTTCGAGCAAATCGTTGAGATCTTGCGGGTACTGGGCCAGGCCCGGGGATGCGCGGTAGTAGCTGCGCAGGGCCTGGGCGTACTGGCCGCCAACCCAGAGCAATTGCCGCTCACGGTCACGCAGGGCGCTGGTCGACCATAGGGTGCCGGTAGCGGCCAGGGCCATGCTGCTGATGGCGATCAGCAGCAGCACGCCCAGGTAGGTGAAGCCGGCGCAAGCCTTACCACTCTGCATAGAGGCTGCCATCACGCGCCCTCCCGCTTGCACCGCTCTTGATGTCCGCCACGCCGCCGGGCACGCCCTCTGGTGGTGGCAGCAGCTGCCAGGCATCGCTGCGCTCGGTGATCGGATCGACTGGGGTGTTGCGCAGGTAGCGCTGCTCGACCAGTTGCTCGAGCGATTCGGGGTAGCGGCCGGTGTCGCCGTAGTAGTGGTCGAGCGATTCGCGCAACACCGCCAAGCTCTGGCGCAAGGTGGCCTCGCGCGAGGCATCCAGGCTGTTGAAGTAGCGCGGCATGGCGATGGTCATCAGGGTGGCGATGATCGCCATCACTACCAGCAACTCGATCAGGGTGAAGCCTTGGCTGCGTTTCATGGCCGTCACCATTGCCCGTAGGGGATGCTGTTGAGGCCCTTGCCGCGGGCCTTGGAATACACGTCGAAGACGTCTTCGCCATCGCGTGGGTTGTCGGCGCTGCTGTCGTAGGCGCGCAGGCCCCAGCCACCCTGGTCGTCGTCCTTGACCGCCAACAGCGGGTCATGTGGGATGCGCCGCAGGAAGTAGAACTTGGCGCCCTTGGCGCTGCGCACATCGCGCACGCCATCGACCAGCACTTGCAGGTTGGGCGGATAGCCGCTGGCATTGAGGCGCTTTTCGATGTAACCGGCGTCGAACGCACGCTTGTAGGCATCGATGGCATCGCGAATCTGGTACAGCGCTTCGCGCAGCTGTTGCTCCTTGCCGCGCCGTACCACGGTCTCGGTCAGTGGTGCGGCCATGGCGGCGAGCATGCCGAGCAGGGCCAGGGTCAGCACCACCTCGATCAGGCTGAAGCCACGGGCTTGGCGTTTCATGGCTGGACAGTCCGGTTGGCTGGGACCACGGCCATTTGGCCATTGACCAAGGGCGCCTCGGCGGGCGCATCGCTCGGCGCATCGCCCGGTGCATCGCTAGGCAAGGCGCTGGCCGGTAGCGGCTGGGCCAGTTGCCGCACTTGCAGGCTCGACTCGGTGCCGGTGGCGAACTCCATGTCCGAGGGGCTCTGGTACGGCAGGTTGCGCACGATCCGTGGGGTGATCGCCAAGACCAGCTCGGACTTGGTCATGTCGTCCTTGTTGCTGCCAAACAACCTACCCAGGCCGGGGATATCGCCAAGCCCGGGGATCTTATTGCCGCTGGCGTTGTGGTCGTTACGCACTAGGCCGGCCAGTACCTGGGTTTCGCCGTCGTGCAGGCGCAGGCTGGTCTGCGCGTTGCGGGTGTCGACCTGGACCGGAATAGTGCCTTGGCGGGTGGCCTCAAGCGGCGTGGCATTGCTCACTTCCAGCGCCACTTTGATTGCCACTTCGTTGTTCAGGTGCACGGTGGGCTGCACTTCGAGCTTCAGGCCGACGTCCAGGTAGGTGATGCTCTCGGTGATCACCGGGCCTTGGGTCGAGGGCACCGACGTGGCGCTGATGATCGGCACCCGCTGGCCGATGTGAATGCGCGCCTGCTCGCGGTTGCTGACCCGAATCACTGGGCTGGCCAGGGTGTTGATGTCTTTGTCCTGGGCGTTGATCTTGGCTTGCGGCGCCGGGGCGATGCTGATGCGGCTGGAGTTGATCCCGCGCAGCTGGTCGAGCACGCTGACCGATTTGCCTTCACTGGTGAGCAGGCCGAAGGTGTTCGGCCATTGCAGGCCCAGGTCGAGGATCCGCGAGCGGGCCACTTCCATCACTTCGACTTCCAGCACCACTTCAGGGTTGGACTGATCCTGCGATTGCAGCAGTTTCTCGGCCATGCGCACGGCGTCGGGCGTGTCGCGCATGGTCAGGGTATTGAGCCGCTCGTCAACGAACACGTCGCGCGTCTTGAGCATGGTCTTGACCATGTTCATCGCGGTGTTGGCATCGATGCTGGTCAGGTAGAAGGTGCGCATGACCAGTTCCTGGTAGTCCTTGGTCTTTTGCGGCGAGTCGGGGTAGATCAGCAGGGTGTTGTCGTTGACGATCTTCTGGTGCAGCTGGTTCTGCTCCAGCAGCAGGGCCACGGCGTCCTCGATGCGCACATCGCGCACGAAGATAGTGGCTTTCATTTCCGGACGCAGGTCTTTGTCGAAGATGAAGTTGATCCCGGCGACCTGGGCCAGGACCTCGAAGATGGTCTTGAGGTTAGCGTCACGAAACTCCAGGGTCACCGGCCGTTCCAGCTTGCTGCGCAGTTGCGGGAACGGCTGTGCGGTGCGCGCCTGGACGTTCTCGATGTCGCTGCGCAGCATGATGCCCTTCTGGTTTTGCGGATCCAGGCGCAGCACGTCACGCACGATACGCTCGGCGCCGAACAGGTCGCCCTGGCGCAGCGAGGCCTGGCCCAGGGCGATGCGGTCTTCGAGGGTGCGCATCAGCTCGATCTGGCGAATGCCTTCCTGGGCGCGGCGGTTGTTCGGCTCGAAGGTCAGCACACGGCCGTAGCCCATGCGGGCGCCGGCAAAATCATGGCGGCTGCGGTCACTGTCTGCCTGGGTCAGCAAGGCCTCGACCGCTGCCTGGCGGCCATGGGCCAGGGCGATGTTCAGCTCGGTGTCGCGCGGGTCTTCGCGCAGGGCATCTTCCAGGCGAGCGATGCCGGCCTCGTACTGGCCCTCCTTGAACAGCGCATCGCTGTCTTTGCGCACCGCGCTGGAGCCGCACCCGGCCATCGCCACGCACAGCGCCAGGAGCAGGAATGGAGCAGGCTTGCACAACTTCGAAGGCTTCATGGTGCGCTCCCGACAGACAGGGTCTGTGGCTGGTGCAGTGGCAGGTAGACCAGGCTCAGCTCGGTGGCCGAGACGTGATCGAGGCGGTAGGTGTCGTCAATCACGTCGCCTTGGCGCACGACGTAGAGCTTTTCGCCGCTCTGCAGAAAGATCTGCAAGTCGTCGCGATCGCCGATGCGACCGATGAACTGGAACGGCAGCATGGGCGCCGTGGGGGCGGCGGCAGCGACCGGGGTGGGCAGCGCCGGTTGCTCGGTGACCGTGGCCAGGGTTTGCGCTGCGCTCCAGCGCTGTACCGGGAACAGATCGCGTGATGGCTTGCCTGCGGCCTTATCGCCGGGCACGCTCGCCGTCACGCGCCGGTCCGTTGCCCGCTCGGCAACGGGGGCGCGGGCTTGCCCGGCGAGGGGTTCAACGCTGTCGTGGGTCTGGCCAAACCAGCGCCCAGGCGCCCAGGCCAATACAGCGCTCAGGCCAAGAAAGCCAATCCACATCGCCGTGCGCTTGGTGTTCATGACGACCTCGACAGGTAAAGGGTCATGCGCAGGCGACCATTGAGTTCGCTGTCACCGATGCGCTTGCGCTGCAGTTCCAGGTCTTCGAGCACCAGGGTCGGCAGTTGCCCGAGCAGGGCCTGGAGAAAGCCGCGAATCTGTGGGTAGCTGCCGCGCACCGGCAGGACGATCTGGTAGCGCGCCAGCTGCGTCTTGGGGTCGACGCCCAGGGCGTATTCACCGCGCGCCAGGCTGATGCGCTCGGCACTGGCCAGGCGGTACAGGCGCTCGATCAGCTCGCTGGCCTGGGGTTGGCCTGGCAGTTGCTGGCGCAGGCTGTCCAGCGCCTGCTGTTCGGGCTTGACGGTGATTTTCAGCTCGCCACGCTGCAAACGCTGGACCTGCACGCTGGCATCGGCTTCGTTGGCGCGCAGTTCGCGCACCGCTTGCCACTGCGGCAGCACGCTGGCCACGCCGAACACCAGGGCAACGCCACTGACCAGCAGCGCGCCGAGGCCAGCGCGACCGAAGCGGCGCGCCTGTTCATGCAGGATCAGGCTAGGGACGCGCATGGCCGATCTCCCAGGTGGCGGTAAGGTTGAAGCGCACCGGGTGCTCAGGCTGGCCGGCGACCACTTCGTGGTTGAGCAGCGACACATCGCGCAGCTCGGCGCTGCGTTCCAGGCGCTGGTGGTACTGCAGCATCGCTTCCAGGTCGCGCGCTTCGGCGGCGATGCGCACCTGGCCCTTGCGCGCGTCCGGGGTGATGGTCAGGAGCGCGACGTCTTGCTGCGGCATCGCTTCGAGCATCGCGAACAATTGCTCCCACGGCCGTTGCAGCTGCTGCGAGACGTTGCGCATCTGCGCCAGTTGCTCGGCCTGTTCGCGGCTGGCGGCGCTGCTCAGCGGCGCGGCGGTAGCGGGTCGGCGGCCAAGCTTGAGCTCAAGGTTGTGCACCCGCGCCTCCAGGTCGACGTGCTCGCTCTGCAACTGCTGCTGCACCAGCAACAGCAGCGCCAGCACTGCGCTGCCCAAGGCCAGCAGCGACCAGGCCAACGCGCTGCTGCGCCGGGGTTGGAATTCCAGATCGAGGCGGCGCATCTCAGGCCACCGCCCGCCACATGGCGCACAGCGGGTCGCTGTCGCCTGCGCTCTGGCACAGCTGCACGGCGGCCAGCTGTGGTACATCGCTGCGCCCTGGGGCATGCAGGTAGATGCGTGGCAGATGCTCGCCGTACAGCTCGCAGGTGCGCTCGATCAGCGCTTGCAGGGCCTGGTCAGTGTCGGCGCAGCCTTGGGCCAGGACTTGCTGCCAGGCGCCGCCAGCGGCCAGCAACAGCACACTGCGCCGGGGCTCGGCGAGGACGAACAGGAAGTCGCCCTGCTCCAGTTGGGCGCTGCAATGGTTGTAGGCGGCCATCAGGTAGGGTTGCACCGAGCGCAAGCCCAGCCGGCGCTCCTTGGCCAAGGCTTGCAGCCCTTGCATCAGTGCTTGCGGCAGCGCGGTGGCGATCCGCGCAGCACCGGCAGCTTCGGGCGAGAGGACGATGCGCCAGTCATCCAGCGACTGCCCGTAGAGGTTCTCGAAGCACGCCCGGGCGTAGGCATCGAGTTCGCGGGGGTGGCCGATGGCATCGCTCCAGGGCACCAGGCAGAAGCGGCTGTAGCGCGCCGACAGCAGTACCCGCAGCTGCGCACCGGGCAGCGCGTGCTCGCTGAGCAGCGCGTCCAGCGCTTGCAAAGCAGGTGCCCAGGCCGGTTGCGTGGCATCGCAGGTAAAGCCGCGGCTGCCCAGCCATTGATGTTGGTTGGCGTGCCAGCGACCCAGGCCGACACCCTCGGCGCCGAGTACGGCGCAATAGCGATCAGGCGATAAATGTGACACGGTTGATCTCCTCAAGCGTGGTACGGCCCTCGCGGACCAGGTCCAGGGCGGATGCGCGCAGCAGGCGCAGGCCGCGTTGGCAAGCCAATGCCTTGATCTGCGCCAGCGGGCGGCGCTCGACGATCATCTGGCGCAGGTCGTCATCCAGGTGCAGCAACTCGGCAATCGCGTTGCGTCCGCGATAGCCACTGCCACGGCACTGGCCGCAGCCTTGGGCGCGAACGAAGTGCCACCCGCTGACCGCCTCGCGACTAAGCCCGGAGACTGCCAGCAGCTCATCGTCCGGCTCGCAAGCCACTGCGCAGTGCGGACAGGCCAGGCGAATCAGGCGCTGGGCGAGCACTGCGTTGAGCGCGGAGACGAAGCTGTAGGGGTCGACCTGCATCTGGCTGAAGCGGCCGATCACATCGAACACGTTGTTGGCGTGGATGGTGGTGAAAACCAGGTGCCCGGTGAGCGCCGACTGCACGGCGATCTGGGCGGTGTCGGGGTCGCGGATCTCGCCGACCAGGATCTTGTCCGGGTCATGGCGCAGGATCGAGCGCAGGCCGCGGGCGAAGGTCAGGCCTTTTTTCTCGTTGACTGGAATCTGCAACACCCCCGGCAACTGGTACTCGACCGGGTCTTCGATGGTGATGATCTTGTCTACGCCATGGTTGATCTCGCTGATCATCGCGTAGAGGGTGGTGGTCTTGCCGCTGCCGGTGGGGCCGGTGACCAGGATCATCCCGTAGGGCTCGCTGGCCAGCCGGCGCAGCGCGCGCAGGGTCTGCTCCTGAAAGCCCAGGGCTTGCAACTGCACACCGCTGACCTTGTCCGACAGGTCTTGTTTGTCGAGCACCCGCAGCACCGCGTCTTCACCGAAGATGCTGGGCATGATCGAGACGCGGAAGTCGATCTGCCGCTCGCCCACCGCCACCTTGAAGCGGCCGTCCTGGGGTACGCGTTTTTCACCGATGTCCAGTTCGGCCATGACCTTGATGCGCGAGATCACCTGCTCGGCAAAGGCGCTGCCGCTGGCTTTACCGGCGCCGTTGAGCACGCCGTCAATGCGGTACTTGATGGTCAGGCCCTGGCCGGTCATGCCCAGGTGGATGTCGCTGGCATGTTGCTTGAGGGCGTCGTAGAGGGTCGAGTTGACCAGCTTGACCACCCGGCTCTGGTCTTCGCTGATGCTGGTCAGCGACAGCCGTTGCAGCGGGCCGGCCTCGCTGCCGGGTTCGCCGTCCTGGTCCATGGCGTCGACGGCGTGGAAGCTTTCCTCGTGGCGGGCCAGGAACGCTGCCAGGTCGGCGGCGTGGGCCAGGTACAAGGCGGCGCCTTGCAGGTTATCGTCGATCCAGGCCAGACGGGCATGATCGAAGGGGTCGGCGAACACGCCGATCAATTCGCCTGCCTGTTGGACCAGTACGAACTCGTGCTTCAGGCACTGGGCCAGGCTGACCCGCTCGAACACTGGGGTGCAGGCGAACAGGCTGGGGCTGTCCAGAAGCGGGTAATGCAGGGTGTGGGCCAGGCGCTGGGTGAAGGTGGCCGGGGCATCGTTGCTCAGACGTTGCAGGCAGTTCAGCAGGCGTTCTTCACCGGCTGCCAGGCGGGCCTGGGCGAGCAATTCGCGGGGGAAGCTGACGATCTGCAGCGCCGGATCTGGATGCTCGGGTTGGCTCTGCTCAAGTACATCGGACATGGCCTGCGACTCCGCTCAAGGGCGCGTCGCAGGTTGGCTCGGTGGGGACCGGGGTGGCCGCGGGCGCCGCTATTCCCCGGTGAGCAGTTGGTCGTCGTCAGGTCCAGGAGGTCGTGCGCCATGACGGCGGCGGTCGGCCAGTACCCAGCTTCCATCGAACAACTGCATGGGGAACGTATCGTTCCTGTTCTGGCGTCGTTCGACGAAACCTTCGGCCGGGTTGTCGCTTGCCCTGCGCTGGCGCTCTACCCCGGTCAGGTCGGAGACTGCGCGGGCCAGTTCCACCAAGGGGAACGGCTTGAACAGGACATGGGTAACGCCGAGTTCGGCGGCCCGCTCACGGACCTCGGCGGTCGGGTGGGCGGTGATCAGCACGAAATGGCACTGCCTGTTCTTGCGCACGGTCTCCAGAACCTGAAACCCCTCCATGTCGGGCAAGCGGTAATCCAGCACGATCACATCGGGTTTGAGCTTCTCAGCCTGCTCAATACCGCTGAAACCGTCGTGGGCAACATCAACTTCCAGGCCTTGCGCTTGCAGATACGCCTGCAAGTTCAGCGCGAGGGTCTGCTCGTCATCGACTACCAATACTCTGTTCACCAAGGTCGACTCCCAAGAACTACCCGGTTTCCCGGTCTGCGAAGTGCGGCCTTGTAAAGGCTTGAGCAGGCTTCGTGCCAGGCATGAAAGGTCATGTTGCACCACTGTAAGTCTTTGATTTTACTTAGCCATCCAGATACCCAGAAAAACACCCGAGCACCCAGTTCCCCACAACCGGGGAGCTTGATGGCACTTTGCCCAGAGATATGTCCCCACACTTGGGGAAATCTCTGCCAGAGCGTATCAGTCTGCGCGCTCGACGTGGGCCGATTCACGCAAACGTTGGCGTACCGTTTGCCGTGCCTGGGCGCTGAGCTGTTCGGCGAGCGCGAGCCTGGCCATCTGCAGGCCCTGTTCGGGTATGACAGAAGTGTTATCACTTTGGTTCTGCGCTCCTTGCAGTCTTTCTCGATTGGCCTGGTAGAAAGCCTGGACGTCAGCCTCGGACGGCGCCGCTACCGCGCTCAGTTGCGCGTAGACGCGCTGGGCAGCCATTTCGTGACGAGTGTAGTCGGCAAACTCTGCCCGATTAAAGCCCGCCTCGCTCAGCTGCCGCTCGAATATCACTGGACTGCCGAAGGCCTGTTCCAGTTGGCCGATTTGCGCCGAAACCTGTTCGTCGCTGACGACGATGCCGCGCCGCTGCGCCTCCTGCCAGAGCAGCTCCTTGTCGATCAGCTCATCCAGGGCCTGGTCGCGCAGGCGCTTGTACAGGTTGGGGTTGCGGATACTGCTCAGCGCCCGCCCCTGCGCCTGCAGGTACTCGCTGAAATAGCGCTCCAGGCGCATGACGCTGATCTCAACGCCATTGACCCGCGCGGCGGCAAGGTCGGCCCAGCTGATCGGGGTGATCCCCAGCAACAGGCACAGCAAGACGATACGCATGGCAACCTCCGTTCAAGGGGTGTCCGGCAGCGGCCGGTACGGCGCAACTTCGGCAAAGCGCGGCCCAGGCAGGGCCACCGCCACCACATGAGCCCCGGCCATGCCCTGGCGCCGGCCCGGGCCGAAGCTCAAGGCCGGGGTCAGGCCGGTGTCGATGTCATGCAGGCTTTCGAGGGCGCGCACCAGTTGTTCGCGGCTGGCATCGCGGCCAATCTGCTTGAGTGCCTCGCTGAGCAGGCGCAAGGCGCACAGGGTGTTGACCTGCAGTGAGGCCTGGCGCGCATCCAGGCCCTGGCGCTGGTGCAGGCCTGCCAGCCGGGCGCGGCCCTGCTCGGTCCAATCGCCGGGGACGAACGGATAGGCCAGGAACACCCGCTGCGACCACTGCGGCGCAAGGTTCGGCAAACTCCCGGCGACCTGGCTGGCGGCAGCGAACAACAGCGGCTCTCGTCCAGCGGCGTTGAGCGCCTGGGTCAGTTGGCCAAAGGCGTGCGCGTGGCCAAGGTAGACCACCCCCCGGGCCTCCGGCGCCTGCCCGGTGAACGCCTGCGCGGCGGACACACTCCATCCGACCTGCTGCAGCCGCTGGCGCAACTGTTCGGCCAAAGCAGCCTGCTCGGCATCGGCGTAGACCACCTGCAAGCCATCGGCAGGCAAGCCCAAACCGTCGCGAGCATGCACCGCCAGGCTCAGCAACTGCTCCAGCAGACCCGGCATCGGGTCGAAGATCTGCGGGCTGGGGCCGCTGCGTGGAGTACTGCCGATCAGCGGCACGCCACGCTGTTCGAGGGCGGCGGCCAGACGTTCATCGAGCATCGGCACCAGCGGCGAAACCACGGCGAATACCCCCTCCTCGTCCAGCAAGCGGTCCAAGGCGCGGCTGGCGCTGTCTGGGTCTACACCCGGATCCAGCACCACCAGTTGCAAACGCCGGCCATTGATCCCGCCTTGCTGGTTGAGCTGCTCCAGCCCGTCGTCGAGCACGGCCCGCACCACCCTGCCCGCCTCAGCCAAGGGCCCGGAAGCAGGCAACAAGGTGCCCAGGCGCAATACGCTGTCCTCCACGCCCGGATCACGCTCCTCGCCCAGGCGCTTGAGATAAGCGGTGAGATTGCGTTGGTCGGCCTGGCTCAGGACAAAGCGCGGCATCGCCGGATCGAGCCGATTGCCAGCCGGGTCGATGCCCTGCTGCACCGCCCGGGCCAGGGCTGATGCGTCGTAGGCCGGGTAACTGCGGCCATTGGCCTGGCGCTCACCGGCGCCGACGCTCAGGCGCTGCCAATCCAGGCTTGGCGGGCGCACACCGCCTTCGGCGCGGCCCTTGCCATCGTTACCATGACAACTGGCACAGGGCAGCACGCTGGCCGGCACGCTCATGTCACTGACACCGACCCGGGCGACCACCTGGGCGTCGCCACTGGCAAGGCCCTGGCGATACAGGCGCTTGCCCGCCTGTTCCTGCGCGGTCAAGTCCAGGGCCAGGGCTGTGCTGCACAGCGACAGCCCCAGCCACAGTGCCAGCAGCCGGCTCACGGCGCTCACCGGCCGGCCAGCGGTTGGGTGAGCAGCTGCATGCGCTGGGCGATGGCCGCAGGCGGCGCGTCGGGGCGGATCTTGCTCCAGCGTTTGCTCGCCACATCGCCAGCGATCAATTGAGTTGAGTGCTGCTCTGGGCTGGGCAAGAACTGCCCAAGGCGCCCCAGCACCAGGTCGACATTGGCCTTGTCACCGGTCAGGAACAGCCAGTTGGGGCCATCCACGCCTTGTTTTTCGGCAAACGCCTTGAGCACTGCGGGGGTATCGTTGAGCGGATCACTGCTGACCGAGATGAAGGTCACCTGGCTGGCCAGTTCGCTGCCCATGGCCTCGCGTACTTCACGCAACTTGCGGGTAATCAACGGACAGGCATCGTTGCAGTGGGTGAAAATCACATTGAGCATCACCACCTTGTCCTTGAGCACATCGCTGTAGAAGCGCAGCTCGCGGCCGTTCTGGTCCTTGAGCACGGTATCGGTGAACCAGGCCTGGGCATCGCGGGTGCCGCCACCGCTGCTGATGGTCGGCGGTGCCGGTTGCGGCGCGGGGGCTGTCGGCGCATGGCCCTCGTGGGCCAAGGCGACGCTGCTGAGGATCCACAGGCAGCCGATCAGGGTCAGCCAGTCGAGACCACGCATGCCGCTTCGGCGGCTGGTAAGACTGCTCATGGTTGTGCCTCCTGGGCGGCAGGGTCTGGGGTTGCGGCGATCGCAGTGCTCTTGGCGTGCACACGGCGGGCGCTGAGGCGGTTGATCTCGGCGACCAGCACGGCCGGGTCGGTGAAGCCGTAGTAGCGGGTCCAGTGGCCGCTGCGACCATCACCGACGATGATCATCGGTGGATGCTGGGTCAGGTCGGCGCTGAAGCTGCCCAGGCCCTTCAAGGTCTGGGTGATGGCATAGGGTGAGCCGGTCAGCCAACTCCAGCCCGGTCCCTGCTGGAACGCCTTGGCGTAGCTGGCCAGGCGCTTGGCATCGTCGCGCTGCGGGTCGACGCTGATCGACACCAGCTGGATCTCCTCGCCAACCCGCCCGCCCATCTGCGCCTGGACCTTGGACATGATCGACGACACCACCGGGCACACGGTGGTGCAGCTGGTGTAGATAAAGCCCATGACCACCAGGTGATCGCCCACCAGGTCCTTTTCCAGACGTACCGGCATGCCGTCCTGGTCCTGCAGGGCGACGTCGGCAAAGCTGACGCTGGCCTTTTCCTGGCGCGCCGCTGGCGGTTGCGGGGCATGCCCACTGTGATCATGACCGGCATGCGCCCAGGTCAGGTTACTGGCGAGCAGCAGGCTCAGGGCGAGCAGTTTGCTTGGGCAGTTCATCGCACACTCCTGGGTTCCCCTTGGGAAGCGGTAGACGCTGCGGCCGGCAGGACGCGCAGGCTGGTGTAGTTCTCTTCGGCAAACGTGCGGCCCAGTGATGGCGACTGCACGTGCAGGTACCAGGCACCGGCTTCGGCCAACTCCAGCGAGGCTTGGTAGACCCCCTCACCCACCTCGGTCAGGGGCAAGCTGCGCGGCAGCGACGACGGCGCCAGGAAGTAGCGCAGGCTCAAGTCGCGCAGGCCCAGGCGTGGCTGGCCGTCGTCACCGAGGATACGCACGCGGGCAACGATGGGGCTGTTTTGCAAGGCCGGCTGATCATTGCCGATGAACTCGGCGTGAGCGCCCTTGCGCTTGGCCGCCTCAGGCGCCACGGCGATATCGGTGCTGAAGCAGTGGATGATTTGCGGCTGGTTGAGCAGAAAGGCCACGTCGAACTTGCCCGCCGCCGGCATCTTCACGGTCGAGCCGTAAACACCTGGGGCCAGCTCGCGCAAGCTGCGGTCGATGACGATCGCGGCCCGCGCCTGATGCCCGCGGTTGTTGTAGCCGGACATCGGCGCGTTCATCCCCTCGGCGTAGAAGTAGGTGGTGTTGTCCACCGGGTTGACCACGAACACCGAGTTGTTGTCGCGGGCCACCGACAGGCCTTGGGCCAAGGGCAAGTCACCGGCCTGGCGCGGCGCGGCGGGGCCGGCCTCGAAGCCTTGGACGATTGGCTGGCGGCCCTCGCCCAGGCTGCCCAGGTTGATCATGCTGACCTTCGGCGACGACAGCCCACGCACGTAGGCGTAGCCCTTGGTGAAGGTCAGCTGGTACGGTTCGGCCGCCACCGCAATGCGGTGGATCAGCGTGTCGGTACTGGCATCGATCACCAAGGCCTGGCTTTCCAGGGTGTTGAGCACGATGCCGTAGCGGCCATCGTTGCTAAAGCGCATCGGCCCCAGCCCCTGCTCTGTCTTGACCGTGTGGCGCAGCTGATGACTGCGTGCGTCGATGACGCGCACCGTCCCCTCCTCGCCATCGGCCACATAGACCGCCTGGGACAGCGGCGAATAGGCCACCGACAACGGGTGCGGGCCAACGTCGAGGGTTTTCACCAGGCGCATCTCGGCAGCATCGATGATGCTCAGCGTGCCGCCATCGCGATTGGTGACGAAGGCATAGCGCGAATCACTGCTGAAGGCGATCTCATGGTGCCCGGAGCCGGTGGCGAACGACTTGAGCATGCTACGGCTGTGCACATCGATCACGGTTACCCCACCCTTGGCCGGATCATCACTGTTGTTACCCACCCACAGCAGCCGCTGGTCGGGCTGCAGGGCAACCCGCAACGGCTGGGCGCCGGCCTCCAGGGTCGCCACGCGGCGGAAGGTTTCGGTGTCGATCACCGCCACCTGGCCGCGCTCAGGCATGGACACGAACACCTGCTTGTCATCGCCGGTCGCCGCCCAATCCATCGGCCGGCCTGGCAGGTCGATACGCGCCAAGGTGCTGGTAACCCCGCCCACCGACACGGTGGGGTCGATCACCGTCAGGCTGGGGTCCTTGTTCAGCACCAACAGAAAGTAGCTGTTCAGGTCCAGCAATGGCCGGGCACCGATGCTGCTCTTGAGAAACAGCGCCACGCGCGCCTTGCAGCTGCTGTCGCGGTCACCTGCCGGGGCCGACTGGGCCGGGTCCAGCCAGGCCCCCGGTGACATCCCCGACAACGGTTGGCCACTGCTCTGGTCGCTGACCTTGAAGCGCACGTTGGCAAAGCTGCCTTCACGCAGCTGGCCACCGTCCATGGCCTTGGCTTGGAACTCCACGGTCACCCCGTCGCGGCTGAGCCGGTGCAGGGCCTGCGGGTCGGCAGCCTCCTGCAACAGCTCGCGCGGGTCGCACCAGAGCTTCTCGTAGGCCACGCCCATGCCGATCAGCGCCACTCCCAGCAGTACCCCCAAGTAAGCAGGGCGAGTCTTTTTGTTCATGCTCGCGCTCCCCTTCTGTCATTGCGCCGGGGCGGTTGCCGGCGGCGCTTCGTTGGTCACCCGCAGGATCCCCCACAGCCCCGAGGCATTGCCGTAGGCGGCGTAGTCGCGGAACAGGTAGTCACCAGGGATGGCGTTGGCACCGCCGGCGCTTGGCAGCATGAAGCTGAAGTGCGCGGCCGGCAGCACGCTTTCCTGGGCGCCGATGTAGATCGACATCGGGTTGTAGCCAAAGCGCACCGAGCCAATGCCCGGCAGGCTCATGGGGTAGCCGTCGAGGTCGTTCTTCTCGGCCTGGTAGGCGTGCAGTGGCCACAAGTGGCCGTCCAGTTGGTAGGTGATACCGCGGCTCCCCCCGCTGGGCATCAGCACGTGGCTGCGTGCCGGTTGCCCTGGTTTGGCCCAGAGCACTGGGGTTTGTGGATCGCCACCGACCAGGGCATTGCTGTAGGCCATGTGCGCGTTGGGCACATCGGCGAAGCCAAAGCCATCGGCATGCCCGAACGGTGCGTCCGGCGCCAGGCCGAAGCGCAGCCACAGCGGCTCGGTCTTGTAGTTCATGGCCATGTTGCCGTTGTCTTTCGGGTCACCCGGCACGCCGTTGCCTTCGGTGGCGATGCCCTCAACCGGCCGACCATCGGCCCAGCGCATGTTCAGCGAACGCTGCCAGACAGTGACGAAGTCGCGGTAGTCGGGCTGGCCGCTGACCTTGACCGTGGCCTGGGCGCGGCTGGCGTTGTCCTCGGTCCAGGTCGCACTCTGCGGCAGGATGCTCATGCCACCGACCAGGCCCTTCTGCGGCTGCTTGATCACATCCGAAGGGGTCAGGTTGAGGCCGCCGAACTCGATCGCGGTGGTGTTGATGTTGTCCACCGTACGGCCCAGTTGCAGCACCGGCTTGCCTTCGCGCTCCAGGTGCCCGGCGTAGTACTGATACACCTTGCTCGGGTAGGCGCCGCTGCTACCCGCGCGCGGGGGTACGGTCTGGATCGGGTTGAGGCCTACGTTGGCACCATCGGACTTGGTGATGTCGTAGCTCAGCAGCTGGGCATGCAGGCCAACGTGGCTCGAAGGTCGCATCAGGTTGTTGTTGAAGGCGGTGGAGCCTTCGCTACCGTTGCGATCACGCTTGACCACGTTCTGCATCACCGCGGTGCTGGGCAGGTCCGGCATCATCAGCGGCAGGCGGTTTTCCAGGGTGATGCTGATGCAGTCGCCCGCGTTGGCGCGCAGCACCAGCGGCTCGACCGGCACCCCGGCCTTGAGCTTGCCGGTGCTGGTGTCCAGGTCGCCCTTGCGCACATACAGCACCGCGGTCGGGTCATGCAGCGGCGCGCTGTGGCCGCCGATGGTGAAGGTGGCACCGTCCTCCTCGTCGGTTACCGTCACTTGCGGGATGCTGGTCTTGCGGCTGTTGAACACCAGGGTGCCGCCATTGGCCTTGAGGGGGCCGCCGACATGCTGGCCGAGCCCTGCCGGGTCGGCGATGCTCACGCCATGACGGTTGTCGAGGATGTCGTTGGCCAGCGCTGCGACGATCTCATAGTTGCGTTTGACCGTAGGTTTGCTGCCTATGCCATTGGTATTGGCCGTGGTCCTGGGGCAGATGCCGTCGAACGCCACGGTGTTGCGCATGGCCACCGGCTGCGGGTTATTCGACAACGGGAACAGGTCGGCGCGCTGCGCGGTGTAGTTGCGCATGATGCCCCAGATGCCGTTCCAGTAGCCCTCCAGGGCCGCGTCGAGCGAGTACAGGTAATCCCCGTTGGTGGCCGCGGAGCTGGAGATCATCGACACCGGCGCCATGAAGCCGAGCTGCTCGGAAATACCGATCATCTGCGAAGCCTTCCAACCCGAGTTGGAGCTGTTGCCGAAGCCTGAACCGTTTTGCAGCCATTTGACCCCGTGCAAGGTGACGTTGTGCTCCTCTTCATGACCGCCGGCGTGCATGCGCAGGCGCACGTTGTCGCCCGAGTAGGTACGCAGCAGCGGGGTGAACGGGTCGCCTGGCTCGCTACCCTTGTTGATGTGCGGCGGGAACAGCGTGGTGCCGCCGGTTGGGCCGAGCGCCGAGGTGATCGCCGAGGGCGCCAGGTTCATCGCCGGGATGGCGCGGTCGGTACGGGTCTGCAAGGCATAGCTCAGGTCTCCCGCCAGGCCATCGGCCTGCATGCCGCGCTTGCCATCCGGGCCGACCTTGTTCGGGTCGAACACGCGCAGGGCCAGCGGCTCGTTGCGGTAGTTGACGACGAACATGCCAGGGTCATCCACCGAGATCGCTTGCGGGCACGGCCGGCTTGGGCAACCTGGGCTTAGGCCGCCGCGCGACTCGACCACCGACTCGAGCAGGTTGGAGGCTGCTTGGCGCACCGGTGGGTTGATGGCGTAGCGGAAGCTGTCGCTGGTGGCCGGGTACGCCTGGCCATTGGGCACGCCATCGGGGCCGGCGCCAACATACACGCCGGCTTCATAGGCATGTTGGAAGTCGCTGTACTCCAGGAAGAACTCGCGATAGCTGTCGTTACGCCCGTCGCCGTCGTGATCGCCGGTCTGGATCACCGCTTGCCACGAGGTCGGCCCACCGTCCTGGCGAATCGCCGGGTTGTAGAGCTTCTCGCCGGTCTCGGCGTGGTACCAGGTCGAGCCGGCAGGTTCGGCCAGCACAGTGGCATACAGGCCCAGTTGCTGATGGGTCGATGGGCCAAGGTGGTCGTGGGTGAAGATGGTGCCCAAGCCACGATCGACGTTATGCACGTTGATCAACGGGTCGGCGAACCAACGCTGCATGGCGGTGCGCGCACCGAGCCAGTCTGCCCTGCCGAAGCGGCCGAAGTACGGGTGCTGCTTGGCTTTCGGGCAAGCGGCGCTGCCATCACGGGCATCGCCTTCGCTGCAACCATTGAAGCTGCGGATGGCCTGGATGCGCTCGACCACACTGCCGGGCGAGAGAATGCCGTCTTCGTAGTTCCAGCCGTTGGCCGAGCCGTCGGCGGCGGTCAGGTCCCACTTGGGCAGGTGGATGTGCTGGCCGATCACGTCGGTTGGGGTGCGCACCTGGTAGTCGTCCATCTCATAGAACGACGGGATCAGGTTGGTGTGGGTGTACATGGTGCAGTCGAAGGTGTTCATGCGCATCACCAGTGGCTCTGGTGGGCGCTGCTTGGTAATCACCGGCCAGGCGTCTTCCCACAGGGCCAGGATGCGCGCCTGCGGGAAGTGGTAGCCGACCTTGTTGTACACCGCGTCGAACTGGATGTTGGCGCCTTTGTAGATCCGCGGACGGTCGGCGGTGAAGGTCGAGGCACCGCGGAAATTCAAGCCCGTCAGGCTCTCGCCGCTGAAGAACTCACCCGCGCCGGAAGCTTGCGTCAGGCGCTTGCCCCGGTCATCCATGCACGGTTCATAGAACGGTGCCCCAGCAGTAGGCAAGGCGCCGTTGGTGCGGAAGTTGCGCGCCACCGGCTGGCTGCCTGGGATCAACGCGTAGCTGGCGTGCTCGGCCTTGGCGTGGAACTGCATGGCGGCCTGCTCGACGTCGGTGCCCTCCTCGGGCATGTAGATCGGCTTGGCCTTGTGCACCACCTTGGAAAAGTCCAGCCTGGTGGTGGTCGACACCGCTTCGCCGCCAGCGGAAATGCCATCCAGCGCGTGCCGGCCCAGGCCCCCATCCCAGCCATCGACCTGACCGGCATCGAGGTTGGCCCACAGGGCGTTACCGCTGTTCTTGAGCTGTTGCGCCAGGACAGGGTCGAGCATGTCCAGTGGTGGCGTCGGTGGACGTTGGCCGACGCTGCTTTCCATGCCGCCGATCCAGAACGGATAGCCGGGGTTTTTCAGGCTGCCGTCAGCGTTGCGGTTGCTTTCGCTACGATCGACCAGGGCCAGCGAGCCGATGGCCCGGGGGGCGGCGTCGTCATTGCCGTGATGGCCATGGTCGTCGTCGCCCTCCTCCTCGTCCTCTTCCTCCTCTTCATGTTCGGCGACCAGCTGTTCTGCCAGCTTGGGCACCACTACCACCTTGCCGGGCATCGGCGCCATCGCTTTACCGGGCAGCGGCACGATGGCCGGAATCGGCGTACCGGCAATGATCTCGCCATCCGGCAAAGCCCGGGCGCCCGCTGCTGGCTTGCCACTGCGCAGGGCAAAGGGGGTGCTGTGGTAGCCGTCCTGCGCCTCGCCGCTGACTTCCAGGCGGGTGCCTTCTTCGAACACATCGTGTACCCGCCACATGGCCCACATGCCTTGGGCAAAGTGCGGGTAGAAGTGGCAGTGGTAGATAGCATCGCCCGCTACCCGGTTGCGGTTGCCCGAACCGCCGTTGGCGATCTCGTAGGTGTAACCGATGCCTGGGCCAATGCCCTGGGCATCGATGTAGTCGGAGTTATCGTCGTTGGGGTTGAACAGCCACTGATGGCCATGCAGGTGGAAGATGTGCTGTTCGTGACCGTTGTGGGTGTTGCGAAACTTGGTGAAGTCACCGATATAGCTGTGGTGCACGTTGGCCGGCTCCGACGGGTACAGGGCCATGCTGGCCTTGACCCCGACGGCATTGGCCGGCGGTGTTTCGCCTGGGCGGATGTGTTCCAGGCCAACGTTGGCCGGGACATCGACCAAGGTGCCGATATCGCCCACGGTGTGGGCACTGAGGAAGAACTCCTCGTAGGCGCAGGACAGGCAGTCATGCATCGGGCCTACGCCCAGGCGGTTGGCCACCACCTCAGCGCCCATGCCGCCGGAGCCATAGTTGATCATGAACGAGTCACGCGCAGGTTCCAGCACATGGCCCATGATCGGGTCGGCCCAGTAGCCTGGGAATGCCTGGGTCCCGGCCACTTCGTCGGCGAACTGCGAGCCGAAGTCGCGGAACGCTTCCAGCCGGTTAGGCAATGCCGGGTTACGTTTGTTGATGCTTTCCAGCGGATAGGTCGAGCGCGGGAAGCTGCCGTCAGGGTTGGGGCCCATGACGATGGCGTCGGTCTCGCTGCTGAGGATCTCGCTGCCGTCGATCATGGCGATGATCGGTTTGCCAGCCTTGCCCTCGCTGATCCAGGGTTCCACTTGCGGGTAACGCGCTTCGTAGTCGACCACCGGTTGACCGGTGGGTGCACGGCCGGTGCTGGCCAGGCGCATCTCCTCTTCGGTCAGGGTGTTGCGGTAGGTACGGCCGCCTTTAGGCACTACCACCACTTGGCCGAACAGGCCATTGGCGACGTTGCCAGCACCACCCTGGCCGCCAAACGTAGCGCCCTGGCTGGTGGCGGCGAAGGCGCCTTCGCGCTCGGCATACAGGGTATAGCTGCGGGTGCCACCGGGGGCGACTAGGAAATTGCCATTGCGCCCAGTGTTGGCGGCAATGTCGCTGATACCGTTGACCGCCTGCATGCCATTGACTTGGAAGCCCACGTGACGGTCGGTGACTTGCTCGTCGGCGATGAAATGCTCACCGCCCTCGTTCTCCAATTCACCGGCTTCGTTCTCGTTCTCTTCCTCGCCCTCGACTTCGTTGTCGTCGTGGTCGATGCCGTGCTTATTGGGGTTGGCCTGGTAGGCCAGCAAGTTGGTCAGATTGACCGTCAGGCAGTCACCGGCGGCTACGCGCAATACGATCGGCCGTGGGCGTTTGTCTGGGCGCAGGGTGACCTTGCCTGGCACCGCGGCGCCGCCCTGGGTCAGCGGGATATGGTGTTCGTCGACCACATCCTGGCGCAGGGCGAACATCATGCCGTTGGCGTTCTGCGCGCCGAGGCGGTTGAACATCAGGGGCTGGTCCAGGGCCACTACGTTGGCGACCAGGTTGCGCTGGCATTGCACCGCCGCTTCGCTGGTCGCTTGCCAGCCGAACAGGGCCAGCACGAGTGATGTCAGGACTGAGCCTTTGAGCGGGGTCATCATGCTGCACCTCCGGGGGACACAGGGACTCTGCGAGGAGGTGGAGCAAGGTGTATGCCATAAAAATTTTTGTGGTTTTTCAGGTGGTTGGAGTTTGAAGTGCAACGGATTGGGGAGGATTCCCCAGTAGGTTTCCCCGAATTGGGGGCGATACTGGAATTGTTGGTGACTATTCCGGCCTCTTCGCGGGCAAGCCCGCTCCCACAGGGTTCGAGGCGTGCGCAGCATCTGCGTGGTGTCAGTGCTGGCTCATCACTGGACTGAAATCGGCGCGGTACCTGTGGGAGCGGGCTTGCCCGCGAGGAGGCCAGAACAAACCCCACAAAAAAATTCAATCCTTGGCTTCGGCTTCGGCTTCTGCGAGAGCGCAGCGACGAAGCCTGGTCAACTCAGCCATACCAGCTTTACTTGAAGAAAAACCAAACCCGTCACAGAGGGAAGTGCCCCATGAAGATTGTGGTCACCAGTATTCTTGTCGACGATCAAGCCAAGGCATTGGCGTTCTACCACTACGTACTGGGCTTCGAGCCCAAGCACGACATTCCCATGGGCCGCCACCGCTGGCTCACCCTTACCTCCCCCAATGACCCCAACGGCGTCGAACTGCTGCTCGAACCCGACGCCCATCCCGCCGCCAAGGCGTACAAGACCGCCATCAAGCAAGACGGCATTCCCGCCACCTCGTTTGGCGTACGCGATATCCACGCCGAGTACACCCGCCTGTGCAAGGCCGGCGTTGAGTTCACCCAGCCACCCACCGATCTGGGCCCGGTCATCGTCGCAGTGTTCGACGATACCTGCGGCAACCTGATCCAGATCGCCCAGCGCCATTAATCAGCAATCACGCCCCGCAGTACCGGCAATTTCCCAACGCGGATGCCGGTACTGACACCTACCCAGCCTTCCGCTACAGTCTCAAGACACCCAGCGCATCCAGAACAAGGAAAACACCATGCGCTATGAATTCAACGAAGTGCTCAACGACCTGGTCGATTACTTCCTGCTCGGTGACATCCAGCTGCTAGCGCGCTTCAAGCAGGAAAACGACTTGCCTGATGACCTGGCCTACGAGTTCACCCATAACGACAGCGGCGATCAGGCAGTGCTTGAAGGGGTGGTCCTGCCCCTGGCCGGCATCGAGAACCTGCCCTACACGATCATTTTCAGTGTCGATGAAGACAACCCGGCCCTGCTCGAAGCGGGCAGCCGCTTGCAACATCGGCGCGGCGGCTATGTACTGCGGGTAGAAAACCGTGCAGTGATGCTGTTCACCTGGAGAATCCTCCAGCATTTCACCAACAAGACCTTGGGCGACCTGCTGGCGCGCTACCAGATGCCGAATCGGCCGATCATCGAGCTGGAAAACGGCTGGTACAACGTTGAGGTGCTCGCTGGCGCGGTCAAGCGCGACGGGCTCTACGAGCCGACCTTCGAGTTCCTGCTGAAAAAGTCCTGGAGCCGCGGCGACGCCTCCGGGGTCGATACCGGCTATGCCTTTACCCTGCGCGGGGATTTCGCTTGAGCGACTGGCCCTACCGACGGTATCGCCAAGTAATACCAGGCAATACCGTCGATAGCGTCCAGAGCGCGATCAGGTGATATCGCGATCCTTGGTTTCCGGCAGGAACAAGATCCCTAGAATCGCCGTCATCACTGCAATCACGATCGGGTACCACAACCCGTAATAGATGTCGCCGGTGGCTGCGACCATGGCAAACGCCACCGTCGGCAGGAAACCACCGAACCAGCCATTACCGATGTGGTATGGCAGCGACATCGAGGTGTAGCGGATGCGCGTCGGGAACAGCTCCACCAACCAGGCGGCGATCGGCCCGTAGACCATGGTCACGTAGATCACCAGGATGGTCAGCAGCAACAGCACCATCGGGTAATGGATCTTGGCCGGATCGGCCTTCTCCGGATACCCCGCCTCTTTCAGCGCGCCACCAAGGGTGGCGGTGAAGGCATCGTTCTGCGCCTTGAAGTCTGCCGCCGCCATCGTCCGGCCATCGAAGCTTGGGATCACTCGCTCGCCGATGCGGATCTGGGCCACGCTGCCAGGCTCGGCCCGTTGGTTCTCATAGGGAATCGCGCGCTTGGCCAGCAGGCTCTTGGCGATGTCGCAGGAGCTGGTGAATTTGGCCTTGCCGACCGGGTCGAACTGGAACGAGCACTGGTCAGGGTCGGCGACCACCACCACAGGGTTCTGCTCCTGGGCCACGAACACGTCCGGGTTGCCGTATTCGGTCAGGGCTTTGAAGATCGGAAAGTAGGTCAACGCAGCGATGATGCAGCCGGCCATGATGATCTTCTTGCGCCCGATCCGATCCGACAGGCTGCCAAAGATGACGAAGAATGGCGTGCCGATCAGCAGTGACCCGGCAATCAACAAGTTGGCCGTCTGCGGGTCGATCTTGAGCGTCTGCAAGAGGAAGAACAGCGCGTAGAACTGGCCGGTGTACCACACCACCGCTTGGCCGGCGGTGCCGCCAAGCAGCGACATGATCACCACCTTGAGGTTGTCCCAGCGGGCGAAGGACTCGGTCAGCGGCGCCTTGGATGACTTGCCCTCGGCCTTCATCTTGAGGAACACCGGCGATTCGTTGAGCTGCAAGCGGATATACACCGAAATCGCCAGCAGCAGGATCGACAGCAGGAACGGGATCCGCCAGCCCCACGCTTCGAAGGCCTCGGTGCCAAGTACGGTGCGGCACGCGAGAATCACCAACAGCGAGAGGAACAGGCCCAGGGTGGCGGTGGTCTGGATCCACGAGGTGAAGAAACCGCGCTTGCCCTTGGGCGCGTGCTCGGCCACATAAGTTGCCGCACCGCCATACTCACCGCCCAGCGCCAGCCCTTGCAGCAGACGCAGGGTTATCAGGATGACCGGCGCCGCCACGCCAATGCTCGCGTAGCTGGGCAACAGGCCGACGATCGCGGTGGACAGACCCATGATGACGATGGTGATCAGGAAGGTGTGCTTGCGCCCGATCATATCCCCCAGCCGACCGAACACGATGGCGCCGAACGGGCGCACGGCAAAGCCTGCGGCAAAGGCCAGCAAGGCGAAGATGAATGAGGTGGTTTCGTTGACGCCGGCGAAGAAGTGCTTGGCAATGATCGCGGCCAGTGAGCCGTACAGGTAGAAGTCGTACCATTCGAACACTGTGCCTAGGGATGAGGCGAAGATGACCTTGCGCTCCTCCCGGGTGATGCCGCGTTGGGGCGCGCTGCCCGTCGATGTGCTGTCGATAACCGCCATGGGTTGCCTCCGTCTTGTTCTTGAAGGCCTGAGTACCTCAAAGATCAACACCGCACCCTGGCCCTTGGGCTTGTTTGGCTCACGGTTGCGCGAAGCACGACGAGACGAACCGCCTCGGATCGCAGCAAGGTAAGCTCAAGCATAATCGGCTTTGCGCGGATATCCACTCGCCAGCCCGCGCCCCTCTCCAGGCACAGCGCTGGCGGCGGATGAATCGCGGCACCTTCAGGCCAGAAACTGCCTGACGGCGCTCAGCACCACCTCTTGATGTTCGCGATGAGGCACATGCCCACAACCGGGCAGCATCCGCATCACGCTCGGCCCGCCGGCCATGGCGATGAAGCGGCGCGGATGGGCGTCGGAGCCGAACTCGTCCAGATCGCCGTGCAAACTGAGTAGCGGGCAGCGCACCTGGGCAAGCACTGCATCCAGGTTCCAGCCGGCGAAAGCGTCGGACAACCAGTTGTCTACCCACGCACGCAACACCCAGTGCGCCTTGTTGCCGTGGTACTTGCTCAGCCGTTCGATCTGCCCAGGCTCGGCGAACTGGCGATCGGCGGCGCGAATCCCGGCAAGGGTGCGCGCCTCGACAAAGGCCTGGGCCGATTCGGTAATCAGCCCCTGGCAATGCTCGGCAAAGCGTGCCGCGCAGCTGATCGCCATGCCGCCACCGACACTGTGGCCAAAGACGATGAACGCATCGATGCCGAGCTGGCTGCGCAGCGCGGTAAATTCCTGCTCAGCTTGCGCTTCGACAAAACCCAGGCGCAGTTGGCCAGGGTGGCGGTCGGAGCGGCCAAAGCCGAGCCGGTCATAGGCAATCACCCGATGCCCGGTAGCGCGCGCCAGGCGCTCGGGAAACTCGCGCCATAACGCCACGCAGCCTAGCGAGTCATGCAACAGGATGATCGGCACGCCCTGCTCGGCCTCGGGCGTCCAGTCCTGGGCGAATAGCCGCCCCTGTGCAGTTGCGATCCAGTGCTGCCTGACCTGCAGCTGCATCATGGTTTCTCCTGCACCGGCCCTTTGAGCTCGACCTGGTTGCCGTCGGGATCGAAACAGTACAACGACAGCCCCTCACCCTGGGCGCCGTAGCGTTTCTCGGCCGGCTCGACAATTACCCCAGCGGTTTTGAGGTAGTCGCTCAGCGCTTGCTCATCGAACGGCTCGATGCGCAGGCAGAAGTGATGCAGGTTGCGCCCCTGATCCTGGGCAGCGCGACCTCCCGGCAGGCCCAACGGGCCGTCGATGCGCACCAGGTCGATCATCGCGCTACCGGCGGCCAGGTGGACCATGCCCAGGTCTTCGCGAATCCGACTGACCTGACAGCCGAGCAGGTCTCGATAAAAGCCGATGCTGCGCTCAAGGTCGCTAACCCGCAGGACTAGATGGTCGATCTGCTCGATGGTGAAAGGCCGCATGCCGCATCTCCCTGTGGCGACTTGGAAACAAGTGCACCAACATAGCCCATCACAGCGTGCGGCAATAGACCCATGTCACTCATTGACCAGCCGCTGCACGGCCCCCTGCTCATGCCGGGCCAGTACCCGCAAGATCTGGTCAACCAGGGCGCGCTCAGGTGCCTCCAGGTGCAGATGATGCCCACCCGGATGCCAGGAGACCTTGGCCTGGCGCGGCAGAGCCGCCTCACGGCGGGCGAAACCGTCACCGGCAAACGCGCCCTGACGACCCAGCATCAGGTACAACGGGCAGCTGACCTGCGCCAGCAGCGTGCAGGCTTCACCTTCGGTCAGCGGCATGGGTTCGGGCAACACCAGGCGCGGATCATGGCGCCAGCAGTAACCATCGCCGACCTGCAACAGGTCACGCAGCGCCAAGAGCCGCGCAGCGTCCTCCGACAAATTGCCAGCGAGGCGACTACGGCGCTGCTGCAATGCCGCGTCAAGGCTGTCGAACTGACGGCCATCCGGCTCGCTGAAGCCCTGCAAGCGACTGCGCCGCACCAAGCGCTTGAGTCGATAGGCCTTGGCCAGGTGCTGCACGCGATCATCCTCGGCCACGGTAAACGGTGCGCCCATGCCATCGAGCAGGATCATGCTGGCAATGCCACTGGTCATTGCCGCCAGCAGGGTGGCGATGCCACTGCCCATGCCATGGGCGATCAGATGAAACTGGCTTAGGCCGAGGCTGTCGACCACTGCCAGCATGTCTTCGGCATGCTCCCACAGGTAGTAGCCACTGTCGTGACGGCGGTGATCGGAGCGGCCATGACCGACCAGGTCGGGGGCCACTACGAAGCAGCCATCGAGCAACGGCGCCAGGCGTTCGAATGAGGCGGCATTATCCAGCCAACCGTGCAGGGCCAACACTGGGATACCGTCCTCCGGTCCCCAGGTACGCACGGCGATCTCGATGCCGTCGAGGTCTAGCAGGTGATCCTTGGGCCTCATGGGCACTCTCCATGACTGCGCCCGACGCCCACGCGCCAGGCCGGCAGCCTACCATCGCCTAGTGCGCCGCCAGCTGCTGGCCCGTCACCGACGGCGACATGCGCGACACCGACCCCGAGCGCTAGCTATGTACCGCAAGGCGTGGCAGCGATTACGGCTTGATGGGGCTCCACTTTTCAGGAGCACCCGCATGACCAGCACCCCCGCCTACCACCACGCGCAAATCGTGCGCACGCTGCCCGCGTGGAGCAAACAATTACACCCAAGCCACACCCGCAAGATGATCCAGAGCCTGCGCAACGACTACCTGGACGAGCACGGCGTGCCCTATCCGTGGTTTGCCGGCGCTCGTCCTGATTGGCAGGATGGCGTACGCAGGGCTATAGCCAAGCGCAATGCAAGCCGCAAAGCGCTGCAACAAGCACTGGCACCGCTCAAAGGCATTACCGAATTCTGCGCACCCTTGCTTGAGCAACGGTTGGCCCTCGACATTCCAGTCGATCAAGCCCAGTACAGCTTTCAGCCCTTTGAAGAGATCGGCGACAGCTGGGTATCTCCCATCGACGTTGAATACCCAGTGGCGACCGAGCGAGAGACCAACGTCAGCGTCACCCGCCCTAAGGGCTCACCACAGCTGCGCAGTTTGCTCGAGGCGGCGCTGCACAATTTTACCGGTACTTCCCAGGCAGGTCCCTACAGCACCCTGCAATACAGCGCCACAGACACTCGAACACTGCCCACCCTGACTGTGGCGCAGTTCATCCAGCATTGCCGGACGCTGGACCTGGGAGCACGTTATCAAGCGCATCTGGACACTATCCATGGCGGCGTCGCGGGTGAGACGCTTGAGGCCCTGATGGCAGAAGCGAACCGAGATGAACTGCGAGTCAGGGCTCGGATCGCCTCGCTGCAAGGGCTGCTAACCGCCCACGGCCTGGATGCCCTGCAGCAACTGAGCAACAACCTGCCGACGCCGCGTTACAAGCACTCCGCCCTGCACTGCTGGCGACTGAGTGTGTTTGATATCGGCCTGCACGAAGTCCTGTTGATCGGCCCAGACCAACCCGACCAGATCAACCCAGTGATCCTCTATATCCCAGGCGATGATCAGGAACCGCTGCGCGAGTACACGTCACGGCGCGAAGCGATGGCTAATTTCAAAGCGCAGTTGCTCAGAACTACGTTTCGCCGCCAGATCAATGCCCTTGCCCCCGGCCCACTCCAGCCTGCGCTGGCCAAAAAACTGCAACACGCGCTGTTCGAACGCCGCGAACTCGATGGCAGCGAGGTCCTGCATCCGCGTAGCGCCCCAACAATCGACCTGAATATCACGCGCTTACCTATTCAGCCATGGACCACGTTGCACAAACTGCATGTACTGCGGCTCAAAGGCGATGCGGCATGCATCGCTGTGCCGACCGCAGCGGTGGACGCCAAAGCGCAACTGGAACGCCTGAAACATTGGTATGAGGTCGGCCTGAACGTACTCAACGTCGCCGCCATGTTCGTCCCGGGGCTGAACACTGTGATGTTGGCAGTCGGCGCCAGCCAGATCCTGCAAAGCGTCTTCCAAGGCCTCCACGCCTGGGAAGAAGGCGAAACAGCCGAGGCTTTGGCGCAGCTGGAATCGATCATGGTCGATCTTGCAGTCGTCGGCACCCTTGCTGGCGGGGCTGCACTGATCAAAGCTTCCGGATTCGTCGATGTCATGAAAAGGGTGTGGGTCGAGGGCGAGGAGCGACTGTGGTCGGCCAACCTCACTGGCTACCGCAGCCCTGTCGAGCTGCCCGCTTCGCTTGAGCCCAACGAGCAAGGCCAATATCTACTTGATGGCAAGTACTACATCCGCTTGGACGGTGAACTCTATGAGCAGGCCAAAGCCGCCGATAACAGCTGGCGGCTGAAGCATCCCGAGGACGCACACGCCTACAGCCCGCGCCTGGAGCACAACCAGCAAGGCGCCTGGCGCGTTGAGCACGAACAGCCCATGGACTGGGACACTGCGCGTCTGCTGCGCCGCCTTGGCCCACCCAGCGCAGGCTTGTCTGATCAGCAACTAATCAGCGCACTGCGTAGCACCGGCCTTGACGAGGATGTTTTGCGTTACACCCATATGCGCGCAAAACCCGCACCGGCGCTGCTTGTAGACGCGCTCACCCGGCTCAGGCTTGACCACGAAGTAGACGACATCATTGCCCGCGTGGGCGGCGGACGCTCGCTCGCGGCCTATAAAAACTACGCGGTCCCGGCGCTGCTGGAACTGCCAAACTGGCCGCAGGACCACGCGATCCGCGTCTTTAATGGTCCTGAGTTATGGGGAAGCTCTACCCTGTATGGCCAAGGCAGTGCGGAAATCCAGCTGCATCGAACGAACTTGGAACAAGGCGAACTGGCCACGGCAGTGTTGAGTCAAATGGACGACCAAACTGCCAGCGCCCTGTTACCGAATACTTCCCAAGAACTACGCGCGCAAAACCTTCAGAAAAAGCTCGCTGATCACCTCAATGGCCAGCACACGGCCATGTTCCAGAGCCTGTATCTGGGGCATCGCCCGGCGCTCAGTGAAGCCGCGCAGACACTGGGTCGCCAGTTCACCAGCCTGCCAGACCCTGCCCTTGAGGAAATCGTCGAGTACGCCACGCCACTGGAGCGCAAGCGTCTGGCTAGTGGTGGTGTGCCCTTGCGCATTGGCGAGGAAGCGCGGCGGCTGCAATCAAGGGTGCGCCTGGACCGAGCCTTGATCGGCCTGCACCGCCCAACGCTGGCAAACGCCGACACACGCCTGTTGGAGGAGGCGCTCCTGGTTGAGCGACCGGATCTGGCCAATGCCACGCCAGCGCAACTGTTTGCGCTACTGGCCAATGACCGCCCGCTGGCTGCCCGACTGCTTGGCCAACAACCAATCAGACCGGGCTTTCGTTCGCCCTTGCGCCTAAGCGATGGACGCGTGGGCTATCCACTGAGCGGCAGACAAGGCACAAGCGCACGGCGTCTACGCGATTTGTACCCCGCACTAGACTCCCGCCAGCGCCAAACAATGCTCCAGCGGCTCACCCAGCGCGGCGATCTGGCCACGCAACTCAACGTCCTAGAGGAAGAATGGCGCAACCTTGATAGCAGCCTAAGTGCCTGGTCGCAGGCAGTCGGGGATGTGCAACGGGCAAGTCGCGAGGTGTTCAGTGACGCTGTGCGCAGCGCTTGGCGGCGGGAAACCGGCGCCACGTTGGAGGTGACATCCATTGAGCTGGAAACCTTGCCCCCACTGCCGGCGCGTATGGAGCACATTACTGCCATCACCGTGCGTGATGCGGGGGTGCGTCATGTGGCCGAAGCGTTTCTGCAGAGCTTCCCCAATCTTGAGCGCTTGCGCGTCATCCAGAACCCTGAACTAGACAGTACAACCCTGTTTCAGGCGTTGCGCCGCAGCACGCGCCTGCATGAGCTGGACCTGCGCAATAATCAGATGGCGACATTTCCGGCAAATGCGCTGCCAACGCTCACGCAACTGCGGCAGTTGCGCAGCCTGAGCCTGCGTCACAATGACTTGCGGTTGAGCGCGGAACAGTTGCGAGCGCTGACTCAGCTGCCCGTGGAATACCTGGACCTAAACCGCAATGCCATCGAGCTCGATGCCAGCACAGCCGCCTACTTCCAGGACATGGTGCATCTGAGCCGCCTGGAACTCGCCGGCAATCCGCTGCGAATCGCCCCTGATGTACGTTACCTGGCGCGCCTGGAACATCTGAATCTGAGCAGAACCCAGTTGACCAGCTGGCCCGAAGGGCTGACCACCTTGATGAGTCAACGCAACTATCAACTGCGCCATCTTGACCTGAGTGACAACGCCATCCCCTTGGTGCCGGAGATTGAGACAGTGCTTGCCACACCGTATGCGCAGGGCCTACGCGATGAGCGCGCCGGTCTGCGTTGGCACTTCAATTACAACAGATTGCAGGAAGGTCAAGCCCTGCGGCTGCGTGAATCCGGCATCAGCGTTATCGAACACTCCGTGTCCGAATCAGAAAGCGAGGGTGGCTGGTTGGAGGCAGGTTCGGCGCACCAACGAGCGCGCGCTGAAGCGTTCATGATCAGCCTTGAGAATGAGCCGGTGGTCGATGTTCTGGATCGTCTGACGCTTTCCGCCGAAGCCCTGCATCACCCGCAAGGCCTTTATCGTCGGGTGTGGGCACTGCTGGGACGGGTGACCGAAGATGACCAGTTGCGCCAACGCATCGTAGAGGTTGCGCGCGAGTACCCGGCAACTTGCGGCGATGCTGGGACCGATGCGTTCAGTGCGCTGGAATTGGAAGTTTTGGCCTTCGACGAAACCGAGTATGCAGATCTTGCGCCGCAATACCGCTTCAACTTCTACCGCAGGCTGTTCCGCCGCGCTCAGGTCAACGCTATAGCCGACAATATCGCCGTGCGCAGAGCGCTACGCCGGGCGGCCCTCGTGGACAACCTGCCTGAACTGCCAGAACTCGCCCCAGAAGACGCTATCAGTGACGAAGACCTGCGCAACTCGCTGGTTGACGACATCGAGATTCGGTTGGCCTTACGCCAGGCCCTGGCGCCCGAAGCCTTGCTGAACTTCCCTGAGCCAAGCCAGGGCATGCTCTATCGACAGACGGCAATGATCACCAGGACCATTGAGTACAACGTCGAGCAACGGGTATACGAACTCGATAGCGTACCCGCCAACCGACATGAGTGGATGGTCCGCCACCCGACCTGGCAACTGTTTCTTCAGCGTGAATACGGCGACCAGCTAAGCGCCCTAACCGAAGCCTGGCTGCACGGCTCCAACTACCTTTCTGGCGTGTATGAGCTCACAGACGGAGCGCTCACCCCTGAGGTAACTCAGGCGCTGACGGCCGCGATAGGGCACAGCCCCATAGAGAACGGCCAGTTGCGTCAGGCTGAGCTTGAGGGGCAAGCGCTGATCGATGCCTGGGCGTCGTTCAAGCAAGCAAAGGAGCGCGCTGAGCACGCACTCCAGTTGCGCCTGACCGCCGCCCTGGATCGTAATGACCGAGGGCCCAACAGCTAATCTGACATCCCACTACTGGCCGCGCAGGTCTTCGAAGAACACCTGCCGGCCATCAACCTGGCTGGAGGCACGCGGCAACTTGGCAGTCTCGCCAGATGCCGCCTCCACATGCCAATAGCAGTGCCTGACTGCGCGGGTCACCGCCACGTAGGCCAGGCGCTGCACTTCTTCTTTCTGCGCAGTATCAAACGGCTGGGCGTCGCCAGCGCGGCCAAGATCGGCCAGACGATAGACCTGGTTCTTGTACGGCGAGCTGGTCAGGTACTGGCAGTCGCCAAGCATGAACACCGCATCGGCCTGCAAGCCCTTGGCGCTGTGGTAGGTCAGTTGGCGCAGGCGGCGCTGCTCGGCTGGCAAGCTAGAATCAGCTTTAACTACAGCCTGAATATGTTCTGAAATCAGCAACTTATCGCTACTTTTTCGAAACAGTATCATCACCGATTCGCCGCGCTCGTAGTGCTCGATCACGGTCTGGCCAAGGGCCGCCTCATCACGATCGAAAATCCGCACCGGTGACAACGGCAGCGCTGCCGCCACGCCAGTGGCTCGGGCCTTCTTGCCGGAAATCGCCTGCGCGCCTTTGACCAGATGCTCAGCGGCATCGATGACCTGCTGCTGGCTGCGGTAGTTTTCCACCAGCATCACCCGGGTATTGGCCGGTGACGGGAAGGTCTTGGTGAACTCCATGAAGAACTTCGGCGAGCTGCCGCGCCAACCATAGATCGACTGCCAGTCATCGCCCACGCACAGCAACGATGAATGCTGGGCACTGCGTCCCACATGCATCGCTGGGCCGCGCCGGCGAATCTCGGCGAGGCTGGCGCGCAGCCAGCTGACGATCTGCGGCGAGACGTCCTGGAACTCATCGATCATCAAATGCGCCAATGGGCGCAGCAATGGATCAGGCAACAGCTGCAGGTTCTCTGGGTTGTTCTCGCCAAACAGGGCAAACATCCGGTTGTAGGTCATGACCGGTGGCGACTGGGCCAGCAGGTGCGCTTCCAACGCTCGCCAGTACAGCGCCAAGGCCTCGAAGAATTGCCCATCGCTGTCACCTGGCGGGAAGCTCATGGCGGTCACCGCGCCGCCCACTTCCAGGCCGAGGTTCTCGATGAAGCTCGCGGCCGCTACGAAAGCATCCAGCAAGGGCGCCGGCGCCAGCTCGCCCTTGACCTTGTATTCAAAGCCAGGCCCGGCTACAGCGTCGCCCGCCAAGGAGGCGGCCAGGCGCTTGGCTGTTGCATAATTATCTAACCATATCAGTGGCTTATCGCAGAAAGCTTGAAACAAGGTGCGTTTTACCGCCCACTCTGCGCGCACCGCAAGCTTGGCCCCCGGACGCTGATACTGAGCACTTTCATTAGGGTCGAAGCCCAGCACCACCCAGCCATCCTGGCCTTGCAAACGCCCATGCACATGGAAGCTGTGACCACGGATCTGCACGGTTTCGCGGCATGGCTCGATGCCTTTGATCGGCCAGGCACCGGCGGCGAACCACAGATCCTCGATCACGTCGCACAGCTCTTCGTCGCGCTGGGCGGCCAATTGGGTCACCTGCACGCGCTTTTGCACGTCGGGGTGGTCCGGGTCCAGCGGCTTGAGCTGCAAGGCCTCGCGGCGCAAGGCGCCTATCAGCTCGGCGAAACGCGGGCTGTCGCGCAACAGGTCGCGATAACACAGGTTGAGCTGTTGGCGCTGGGCGTCGTTCAAGCGCAGGTCGAACGGGTTGCTGTCGGCGGCTGCCTCACTGCCGGCTGGCATCTCGTTGCCCAGGGTTTCGAAGGCGCGCAGCTGGCCAAAGCCAGGCAGGCTGCGAACCAGCGGCAGGATTCGCGAATGGAAGGTACGCACCAGCTCGCGGGCGCTGGCCGCTGGCAAGTCGAGCTGCCAAAGCGCGAACACCTGTTGCAAGCGCTTGATGAAGTCTTTGCGTGACTCTCGCGTGAAGGTCACCACGGTCATGGCGTCGAGCTCATAGCCCAGGTAATGGCGCAGCAACAGGATGCGCAGCACCAGCGAGGTCGACTTGCCCGCGCCCGCCCCGGCCACCACACAGGTTGACGGCGTATCGCTGAAAATCAGCTTCCACTGCGCAGCGCTAGGCTGGGCCTCGGCCGGGAGGCGCTGGGCCACATCAGCCTTGAAGCGCTTTTTCAGCTCGGCGCTCAGCGGTAGGCGCCAGTCATCGAACAGTTTGTCGTCCTGGCCGGGTACCCCAGGGTTTTCCGGGCGAGTATCGCGGATCACCAGAACCTGGCGCCCGGCCTCATAACCCTCGGCCCGGCCACGCTCGTAACCCTCGCGCAGGCCATCAGTATGGCCGCTGCGCTGGCCCGTGGCATGGCCGAGGAACCAGGAGTCGCGGTGCTGCGCTTGCAGGCGACTCAGGCCACGGCCCAACAGGCGTGCCGCCAGACGCCGAAACCAAGGCAGTTGGGCAGGCGGAGACAGGTCCGCCGGGACAAGGGGCTGCTCGTGTGACACGGTCACTCCGTTGAAAATCCAATCAGCTGTGCATGTTCGCCGCATCCGCCAAAAATCACCAGCGAATGCTTGAAGATCAGTGGATTAGGCGATGAAACGCATAAAGCACCGCACCTTTATATATCGATCAATACGATTATATTTAGCCGATATTTACGCTTATTTTCGATCATTCAAACGCGCATCATGGCCCCATTCCACCGACTCAAGGAGCACGATCATGCTGCAACTGCGACCCTTCGATACCCTCGGCCATGCCAACCACGGCTGGCTCGACGCCCACCATCACTTCTCGTTCGCCGAATACTACGATCCGGCGCGGATGCACTGGGGCAACCTGCGGGTGTGGAACGACGACCTGATCGCCGCCGGCAGTGGCTTCCCGCCACATCCGCACCGCGACATGGAAATCATCACCTATGTGCGTGAAGGCGCCATCACCCATGAAGACAGCCTGGGTAACAAAGGCCGTACCGAGGCCGGTGACGTCCAGGTGATGAGTGCCGGTAGCGGCATCGTGCACAGCGAGTACAACCTGGAGCAGGTCGATACGCGGATCTTCCAGATCTGGATCATTCCACAGCGGGTCGGCGATGCGCCGTCCTGGGGTACCCGGCCATTCCCTAAAGGCCAGCGCGGCGAAGGCTTCGTGACCCTGGCCAGCGGCCGCGAGGGCGATGAGCAGCAGCTGCGCATCCGCACCGATGCGCGCCTGGTGGCTGCTACCTTGCAAGCCGGGGAAAGCGCAGAGTACCGCTTTGACCAGGGCCGCCGCGGCTACCTGGTGCCGGCCAAGGGCGCGGTCGAGGTCAATGGGGTACGGGTCAATGCCCGGGATGGCCTGGCGATCGAGCAGGAAGCGCTGTTGACCGTCACGGCAATCGAGGACAGCGAGATCGTCCTGGTCGATGTGGCCTGATCACGCTGCCCTTTAGCACCTCATCGCGGGGCAAGCCCGCTCCCACACGATCCGCGTTGTTCGCCGATTGTGTAGGCGCGGGCTTGGCCCGCGATGAGGCCCTGGAGGCCGCGTACCTCAATTGGCCAAACGCCGAAACACCATCCCCGATACCCCGCACAACCCCGCACACACCAGCATGACCGTGGTGACATCCGCCACCGACGTCTCCGTCCGCCCGTCCACCCCCGCCAGCACCCCCAGCATCAACCCCGCCAGGCTCACCGACATGGCCATGGTCAACTGCCCCGACATCGACGCAAGCGAGGTGGCAGCCGCCGAGCGCTCCCCCGGTACGTCCTGATAGCTTGCCGCCCCCAGGGTGGAAAACTGCAACGAACGCACCAGCCCTGCGACGAACAACACCAGTGCCATCAACCAGATCGCCGTATCCCGGTCGAACCAGGCGCACAGGGCAATCCCAGCGCCACTTAGCACGGCATTACAGCTGAGCACCTGGCGATAGCCATAACGGCGCACCAGCGGCACTGCCAGCAGCTTCATCAACAAGGCGCCGACGCCGCCGCTGACCACCAGCCAGCCCGCAGCCATCGGGCTCATGCCCAGGCAGTTCTGCAACAACAGCACCAGCAGGAAGGGCTGCGCCGCCGAACCAAGGCGAAACAGCCCGCCGCCGGCCTGGGTCACGCCAAAGCTGCGCAGGCGCAGCAACGACAGGTCAACCAGCGGGTTGGGATGGCGCCGCGCATGCAGCAGGTAACCCAAGGCGCAAGCTACGCCGCCGCCGATCAAGGCCAAGGCCCACATCCGTGGCAGTTGGCCCAGCCCGAGCGACTCCAGGCCCAATACCAGCAGGGCCAGGGCGCCGCCACTGAGCAGCAAGCCGCGCCCATCCAGCGGTGGCACCGCGCGCGGGGGGAAATCCGGAACGTGCTTGAGGATCAGCACGCATCCCAGCAGGCAGATTGGCAAGTTGATCAAAAAGATCCAGTGCCACGACAGCGCCGTCACCAACAAACCGCCCAGCAACGGCCCTAGCAGCGGCCCCACCAAGGCAGGCAAGGCCAGCCAGGACATGGCCTGGAGCAATTGCTCGCGGCTCGACCAGCGCAGAATGATCACCTGCCCCACCGGGGTCATCAGCGCCCCCGCCGCGCCCTGCAACATGCGCCCCAGGCACAGCTGCCAGAGCGACTCGGCCAAGGCGCACGCCAGTGATGCAACGGTGAACAGCCCCATTGCCAGCAACATCACCTGACGCGGGCGAAAGCGCTCGGCGGCCCAGCCGCTGAGTGGCACGCACAGGGCCAAGGCCAGCATGTACAGCGACACCACCAGGTTCATGCGCAGGCCCGGCTCGCCAAAATCCGCCGCCATGCTCGGCAGCGCGGTCATCACCGCGGTGCTGTCGAGCAATTCCATGAACAATGCGGCGCCGATGATCACCGGCACCTTGGGGCTTTGCAGATGGCCGACCAGGGCGGCCGGCTGTGCCGTCAAAACAGCCCCGAGACAGGTGGCCGGGTGCCTTTGAGTTGCCAGGCGCCCACCACCGCCGCCTTCCAGTGACGCGGGTTGTGGTTGGCCACGGTGCGGGCATTGCGCCAGTGTCGATCGAAGTTGTGCTGGCGGCCAGTGGTCGAGGCGCCGCCGACGTCGAACAGCGTTTCGGCGGCTTTGAGGGCCAACTCCGCCACCAGGTATTGGGCCTGCGCCACGTCCAGGGCGGCCTGTTCCACTGCGGCTTCGTCAAGTTGTGCGGTCCAGGCCCGGTCGATGCTCGCCGCGGCCTTGAGCACCAGCGCCTCGGCGCCAAAGGCGCGCGCCGCGATATCGCCTACCGACAGCTCGACGTACGGATCATCGACCGAGCGGCTGGCGCTGCTGTGCTTGATCGGCCGGGCATGCTCGCGGGCAAACTGGCTGGCATCGTTCAAGGCATTGCGGGCGATCCCGGCCAGCACGGTGCCGAGAAACAGCTGCAAGAACGGGGTGACGATGGTGCGCTGGCCTTCTTGCACCGTGCGCGTGCGGATATCACTGGCCTCGACCCGCACGTTGTGCAAATGGGTGGTGCCGCTGGCGGTCAGGCGTTGGCCCATGGCGTCGAAATCGTCGACCAGTTCCAGACCTTCACGGTCACGCGGCAGGATGAACGACACCGGTTGTTCGTCCTCATCCAAGGCCACCGCGCTGACGTAGTCGGCGAACAGCGCCCCGGTACTGTAGAACTTGCTGCCGTTGGCGCGAAAATGATCGCCCTCGCGCACCAGGCGGGCGGCGATGGCGCCATTGGCGCCGCCCAGCTCCCAACCGGCATTGCCGATCACCGCGCCCTCAAGGTAGCGGGCGAACCAACGCTCACGCTCCTGTTCGGCGCCTTCGGCGGTTGCGGCCAACAGCCCCTCGACGAAGGCAAAGCCAGGGCGCAGGGCTTGGGCAACGTTGGAGTCGACCGAGGCCACCTGCAACAACACGTCGATCACGTCGCTGACACTGCCGCCCGGGCCGCCGTATTGCTGGGGAATGCGCACGGTGTACAGCCCAGCGGCGGCGAGCTGGGCGATGGCCGCGTGCGGCAGGCTGCGCTCGCGTTCGCGCAGGGCTGCCCCGGCGGCGATCTCCGGCAGCAAGGCCGCGATACGCGCTTTGAGTGCGGCGACAGTGGCAGCGGGTGCCTGGGCAGGGAAACGTTGAAAGGTGGTCATGGGGCAGTCCTTAGATGGCAATTTTCCACAGTCGTGATTCATCGAACAGGTCGAAGGCTTCGTGTTCCAGGTCCAGCGGCGGCACTACCAGTTCGGCGCCGGCGCCCGGCAGGCGCGGCACCGAGCCGAGCAGGCGGCGGGTGTATTCATGTTCAGGGCGCTCGAACAGCTGCTCGACGGGCGCGTGCTCGACCACCTGGCCATGGCGCATCACCAGCACGTCGTCGCTGACATGGCGGATCACCCCCAGGTCATGGGAGATGAACAGGTAGGCCAGGCCCAACTCGTCCTGCAGGTCAGCCAGCAAGTCGAGCACCTGGGCCTGCACTGAGACATCCAGCGCCGAGACCGGCTCGTCGCAGATGATCAGGCGGGGTTCGCTGGCAATCGCCCGGGCGATCGCCACCCGCTGGCGCTGGCCGCCCGACAATTGCAATGGCCGGCGCTGGGCAAGCTCAGCCGGCAGGCGCACCTGATTAAGCAGCAAGGCGATGCGCGCCGGCCGCGCGGCGGTATCGATACCCGCCACTTGCAGGGCATCGTCGAGGATCTGCGCCACGCTCCAGCGTGGGTCGAACGAGCCGAGCGGGTCTTGGTAGATCACGCTGATCTGCCGTCGTAGCGGCCGTCGGCTGGCTTCGCTGACCGCCTCGCCCGGCAAGTTCCAGGGCTGGCCGCGATACAGCACCTGGCCCTCGTCGGGGCTCAGCAGGCCCAGGGCGATACGGGCGATGGTGGTCTTGCCAGAGCCCGATTCACCGACGATGCCCAGGGTGCGCCCGGCGCGCAGGGTGAAATCAACGCCCTGCACCACTTGCCGCACCAGGCCATCGGGGCCGGCATAGCGCTTGCCCAGGCCGCGCCCTTCTATCAATACATCGCCATGCCCGCGGGCAACGGCTGGGCGGGTTAGGCCCGCTGGCTGTGGCGACAGCCGCGTGCCACGCGGATGCTCGGCCGGCACTGCGGCGAGCAAGGCCTGGGTGTAGGCATGCCGGGGCTGGCGCAAGACCTGCTGCATCGGTCCCTGCTCCACCACCTCGCCATGGCGCAGCACCAATACCTCGTCGGCCAGCTGGGCGACCACCGCCAGGTCATGGCTGATGATCAGCAGCGATGCGCCACGCGCCTTGATCTGCTGGAACACTTCAAGGATTTGCGCCTGCACCGTGGCGTCCAGGGCCGTGGTCGGCTCGTCGGCGATCACCAGCGCAGGGTCCAGGGCCAGCGCGCTGGCGATTAGCGCGCGTTGGCGCAGCCCCCCAGACAGCTGCCCTGGGCGCTGACGGGCGCGCAGGGCAACGTCCGGCACGCCGACCCGCTCCAGCAGCTCCAGCACCCGCGCATTGCGCTGCTGACGGTCGCCGTACCGATGGGTCTGCAGCACTTCGAGGATTTCCTTGCCAACCGGGCGCAAGGGGTCGAGCGAGACCAGCGCATCCTGCAGCACGAAACCGATGTCCTTGCCGCGCACCTGGCGCCATTGGCGTTCGCTCAAATCAAGCAGGTCATGGCCGGCAAAACTCAGCTGGCGCGCGGTCACTTCACTGTTGGGCCCGGTCAGCCCGACCAGGCTACGCGCGCTGACGCTCTTGCCTGAGCCCGATTCACCGACCAGCGCCACGCAGCGCCCCGGGGCCAGGGTGAAGCTCACGTCGCGGACCACGCTGTTGCCGGCGAAGGACACCGTCAGGCCTTCGACGATTAGGGTTTTGTCAGTCATGGCAGGCGGCCCTCCAAGCGTTGTTGGATATAGCGGCCGGTCACCGTGGTGGCCAAGGTGGTCAGCACGATGAACAGGCCTGGGAAGAAGGTCAGCCACCAGGCGTTGGCGATGAAGTCGCGGCCCATCGACAGCATGGTCCCCCACTCCGGTGCCGGTGGCCGGGCGCCAAGGCCAAGAAAGCTCAGGGCAGAGGCCCAGACGATGGCCTGACCAACGCCCATGGTCAGGGTGACGATCAGCGGCCGCATGGCGTTGGGCAGGAGCTGGCGCAGAATGATCCGCGAGGTCGGATGGCCGAGCGCCCGCGCCGCTTCGATGTAGCCGGCATTGCGCACCGCCAGCACCTGGCCGCGGACCATCCGCGCATAGCCCGGGGCGCCGCCCAGGCCGGTGGCGACGATCAGCGGGCCAATGCCGCTGCCGAACACCGCCACGAACAGCAGCGCCAGCACCAGGCTGGGAAAGGCGAACAGCACTTCTAGCAACCAACCGACCCCACGGTCGAGCTTGGCCCCGCCCAACCCGCCAAGCAGCCCCAGGCTGATGGCGATGGCCATCGACAAGGCCGTGGCCGCCACACCGATCAGCAGGCTCTGGCGGGCACCGTGGATGACCCGGGCGAAGATATCGCGACCGGACTGATCGGTGCCCAGCCAGTGCGCCCAGCTCGGCGGCTGGAACGCTTCGCGGGGCACGATGGCCAGTGGGTCGATATGGGTGAACAGCTGCGGCGCCAGGGCCGCCAGCAGCAACCCGGCGAGAAACACCAGGGCCAGGCTCGCACCCAGCGGCGGCAGGTGCAGCCGCCGTTGCCGGCGCAGCGGGGCCTGCGCCCGCTCAAGGATCAGTTCGCTCATGGCTTGGCCTCCTGTTGACGGGGATCGATCCACTGGTAGAGCAAGTCGACCAGAATGTTGGCCAGCACGTAGCCGGCAGCCACCACCAGGCTGATGCCGATCACCAGTGGCAGGTCCTGCACTTGCACCGCTTGATAGAGCTGACGGCCGACGCCTTTGCGCGAGAAGATCACCTCGCACACCACCGCGCCGCTGATCAGCGCGCCAATCGCCCAGCCGGACAACGACACCCCCGGCAGCAGCGCATGGCGCAGGGCATGCCGAAAGCGCACGGCCAGGTCGCTCAAGCCGCGGCTGCGGGCGGTGAGGATGAACGGCTGGTCCAGGGTCAGTTCGAGCGATTCGCGGGTTACCTGGGCAATGAAGCCGGCCAGCGGGATGGCCAGGGAAAACGCCGGCAGCACCAGGCTCGCCAAGCTGTCGCTGCCCGCCGGCGGGAACCAGCGCAGGCCAAAGGCGAACACCGCCAGCAGCACCACGCCGAGCCAGAAGTGCGGTAATGCCGCGCTCAGGGTTTCGGCCATCGACGCCAGGCCACCGACCAGCCTGCCACGCCCGGCGGTCACCACCGTCAGCAGCAACACCAGCAACCAGGCCAGCAGCAGCGCCGCCACGGTCAGCTCCAGGGTTGCCCCGCCCTGCTCCGCCAACACCTGGGTCACCGGCTGGTGTTGCGAGTAGGACACGCCCAGGTCGCCTTGTAGCAGGCGGCCGAGGTAGAACACGTACTGCACCGCCAGCGGCTGGTCCAAGCCGTATTCCTTGCGCGTGGCTTCGATCGTCTCCGGGCTTGGGTTGGCACTAGGGCCGCCGAGGATCGCCAACACCGGATCACCCGGCATCAAGCGCAGGGCGAAGAAGGTCAAGCTGGCCACGGCCCACAGCACCAGCACGCCACCGGCAAGGCGGATGACGGCGCGCCGGCCCAGGGCGGCCAGGCGTTCGCGGCGTGGGTCGGTCACTGCCAGGGAAGTTGCGCTGCTCATTTGCTCACCCATGCGTCATACAGATAAGTCACCGCCAACGACGGCTCCAGGCGCACCCCGTGGGCGGTCTTGTAGATACCCAGGCGCGTGCTTTGCGGGTAGGTGTTCAATTGCAGGTACTGCGCGGCCGCCTGCTGTTGCGCCCGGTAATAGAGGGCCCGGCGCTGCTCCGGGTCCTGGGTGGCCAGGGCGCTTTCGAGCAAGGCATCGAAGCCGGGGTCGGCATAGCCCGAGGAGTTCTGGTGGTAGCCACCGACGCCCGCAGGCTGGACGAACGCCGAGCTGAAGATGATCCGCAGCACATCGGGGGTATTGGTATTCCAGTAGCCGGTGCGGATGTCGTAGTCCCAGGCCGCCTGGCGCGCGGTGACCTGGGCGTCGCTCATCTGGTCCAGCACCAGTTCCAGGCCGACCTGGCGGGTGGTGGCCTGGACCTGCTCCCACAAGGTCAGCTCCGAGGGCGGTGTGCGCGCGCCGATCAGCACGGTGGCGCTCAGGCGCTTACCATCCTTGGTGCGGTAGCCGTCGCCGTCACGCCCGGTCCAGCCAGCTTCATCGAGCAACTTCGCCGCACGGGCCGGCTGGTAGTTCTGGCTGCCTTCGAAATCGCCGCTGTAGAACGGCGTGGCCACGCTCAGTGGCCCGGCAGCACGGGGAAACTCGCCAAAGTAGACACTCTTGAGCGCGCCCTCGACATCGGCGCTGCGCACGAACGCCTCGCGTACTCGGATATCGTCGAACGGTGCACGGCGCATGTTGAAGGTGCCGTTGGTGGGGTTGCCGGGGCGCTGGGCGACGATCAACTCGACGTCCGGGTTGCGCCGCGCGGCTTCGTGGGATTCCGGCGGCAGGGTTTCGATCACATCCACCTCGCCCGCCTGCAGCGAGGCAAAACGCACCGAAGGCTCCTGGATGAACTTCCAGACGATCCGCTCCAGATACGCTGGGCCTTGATGCTTGGCGGTAGGCGGCGCCCAGTTGTAGTCCGGGTTACGGACCAGCTCGACCTGGTTCTGCCGGTCCCAACGGGCCACCTTGAACGGGCCGCTGCCCACGGGGCTTTCGCAGTTCTGGTCACGGCTGCGCTTGAGCGCGGTGGGTGACTGAATACCCAGAAAGCCCTGGGCCAAGACTTCAAGGAACGCCGCGTAGGGCGTGGCCAGGCGCACCACGGCGGTGTAGTCGTCGAGCACATCGGTGCCGCGGTACTGGCGGATATAGCCGCCGGCCGTGCTCGATTGGGTCTTGGGGTCGGCCATATGGTCGAGGTTGGCCTTGACCGCCTCGGCATTGAACGGCGTGCCGTCGGTGAAGCGCACGTCGCGGCGCAGGTGGAAGGTATAGCGCAAGCCGTCGGCGGAGACCTCCCAGCCAGTCGCCAGCCACGGGCCGATACGTCCGTCGCTGTCCATCGACACCAGCGAGTCGAGGTACTGCTGGGCGACGAACACTTGCGGCATATCGCCGGCAACGTGCGGGTCGAGGCAAGTCGGCTCGCGGTCGGTTGCGTAGACCAGGGTGCCGCCATGCACCGGCTGGTCGCTGTGGACCGTGCGCTGCTCGGCGCGCTCGCAGCCGACCAGGGCCAAGGCGGCACATAGCGGGATCAGGGGAAGGATTGGATGATTCAAGGTCGCTCCTGCGCAAGGCCCAAGGATGGTCAAGGGGCTGTTGCAGGAGTTGTGCCGGGTTCAAGGGCCTGATTTTATTGGGGTTGGCGATGCTTGCAGTGAATGAAGGCGGGCAAAATGTAGGGCTGCTGTTGGCCTGCCAACAGTTGCCGCCTCATCGCCAATCGACGCCACTTAAAAATCGATCGAGCCCGAGAACTTCACCAACCGCGGATCGCCCTGGGTCAGGTAACCACCATTGGCCGAGGCCCAGTAATTCTTGTCGGTGAGGTTCTCCACATTGACCCGCAAGGTGATGTCCTTGCGCTGCACGCTAAAGCGATAGCGCGCGCCGACATCGAAGCGGTTCCAGGTCGGCAGGCTGAGGGTGTTGCCAGGGTCGGCATACTGCCCGCCGGTGCGCAGCATGAGCGCATTCAGCGCCAGCCCCTCGAGCCCCGGCACATCCCAGTCGACGCTGGCGTTGAGCTGGAAGGTCGGCACGCCGACGGCGTGGTTGCCGTCATTGCTGCCATCCAGGGTATTTTTCAACTCGGTGTCCATGCGCGTGCCGCCGGCCATCAGCCGTAAGCCGGCAATCGGTTCGCCGAACACGCTCAACTCCACGCCCTTGTTGATCTGCTCACCATCCTGGACGAACACGTTGCCCTGGACAAAGCCATCAGTGGGCCGCTCGATGCGATAAACCGCGAGGTTGGCGCCAAAGTGCTGATAGTCGAACTTGACCCCGGCTTCGACCTGCTTGGTCTCGGCGGGCGCAAATACCTCGCCGGCATTGATCACCTGCCCTGAAGCCGTTGCGCCCTGGGCCAGGCCTTCGATGCGGTTGGCGTACAGCGAGATCGACGGATTGAGCTTGTAGACGATGCCATACACGGGCGTGGTGACCGCTTCATCGTAGAAGGCATTGCGCCCAGCATCCGGGCCCTCGCCGTCATAGGCATAGCCCTCGACCCGCAGTTGCTGGCGGCGCACCCCTGCGGTGAGCAGCAGGGTGTCGTCGAACAGGCCCACGGTATCGGAGATGGCGATACTGCGGTTGCGGGTTTTGCCGGTCACGCCCGGGTCGTCCAGCTTGCCGCCGACGAAGGTCGGCGTGGTCGGTTTGGGCAGCGGGTCGGTGTGATAGATGTTGGTGTCTTGCGAGTTATAGAAGACGAAGGCGTTCTCCTGCTGGGTCCAGATACTTGCCGCACCGATATTCAGCTGATGGCTCAGCGGCCCGGTCTGGAAGCGGCCGTTGATGCCGCCCATGAAGGTTGTGTTGTCCTCATTGTGGGGGATCTTGGAGCCACCGATAGTCGCCGCGCCGCTGCTGTCGGTAAGGATCGGCGTACCGTAGAAGCCATTCTCGTGGGTGTGCTTGGCGCCACCGGCCAGGTAGCCGCTCCAGTTGTCGTTGAAGTCATAGTCACCGCGGACCATGCCGAAGGTGTCCTCGGTTTCGGTCCAGGCCCACTCCTGGCCGTAGTTGTGATCGGCGTCGGGGGCGCGTGGAATATCCGTCAGGCCGGCGCCCAGGCGCACCGAGTTGCGCATGTGGTTGACCCGCTGTTTCTGATAGCCGAAGTCGGTCGAGAGCTTGAAGTTGTCGCCACGGTAATCCAGGCCGATCATGAACAGCTTGCTGCGCTGGTCCTGATCATCGACCGCGGTTTCACCCTCGCGCTGAGACAGGTTCAGGCGCGCGCCGAAGCGGTTGTCTGCGCCAAATCGCTGACTGAGGTCCAGGTGCTCGCCCAGGCGCCCATCGCTGCTGATGTCCTGGGTGTAGCGACGGGTTGGCGTGTCGCCGGCGCGCTTGGGTTGCAGGTTGACGTTGCCGCCCAAGCCGGTGCCGGTGGGGCTGGCGCCATTGAGAAAGGCGTTGGGGCCTTTGAACACCTCGACACGCTCGATGGCATCAGGCGAGATCATCTGCCGCGGCAGCACGCCGTACAGCCCGCCGAAGGCGACATCATCGCCATTGAGCGGCAGGCCGCGAATGATGAAGACCTGCGACTGGTTGCCAAAGCCGAACGACTGGCGCACCGAGGGATCGTTGAGCAACACGTCGCCAATGTCTTCGGCCTGTTGATCCTCGATCAACTGGGCGGTGTAGCTGGTCATGGTAAAGGGCACGTCCATCATGTCCTGGTTGCCCAGGATGCCCATCTGCCCACCGCGCGCCACTTGGCCGCCGGCAAATACCTCGGGCAATTGGCTGGGGGATGGCTTGGCTGCCTCGGCGTTGACGGCGGTGGCGTCGAGTTCGATAGGGCCGTCGGCCGCCTGGGCGTTGACGGCGAGGGAACAGCACAGGGCCAGCAAGGTCGGACGAACAGGGCAAGGTCGCGCCATGGAAAAGCTCCGCAAGCGGTAGAGGGAGGCCTTCCTGGCAGATGAGAAATTGAAAACAATTGAGTATTGTTTCTAGACGAGGTTACGAATTATTACCAAATCATCGCACTTTCGACGCGACCAGCGGTCTACTGCCTCTTTTGCCGCTTCTATGTCATAGCCGGCCGTTTATTCGAACTGCACGGCAGAGGGCCAAAAGCCCCGTGCTTGTGTAGGATGAGCAGCGCAAACCAAGGCGCTGCCAGATAGGGAGATATACATGCGCGTCCTGCCATCCGTTGCCTGCATTGCCATGCTGTCGATGGGCCTGCTCGCCGCCACCAGCGCCCAGGCCTTCACTGGCGAAGAAGGGCAACTGATCGAGTCGATCAACGCTTACCGCAGCCAGGCTCAGCGCTGCGGCGACGCAGGCTCGCTGGAGCTGCCACCGCTCAATAGCGATACCCGCCTGGCGCTGTCGCCAGAGGGCACCCGCGACTTGCAACAGGCGATGACCCGCGCGGCCTACCCAATGGTCAACGTCCAGGCCATCAGCCTGTCCGGCCCGCGTGATGCGAAAGCGGCGATGCATGCCATTTCCGAAAGCTTCTGCCAGGTGGTACTCGATCCGCAGTTCGTCGACATCGGCGTCAGCCAGGAAGGCCGCGACTGGCGTATCGTGCTCGCCCGGCCTTTGCTCAGTGGGCGGCTGGGTGATTGGCAGGCCGAGGGGCAGAAACTGCTGCAAGAGATCAATGCCGCGCGCAAGCTGCCGCGCCAATGCGCTGGCCAGCCGTTCGCCGCAGCGCCGGCGCTGGCCTGGAGCACAACCTTGGCGGGCGTTGCCGCCAACCATACCCGAGCCATGGCCAACCAGAACTTCTTCGACCATATCGACCGCGATGGCCGCACCCCAGGCGATCGCGCCGAGCTGGCCGGCTACCTGTACCGGCAGATTGGCGAGAACATTGCCGCCGGGCGTGATACCCCGCGCAAGGTGGTCGATGGCTGGTTGGCCAGCCCTGGGCATTGCGCGACGCTGATGAACCCAGATTTCACCGAGTTGGGCGCCGCTTACGCGGTCGACCCCAAGAGCGATGCGGGCATTTACTGGACTGGGCTGTTCGGCGCGCCGCAGTAACGCTATCGCGGGGCAAGCCCGCTCCCACGCAAAGTATGCAGGGGCCTGAGCCAGGTGCCTCCCACGCAAGGTACTCAGGGGCCTGAGCCAGGTACCTCCCACGCAAGGTACTCAGGTGCCTGAGCCATGTGCCTTGCGTGGGAGCGGGCTTGCCCCGCGATAGCGTCAAACGCCCTTACGCAAAGCCATTGCGGTACAGCCAAAACGCCGCCGCACGCACTTGCCCAGATACCCCGCATCGCCCAAGCCCACCTCATCGGCAATCTGCGCCAAGCCGTGGCTTGAGTTGAGCAAACGCCAGCGCACTTGCTGCAGGCGCATCTCCAGCCACCAGGCCTTGGCGCTCATGCCATGACTGGCGAGAAACTGGCGATCCAGCTGGCGCCGACTGATACCCAACTGCGCCGCCAGTTGCTCGACGGTCATCGACGCGCTCAAGTGGTGACGCATCAATGCCGCCGCACGCTGCACCTGCCCTGCCCCAACCTCCAACGAACGCAAGGCATGGCGACTGTCACGGGTTTCATCGACCAGCATATCGGCCAACCCCTTGAGCGCCCGCGCCCGGCCGCAGTTGCGCGACAACAGCTCCACCGCCAGGTCGATCGCGGCACTGCCGCCGGCGCAAGAAATGCGCGCACCGTCGAAGCAATACAACTGCCCGGTCAGTAGCTGTAAATGCGCAAAGGACGCCCGAAACTCGGCTTCGTGGCGCCAGTGCACCACCACCTTGTGCCCCTCCAACAGGCCGCAGGCAGCCAGCAGAAACGCGGCGTTGTCGACACACACCAGCTTCACCCCTGCCCTGGCCGCGCGTTTGAGCAGCGCCCGGTAGTCAGGTGCCAAGGCTGCAGTAGCTGCGGCATTGCGACCGCCGAACAGCACCAGATAGTCGTAGCCGGCGAAGTCCAGCGCCTGCGGCGTGACCTCCACTTGCACCACCGCCCCGCTGCTGGAGGGCACCGGTTGATCGCTCAGGCCCAGCAGCGTCCAACTGCAGTAGCGCTGCTGGCTGTAATCCTCGTCATCGGCGCTGAAGCGCAGCTTGTCGAGGAACGCGCCAAACGCCAGCAAGGCGAACTCCGGCAGCGGCAGGATCAGCAAGCGGATATCAGGCGTCATGAAGCAGTCCAGAAATAACCCTCAGATGTCCAGATCATACCCTGGGTTTAGCCGCATTTGGCCTAGACTGGCGCCCTCTGACACTGCAAGGCAAACACCATGGCACTGGATACCTGGCTTATCTACCTGCTCGCCAGCATTGGCCTGTCACTGACCCCTGGTCCGAACAGCCTGCTGGTGCTGACCCACGGCGCGTTGTATGGCGCGCGGCGCACGCTGTTGACCATCGTCGGCGGGGTGGTGGGCTTCAGCGCGCTGATCGCCCTGACCATGTTCGGCCTGAGCGCGCTGCTGCAAACCTCGGGCTCGGTGCTGCAGGTGCTCAAGTGGCTGGGTGGGGCTTATCTGGTGTGGCTTGGCATCCAGCTGTGGCGCAGCCCGGCGATGCGCCTGGAGCTGACCGAGGGGGCTACGCGCTTGAGCAATGCGGGGATGATGCGCCAGGGTTTTCTTGCGGCCATGGCCAACCCCAAGGTGCTGCTGTTCTATGGGGCTTTCTTGCCGCAGTTCATCGATCCGCAACGTGGTTTGCTGGTGCAGTTCGTGGTCATGGCGGCGACTTTTGCCAGTGTCGAGTTTGTTGTCGAATACCTGTTGGCGCGCCTGGCGTTTCGGGTTCGGCCCTGGCTGGCCAAGGGCGGAACGGGGTTCAACCGCTGCTGTGGCAGCCTGTTTGCGTTGATCGGGATCGCCTTGCCACTCGGCCGATGAGCCCGGCTTTGCAACGCCGGGCTCGTCACAGACTGCCCTTGATGCTAGCGCGATGCGTGTGGGAGCGGGCTTGCCCGCGAAGGGGCGTGAAGCGCCCCCTAAGAAGCACGCCGCGAAATCAACAGGAAAACCACCAGCGCCAGCAGCGGCAACCCCGCGCCCACCAATACCACGCCATGCCAGCCAAACTGCGTGTACAGCGGGCTGGCCACGGCCGACCCCAGCGCCCCGCCGAGGAAGATACTGGTCATATACAGCGCATTGAGGCGCCCCCGGCTAGCCGGATCCAGCGCATACACTTCACGCTGGCCGATCACCATGTTCATCTGCACGGCAAAATCCAGCAGCACCCCGGTCAAGCCCAAGCCAATCACGCTCAAGCCCGGTGCACTCAAGCCCAGCAACAACGCCAGCGGCGCCAGCAACAAGGCCAACAGTGAAGCGCGCCGAGCATGCCCGGCATCGGCCAGGCGGCCCGCAATGGGCGCGGCAATCGCCCCCACCGCCCCGACCAGGGCAAACAGCGCGATCTGGCTTTGGCTCAAGCCATGCTGCCCCGCCAGCGCCATCGGCACAGCGGTCCAGTACAAGCTGAACGCAGCGAACATCAGCGCCTGGTACAGCGAGCGTTGGCGCAACAGCGGATAGCGACGCAGCAGGCTGACCAGCGAAGCCATCAGCCCGGCATAGCTGGCCTGGTGATCCGGCACCCGCCGCGGCAGGGTCAGGGCCAGCAATAGGATGATCGCCAACATCACCCCTGCCGCGCCGATGAACACCGCACGCCAGCCAAAGTGATCGGCCACCAGGCTCGACAGCGGCCGCGCCAGCAGAATGCCCAACAGCAAGCCTCCCATGATGTTGCCCACCACCCGCCCGCGCTGCTGCTCAGGCGCCAGGTGCGCGGCCAGCGGGATCAGCATCTGCACCGCCACCGAGCTGAAGCCGATCAGCAAGGCATAACCAAGGAACAACCCCCCTTGGCCATGGCCGCTGCTACCGGCCAACAGCAGGCTGACGCACGCCAATATCGCCGTGGCGATCATCAACCGGCGGTTTTCCACCAAGTCGGCCAGCGGCACCAGTAACAACAGACCCAAGGCGTAGCCGAGTTGGGTCAGCGAGACGATCAGGCTGGCCCGCTCGCCAGACAGGCCCAAGTCTGGCGCGATCAAGCCGACGATGGGTTGGGCATAGTAGATGTTGGCGACAATCGCGCCGCAGCAGAACGCCAGCAGGGTCACCAGGGCCCGGCTCAGGCCCCCGGCAGACGACTGGGGAACAGCGATGGAAGGGTTCATTGCAGGTGCCTCGGCAAATGACGGGATATGCCGCGCACCTTACCCAGGCGCGAGGAGCGGGAGAATCCAGCGCCTGCGCAACGCGCTTTTGCGCCAGGCGCAACGCTGGGGTTTCAACGACTGAGCAGTGCCTGGCAAAAATCGACGAAGACCTGTACCCGCCGCGAGCCGCGATGGTTGGGCAGGTACAGCGCGTTGATGGCGCTGCTGGCAGTCCCCGGGCTGATCTGCCAGTCGGCGAACAGCCGCTGCAAGCGCCCGGCCCGGACATCTTCGCGCACCAGCCAATCGGCCAGCAGGGCAATCCCGCTGCCGGCCAACGCAGCTTCACGCAGCAGGTCGGCGTTGGCGCTGCGCAGGGGTCCGCTGACGTCCAGCTCTAGCGCTTGTTCGCCCTGGCGCAGCCGCCACGGCCGGCCGGACTGACCATAGCGAAAACGCAGGCAGGCCTGCTCGAGTAACTGCTGCGGATGCACCAAGGGTGCGCTAGCGCAAAGATAGGCGGGGCTGGCGACCAGCCAGCGCTCAAAGCATCCCAGGCGCTTGCAGACCAATTCGTCGCTCGGCGCAGGTTCGCCCAAGCGGATCGACACGTCGTAGCGACCATCGAGCAGATCATCGAAGCGGTCACTCATGTCGATGTCCAACTCCAACCCCGGGTGCGCCGCCAAGAACCGCCCCAGGTGCGGCGCGATCACCCGTCGACCGAACTCCACCGGCAAACACAGGCGCAGCACCCCAACCGGCTCCTCGCCGCGATCGGCGACACTGGCGTCGGCCTCGGCCAGGGCTTGAATGATCTCCCGCGAGCGCTGGTAGTAACCGACCCCGGCCTCGGTCAAGCTGACCTGACGGGTCGAGCGGTTGAGCAAGGTGGCCCCCAGTTCGCTCTCCAGCGCGTCGACCAGGCGCGTTACCGAGGAGGTGGCAACGCCCAGCTTGCGCGCGGCGGCGGAAAACCCGCGAGCCTCGACCGTGGCCATGAACGTCTTGATCGCCAGCAACTTGTCCATCGGCTGTTTCTGTCCGCCAAATCCTGGAACCTTCCTACAATCAGAGTTCGGAATCAACACAGCGCGAGCCACCCATGCCAGACAATCTGTTTGCTGCCCTGCCCCTGCCTGACGTGCATGCCGCCGAGCACTTCGACGAGCTGTTGACCCGACCAGGCTTGCGCATCGAACGCATCGTTTCCAGTGGCCAGGCCAGTGCGCCGGGATTCTGGTACGACCAGGCTGAGGGTGAGTGGCTGGTCGTGCTCAGCGGCAGCGCTGGATTGCGCCTTGAGCATGAGGCCCAGGAGCGGGTGTTGCGCGTGGGGGATTATCTGGATATCCCCGCTCATTGCCGGCATCGGGTGGAGTGGACCGAGGCTGGGGTGAGTACCGTGTGGCTGGCGGTGTTCTATCGCGATCGATCAACTGGGTGAATTCGCAAGCCATCGCACGGCAATCCGTTTCCCTCGCTGAGTACACACTGCGGCTCTCAAGGCCAGCTACGACCAACGTCGTAATTGCAAAATTTTCACAAGTAAAAAAACGCGCCGTTTAGTGACAAATTCACCACCTGATCTACTCTTTTCGGTGCATCTTAGCTTGCAAACGCCTGCGACAATCAGCCTCACATTGAAATGTACTAACTTGTTAATTAGCTTGCTAAGGGCTTAAACTACGCACATTCCACCTGCGAGATCCCTGGCATGAACGAAACACCGCGCGCCTCTGGCGCCTCGACATTCATCCTGGTCGGCTTGGGCGTTGTCATCGCCCTGCTCGGCTTGCTCCTGGCTGCTGGCGGCGTCAAGCTGGCCGGCCTGGGCGGTTCCTGGTACTTCCTGATTGGCGGCCTGGCCATGGCCATCGCCGGTATCCTCATCGCCCGGCGCAAAACCGCTGGCGCCTGGCTGTTCGCTGCGTTCCTGGTAGGCACTGCCATCTGGGCCGTGGCCGATACCGGCCTGGTGTTCTGGCCGCTGTTCTCGCGCCTGTTCATGTTTGCCGCCATCGGCATGGTGGTCGCCCTGGTCTACCCGATGCTGGCGCGCGCCAATGGGCGCAGCGCCGGTCGTGGTGCTTATGGTCTGGCCGCGGTCATGGCCGTTGGCCTGGTGATCGCCGCCGGCAACATGTTCGTCGCCCACCCAAGCGTAGCGCCTACCGGCAATGGCCCGGGCATGACCCCGGTCGAGCCGGAGAAAGCCCAGAAAGACTGGGCTCACTACGGCAATACCGAAGGTGGCAGCCGCTTCGCTGCCCTCGATCAGATCAACCGCGACAACGTCGACAAGCTGCAAGTGGCCTGGACCTATCACACCGGTGACGTGGCCATCAGCGACGGTAACGGCGCCGAGGACCAGCTGACGCCGCTGCAGGTTGGCAACAAGGTGTTCATCTGCACCCCGCACAACAACCTGATCGCCCTCGATGCCGACACCGGTAAAGAGCTGTGGAAGAACGCCATCAATGCCCAGTCCAAGGTCTGGCAGCGTTGCCGTGGCATGGCCTACTTCGACGCCAGCGCGCCGCTGGCCCAGCCGACCCAACCGAACAGCTCGCCTATCACCGTGGCCAGCGTGGCGCCTGGCGCCAACTGCCAGCGTCGACTGCTGACCAATACCATCGACGGCCGCTTGATCGCCGTCGATGCCGACACCGGCGAGTTCTGCCAGGGCTTTGGCAACAATGGCCAGGTCAACCTGATGGCCGGCCTGGGCGATGTTCCGGATTCGTACTACCAGCTGTCCTCCGCGCCGCTGATGGCCGGCACCACCGTGGTGGTTGGCGGGCGCGTCGCCGACAACGTCCAAACCGACATGCCAGGCGGCGTGATCCGTGGCTTCGACGTGATCACCGGGCAAATGCGCTGGGCCTTCGACCCGGGCAACCCTGAAGATCGCAACGCGCCAGCCGACGGCAGCAGCTATGTACGCAGCACGCCCAACAGCTGGGCGCCGATGTCCTACGACCCGGCAATGAACACCGTGTTCCTGCCGATGGGCTCCTCCTCCACCGACATCTATGGTGTCGAGCGCAGCAAGCTGGACCACACCTACGGCGCCTCGGTGCTGGCCCTGGACGCCACCACCGGCAACCAGAAATGGGTCTACCAGACCGTGCACAACGATCTGTGGGACTTCGACCTGCCCATGCAGCCAAGCCTGATCGACTTCACCAAGGACGACGGCCAGACCGTACCTGCGGTGGTCATCGGCACCAAGGCCGGGCAGATCTACGTGCTCGACCGCGCCACCGGCCAACCGCTGACCCAGGTCGACGAAGTACCGGTCAAGCCGGGCAACATCCCTAACGAGCCGTATTCGCCTACCCAGCCAAAATCGGTCGGCATGCCGCAGATCGGCGCGCAGACCCTGACCGAGTCGGACATGTGGGGCGCTACCCCGTATGACCAGCTGCTGTGCCGTATCGACTTCAAGAAGATGCGCTACGACGGCCTGTACACCGCGCCCGGCACTGACCTGTCGCTGAGCTTCCCAGGCTCGCTGGGCGGCATGAACTGGGGCAGCATTTCTACCGACCCGGTGCATGGCTTCATCTTCGTCAACGACATGCGCCTGGGCCTGTGGATTCAGATGATCCCGTCGCAGAACAAAGGTGCGGCTGCCGGCGGTGGTGAAGCACTGAACACCGGCATGGGCGCGGTACCTCTGAAGGGCACGCCGTATGCGGTGAACAAGAACCGCTTCCTGTCGGTTGCCGGTATTCCGTGCCAGGCCCCGCCCTTCGGCACCCTGACCGCCATCGACATGAAGACCCGCCAGGTGGCCTGGCAGGTTCCGGTCGGCACCGTGGAAGACACCGGCCCGCTCGGCATCCGCATGCACCTGCCGATCAAGATCGGCCTGCCAACCCTGGGCGGTACCCTGTCCACCCAAGGCGGCCTGGTGTTCATCGCCGGCACCCAGGACTTCTACCTGCGCGCCTATAACAGCGCCAATGGTGAAGAAGCCTGGAAAGCCCGTCTGCCGGTGGGCAGCCAGGGCGGCCCGATGACCTATGTTTCGCCCAAGACCGGTAAGCAGTATGTGGTGATCACTGCCGGCGGCGCCCGTCAGTCGACCGACCGTGGCGACTATGTGATTGCTTACGCCTTGCCGTAAACCGCTGTTGACTTCATAGCGGGAAAAGCCCGCTCCCACGCCAACGATCCAATCCGGCGTGGGAGCGGGCTTGCCCCGCGATGAGCCCCGCAATTCCCCAGGAAAGCCTCGCAATGTTCTGTGCTTTGCCCTTCACCCCTACCCGCATCACCGCCGGCCTGCTGCTGGCCCTGGCCAGCACCTGCGCCATGGCCGAAACCGATTTGCTCAATCGCAGCACCATGACCGGCGACTGGGGCGGCTTGCGTCACCAGCTTGAGGACGACGGCGTCAAGTTCACCGGCGACTACAGCGGCGAGACCGCCTATAACGCCCACGGTGGCCTGCACCGCTCGGCGCGCTACTCGCAGAACCTCAAGCTCGGCGTGCAGTTCGACCTGAGCAAGCTGTACGGTCTGGATAACGCTGGCAAGGTCCAACTGACCATCAACGACCGTCGCGGTAACAGCGCCTCCGAGGATCTGGTCGGCAACCGTCTGCCCATCCAGGAAAACTACGGTGGCCTGTACACCCGCCTGACTGAGCTCAGCTACGAGCGCAACTTCACCCCCGCGCTCAACGTCAAGCTCGGCTACATGGCCATGGGCAACGACCTCGGCGGCCTGGACACCGGCATCCTGTGCAACTTCATGAACGCCGGTTTCTGCGGTCACCCACTGAACATGTCCGGGGGCAGTGGCTGGACCAACTACCCCAACGCGCATTTGGGCGCCCGGGTCAAATACGACTTCTCCTCGTCCTGGCAGTTGCGCGTGGCGGCGTTCAACGTCGACCCCGAGAGCAACGGCAACTCCAGCCGCGCCTGGCACCTGGGGCCCAAGCACACCACCGGTACCGTGGTGCCGGTGGAGCTGGTGTACAAGCTGCAGGGCGAACTGCCGGGTGAGTACAAGCTGGGGTACTACTACGACAGCTCCAACGTCAAACGCATTGGCAGCGACAAGGAAGTGGCCGGTCGTGGCGGGCATTACCTGTTGATCGACCAGGCCGTGTGGAACGATCAAAGCCTGCCGGGGCGCAGCCTGCATGCCTTTGGCCAGTACTCGGCGTCGAGCAAGGCCGCTTCGCCATTCACCAAATGGTATGGCGCAGGCGTGGTGCTGTACAAACCGTTCGAAGGGCGCCCGCGCGATACCGTGGCCTTGGGCTATGGCCGCGCCGTGCCTAACCCGCGCAGCCGCGATTTGCTTGAAGACGCAGCGCTGCAAAGTGGCCAGGACTTCCCCGACATCGACAGCGCCGAGCAGTTGATCGAGCTGAGCTACGGCTACCAGGCCACGCCTTGGCTGAACCTGCGTCCGGATGTGCAGTACATCATCGAGCCGGGGGCCTTCTCCGGGACCAACATCGATAATGCCCTGGTGGTTGGATTGCAGGTCAAGGCAACCTTCTGATCATCTGCCCGCATAGCGGCACACGCCCGTTCCTGCACGTGTCTTGCAGGAGCGGGCGTGTACCGCGATGAGGCCACCCCGTCAATGCGCCTGGAGGTAATCCACCAAGCGCCGCAACATCGCATCGCACCCCGCCAACTGCTCGACACTGACAAACTCGTCGGGCTTGTGCCCCTGCTCCATGCTGCCCGGCCCGCACACCACAGTGGGGATGCCGGCCTGATCGAACAGCCCACCTTCAGTCCCAAAAGCCACGGTGCCGAACTCAGTCGAGCCACTGAGCAGCGCAACCCACTGCGCCGCCTCGCTCTGAGCAGGCGTGGCCAAGCCCGGATACGCGCTCAACGGTTGCAGGCGAATGTCGCTAGCCGGATTGACCGCACGCATGCGCGGTAGCAGTTGTGCCTGGGCATAGCTTTGCAACTGGTCGGCCACAGCCTGCGCCTCGAAGCCTGGCAACGCGCGTACCTCGAAGTCGAACTCGCACTCTTCAGGCACGATGTTCAGCGCCCTGCCGCCCTTGATCAGGCCAGTCTGCACGGTGGAGAACGGCGGATCGAAGCGCGCGTCCTGGTCTTGCGCCAGAACCTCGCCTATCTCGCCCAGCTTGCCGATCAAGCGTGCGGCATACTCGATCGCATTGACCCCATACGGCGCATAAGCCGAATGACAGGCCGCGCCCTGCACCTGACAGCGCATGGCCAGCTTGCCCTTGTGGCCGAGCACCGGCTTGAGCTCGGTGGGTTCGCCGATCAGGCACAAGCGTGGCTTGTGCGCCCGCTCCTGGAGGGCTGCGAGCATCGAGCGCACGCCCAGGCAACCGACTTCCTCGTCATAGGAGAAGGCCAGGTGCACCGGGGTTTTCAACGGCTGAGCGAGAAACGCTGGCACTGCGGCCAGTACCGAGGCAATGAAGCCTTTCATGTCAGCCGCGCCGCGACCGTACAGGCGCCCGTCACGTTCGCTCAGGCGAAACGGCTCGACCGTCCAGGCCTGGCCATCCACGGGCACCACGTCGGTATGCCCGGAGAGCACCACGCCGCCCTTATCCAAGGGGCCAATGGTCGCGAACAGATTAGCCTTGGTGCCTTCACGGTTGTGAAACAGCTCGCTGTCCACCCCCAGGCCGGCCAGGTAGTCGCGGATAAAGCCGATCAACTCAAGGTTCGAGTCACGGCTGACCGTGGCAAATCCGATCAGCCGCGCCAGCAGGTCGCGGCTGCTTTGCTCATTCATCCCCCGGTACTCCGTAGCTCGGTGCGCTGGTCGGGTTCAGCGCGCGGGTCACGTAGTCCTGCATCTGCGGGCGGTAGGCTTGCCAAAGGCCATCGAGCTGAGCGATCGGGTCTTCATCCGCCCAGTCAACACGCAGGTCCACCAGCGGCCAGGTCAGCTCACCGGCAATCTTCAGCGCCGCCGAATGAATCGGCCCGGCCTCGCCCCCTGCGGCCACCGCCGCATGCATCGCTGCCAGCAGGCGATCAGCCAGATGCCCGCTGGCCTGTTCGAAGGCGGCGACCATCGCCTCGATCACCTGGATCGACGACAACAGGTTGCCGGCTGCGGCGCATTGCTCGCCGGCTACTGCGTTGTGCACGCCCAAGGCCTCTTTACCGGTAAACAGCGCAACCTGCCCGTGGCTGTCGATCACCGTCACCTGGCGGTACTCGCTCCAGCCGTTGGTACTGAGCACCCGGTCCAGTGCCGCTGCCGCGGGCAAGTCACCCTGCTCCAGGGCGTCGAGGATCTGCGGACCAAGCGCCGGCAAGGTGATGTTCTGGGTCGCCACCGCACCGACGCCTGCGCGCACCCACGGGCATCGGGCTCCCACGGCAATGCTCGAAGAGCTGATGGCAATGCCGACTTGGCCGGTTTCCTGGCAGCGGCCAATGATGGAGAAGGTCATGGTGCAGCTCCTGTCGTTTATTGGCTAATCCAGCGAAAGGCAACTTCCACTCGATGTTGAACGCATTCTGAACAGAAGCCCACGGGCCACGAAACGACCTTTTTCCTTGGCCTTGAAAAGGAAAAAACTAAGTCTGTAAACGCGCGCCTCAAACCCTCTTCAAATAACCCCACGACAGCGCTGCAGCCCTTATTTATCAAGGCCTTCGCCAAACTATAGGCAAGCACTAGCTAAATACTATTTTCGCGACCCAAGGCACATCCCTAGGCTGATTCCAGGCAAAGGCGGTTCACCCACCGACCTGATTAAAACCGCCTTCCAAGAAGGGCTCAGAGATGAACTTGAACACAATTGAAATCGATACCCTCGTGGTCGGCGCCGGCCAGGCCGGGGTTGCCATGAGCGAACACCTGAGCAAGCTCGGCGTGCCGCACCTGGTGCTGGAGCGCAACCGCATCGCCGAGGCCTGGCGCACTGGCCGCTGGGATTCGCTGGTGGCCAACGGCCCGGTCTGGCACGACCGCTTCCCAGGGCTGGAATTCGACCTCGATGCCGATGCCTTCGCCGGCAAGGAGCAGGTCGCCGACTACTTCGAGCGCTATGTGCGCAAATACAACCTGCCGGTACGCACCGGGGTCGAGGTGAAAAAGGTGGTGCGCAACGCCGACCGCCCTGGTTTCACCATCGAGACCAACCACGGCACCATTCTCGCCAACCGCGTGGTCGCCGCCACCGGTCCGTTCCAGCGCCCGGTCATCCCAGCCATCGCGCCGCAGGATGAGCGTCTGCACCAGATCCACTCGGCCGCCTACTTCAACCCCGAGCAGTTGCCTGAAGGCGCGGTGCTGGTGGTGGGCGCGGGCTCCTCTGGGGTGCAGATCGCTGAGGAGCTGATGCGCGCAGGCCGTCAGGTGTACCTGTCGGTGGGCGCCCATGACCGCCCGCCGCGCAGCTATCGCAACCGCGACTTCTGCTGGTGGCTGGGCGTGCTCGGCGAATGGGATGCGGAAATCGCCAAGCCCGGCCGCGAGCACGTAACCATCGCCGTCAGCGGCGCGCGTGGCGGCCACACCGTGGACTTCCGCGCCCTCGCCCACCAAGGCATGACCCTGGTCGGGCTGACCCAGTCGTTCGCCAACGGTGTGGCGCGCTTTCAGGACAACCTGGCCGAAAACATCCAGCGCGGCGACGACAACTACCTGGCCCTGCTCGATGCCGCCGATGCCTATGTCGAGCGCAATGGCCTGGACCTGCCTGAAGAACCTCAAGCGCGCCAACGCCTGGCCGACCCGCAGTGCGTCAGTGCACCGATTCTCGAACTCGACCTGGTCCAGGCTGGCGTCACCAGCATCATCTGGGCAACTGGTTACGGGGTGGATTTCAGCTGGCTGCAGGTCGACACCTTCGACAGCCATGGCAAGCCGCTACACCAGCGCGGCGTCGCGAAAGAGCCTGGCGTGTACTTCCTCGGCCTGCCGTGGTTGTCGCGGCGCGGTTCGTCGTTCATCTGGGGCGTGTGGCACGACGCCAAGCACGTTGCCGGCCATATCGCCACCCAACGCACCTACCTGGCTTACCGCGATCGCCTGCAGCGCGATGCCGATGAGCAAGGCCAAACCTCGATCACTACCCTGAGCACCCTCGGAGCCCACTGATGCCTACTCATACTCGCGTTCGCATGTTCAACACCAAGGCCACCTACCCTAATCAGTCGCTGGACAACGACCTTTGCCAGGCCGTGCGCGCCGGCAACACGGTGTATGTACGGGGCCAGGTGGGAACCGACTTCGAAGGGCGCCTGGTGGGTTTGGGCGATCCGCGTGCTCAGGCAGAGCAGGCGATGAAGAACGTCAAGCAGCTGCTTGAAGAAGCTGGCTCGGACATGTCGCATATCGTCAAGACCACTACCTACATCACCGATCCGCGTTTTCGCGAGCCGGTTTATCAGGAAGTTGGCAAGTGGCTCAAAGGGGTATTCCCGATTTCTACCGGGCTGGTGGTGGCGGGGTTGGCTCAGGCGGAGTGGTTGATGGAGATTGACGTGATTGCGGTGGTACCGGATCAAGTGTGATGAGCTGAGATTGCTATCGCGGGGCAAGCCCGCTCCCACGTGTGCATACAATCATCTCTGAAGTGGGATGAGGCGAGATCGCTATCGCGGGGCAAGCCCGCTCCCACGTGCCACAGCTGATTGTGCGCACACGTGGGAGCGGGCTTGCCCCGCGATGGTGTTCACATCCTGGCCAACTCTTCGCGGCAAAACTCGACGAACAACTGCGCAGGCTTGGTCCACTGCACCCGCTTCAACCGCGCCGCCGCCAACCCCGACAGGGTCACAGGCTCGGCGATATCCACTGTCACCAGCCGCTGGCCGTCATAGGTGCACGGCGAATGCGGCCGGGTCACCAGCAGGGAAAAACCAAAGCCCTGCCCCACCATCCCCCGCACCATCTCGATCGACGGCGAACTGAAGACGATGTTCGGCGTCAGCCCCAGCTCGTTGAACAGGCTGACGAAGTAGGTTCGGCTCGGCGCCACATCCAGCAGGATCATCGGCTCTGGGCAGAGGTCGCGCAGCGACACCTGGGCTTGCCCGGCAAAGCGGTGTTTTTCCGGCAACAGCACATAAGGTTTTTGGGGCGGCATCAAGGGTTCGGCTTCGATGGTGCCATCGAGGTCGTGATCGTAGAGAAACGCCAAATCGAAGGTGCCAGCGGTCAAACCCTGGATCAGGTCCTGCTGCTCGCCATCGCGCAGGCGGATATCCACGCCCGGGTAACGCTGGCGAAAACCTGCGATCAGCCGCGGCAGGTACAGCGGTGCCACTGTCTCAAAGCAACCGATGTCGATCTGCCCGGCCACGGTGTCGTTGTCGGCCAGGGCGTTCTGCTCAAACTCGTGGGCCATCTGCAGCAGTGACTTGGTCTTGGCGTAGAAGCGCTTGCCGCTGGGGGTCAGTGAGACGCCCTGGGCATGGTGGCGGATGAACAACTGCACGCCGAAGCTTTCTTCCAGGCTTTTGATGGCCGTGGATATCGACGGCTGGGCGATGTACAGCTGGCGTGAGGCCTCGGCCACGCTGCCCGCCTCCACCGTGGTGACGAAATACTTGAGTTGTCGCAAGGTATAGGAAGCCACAGGCACCTCTCTGGCGCCGTGGACGGCGCGCTCGAATCATTCCTGTCACCTTACCTTAGCGCTTGCTCAGCGGGCGTGCGGGTGGGGAAGGATTTACCTATGACCTGACGATAGTTTTGTGGGGCTTGGGCCGGCCTCATCGCTGGGCAAGCCCGCTCCCACGCAGTTCTGCGGTTGCCCGGCGATAGGGCGTCAGCATGATCGCTACGGGATATCGACTGAAGCGGTAGCCCGCCAGATCAAAGCCTGGCTGTAGAGTGACCGGGGCTGCTAGGCAGCCCCCTTGGCGGCTTTTGCATCCACCGCATCACCCACAACACCAGCAGCACGTTGACCAACGCCAACCCACACAACGTGCCCAACACCCCCATCGCGCCAAAGTGCTCGAACAGGTAGCCACCCAGCAACGGCGTCAATGCCTGGCCAATCAACGATGGCCGCGACATACGCCCCATCAGCAACACATAGTGCGCAGGTGGCATCAGTGCCAGCGGCAACAGCCCGCGAACGATGGCCCGCAGGCCGTTGCCACACCCGAAGATCAACAGCCCCAGCGCGGTCATACCTGGCGCAAAGGCCACCAACAACAGCCCCAACGCTACCAGCGACACGCAAAACAGCGCGGTCCAGATCGGATGACGCTTGCCGGCAAGGATCTGCAGAACCCGCGACGCCACCTGGCTCGGCCCCAGCATCGCCGCCAGGCCGATGGCCGCTGGCAGGGAGTGCCCCAAGCCCTGCAACACCGCCACCAATTGCACGGCGACTGCAGTCATGATGATTGCGCCCAGGGCAAAGATCGCCGTCAGCAACAGGTACAGGCGCCGGTCCACCACGGCGCTCTCGCCCGCTGTGGCGAGCTTGGCCTGTTCGCCCTGGCCGCCCTTGGGCAGCACCTTCATGTACAGCGGCGCCACCACTAGCAGCAAGACCAGCGCGTAGGCCACGCAAGCCACACGCCAACCGAACTGCTCGATGAGCAAGGCCACGGCCGGCCACGACAAGGTCGAGGCAAAGCCTGAGATCAGGGTGATGCCGGTGATCGCCCGCCCGGCGCCCTCGGCGTACAACGCACCGAGGGTGGAAAACAGCGCTTCGTACAAGCCCATCGCCATGCCCACGCCGATCACTGCCCAGGCCAGCAGAAACAACGCCAGGCTGTGACTGGCGGCCATGATCAGCAGCCCCAGTGCGACCACCGCGCCGCTGCCAGCCAGCTGCGAGCGCCCGCCGTAGCGCGCCACCAGTCGGCTGGACAGCGGCGCCAACAGGGCCGCGACCATCAGGCTCAGCGACAGCGCGCCATACACCCATTGGCTGGCCCAACCGGTCTCGCGCATGATCGGCTCGGCCATCACCGCCAGGATGAAGAACGAACCGCCCCAGACCAGGATCTGCAGTACGCCCAGACCGATGATGGTTTGCGTGCTGGGGTTAAGGGGATCAACTTTCACAATACGCTCATTCACAACATATGCCCTGCCCAGATCCCGCGTCCGACCAGGTCAGCAGCGATTTCGACAAAGGTATCGCCCACATAGCGCGCCGCCGGACTGACCCGCCGATCAGCCGGATACACCAGCACCAACTTGCGCATCGGCGTCGGCTCGACCAAAGGTGCGGCGCAAAGCGTGCCGCTTTCCAGCTGGGCATGTACCGATGCCAATGGCAGCGCGGTCAGGCCGAAGCCATGGCGCACCAGGTCGATCATCGCGCCGAACGAATCCGCCTCGACACTGGTAGTCAACTTCAACCCTCGCGCCTGGGCACATTCATCCATGATCTTGCGCAAACCATGCCGGGCGCTAGGCAGCACAAGCTGATGTCCGGCCAAGCTGTCGAAGGGCACTGGCTGATCCAGGCGCAAACCGGCTTGGGCAGGCCCGACCAGCATGAGGTTTTCCATCATTACCGGGACGATGCGCAATGTGTGCAGCGGTTGCGGATCGTAGGAGATAGCCAATTCCAGCTCGCCGCGTTGCAGCCAATCCAGTAGATAGCCACTAAAGGCCGAAGAAAAGCGCACAGCCAGATCCGGATGAGCCTGGCGGATGCGGCTGACCAGGGGCACGGTGACGATCTCAGCCACCGTTGGCGTGGTCCCCACCACCACGCTACCGCGAAACGCCGCACGGCCGCCGGCTACGGAGCTGCGGATAGATTCCATCTCTTCCATGATCCGTGTGGCATGGGCCAGGACTTCGCGGCCCGCCTCGGTGATCTGCATGCCTCGGCCGTGGCGCTCGAACAAATAGACGCCCAGCTCCTTTTCCAGCTGGCGGATCTGCCGGCTCAGCGCCGGCTGGGCGATGTGCAGGCGGTCGGAAGCCTTGCTCAGGCTGCCGAGCTCAGCGACATGAATCAGGGTTTTGAGTTGAACGACGTCCATGGGCGGGTCCGTTGGGTTTGCGGTGGCAATGCCGGCACCACCCCGGGGCAAGCCTGCATCCTCGAAAGGCACGCGGGCTTGTCCGGCACTGGCGTGCGCAGAGTCTACCTGCATCAGCTATAGAAATCCGGCATATCAGCTAGCTGCCCAGGCCCCTTATTGCCCCGCGCTGGCTGGAGTAGCGTGAGGTCCAACGCCAGGCAGCCTGCCTGCGCGCCTACAACAACAATAAGCGAGGACCCCGCCATGCATCCGTCCACCTCCCCGCCCCAGCCCAACCGCGTGCGCGCGATCCTGGGCGCTTGCTCGGGCAACCTGGTCGAGTGGTACGACTTCTTCATCTACGCCTACACCGCCATCTATTTCGCCGCATCGTTCTTCCCCAAGGGCGACACCACCACGCAACTGTTGGCCACCGCCGGGGTGTTCGCGGTCGGCTTTTTCATGCGCCCACTTGGCGGCTGGATCTTCGGTTGGCTGGCCGACACCCGTGGACGCAAGGTGTCGATGATCATCTCGGTGTTCATGATGTGCGGCGGCTCGCTGCTGATCGCCGTGATGCCAACCTACGAAACCATCGGTATCGCCGCGCCGATCATGCTACTGCTTGCCAGGCTGATCCAGGGTCTGTCGGTGGGCGCTGAATATGGCACCGGCGCCACCTACATCAGTGAAATCGCCACCCCTGGGCGGCGCTGCTTCTATGGCTCGTTCCAGTACTTCACGATCATCGCCGGACAACTGCTGGCGCTGTTCACCGTGGTGGTTCTGCAACAGACGCTGAGTGACGAACAGCTGCGCGAATGGGGTTGGCGCATTCCGTTCTTGATTGGCGCATTGAGCGCAGTGGTGGTGGTCTACCTACGGCGCTCGATGCACGAGACCGCCTCGAAGAAAGACATGCACCGCGAAGGCGCCGGCTCCCTGCGCGCAATGTTCAAGCACAAACGCGCCGTGGCGTTGGTGATCGCCTTCACCATTGGCGGTTCGCTGTACTTCTATACCTTTACCACCTACATGCAGAAGTTCCTGGTGATCTCGGCCGGCTTCGATGCCGAGACGGTGAGCTTCATCATGACCTCGGCACTGATCGGTTTCATGCTCTGTCAGCCGTTGTTCGGGCTGCTCGCCGATCGCCTGGGGATCAAGACCCACATGCTGCTGTTCTCCGGTCTGGGGGTAATGTTGGTGATCCCGCTGCTGTTCGCCATTCAGGGCACGCAGAGCCCACTGATGGCGTTTGCCTTGGTATTCGGCGGGCTGGTGGTGGCTTCGCTGTACACGCCGATTGCCGGAATCGTCAAAGCCGAGTTGTTCCCGCCCGCAGTGCGTACATTGGGGGTGGGTTTTCCCTACGCGCTCGGCAACGCGGCATTCGGCGGCACAGCGGAGTATGTCGCGTTGTCATTTCGCGCCGAGGGCGTTGAAACCTACTTCTTCTTTTACGTCGCAGCCGTGTTGTGCGTGACGTTCATCGCCTCGGTGCTGATGCCCAATCTATCGCGTCATGGCTACATCAGCGGCGATGGGCGGGTTGAGGAAAACACCGGAATGAAGGATGCCCAACGGCTGGCCGATGTTGCCTGACTCTATGTGGCTTAACGCGTAGAGCTATACCCAGGCGGCATATCTCAAAGAGAAAAACGGTAGTCGTCCAAGCCGCAGATGGCCGCCATGATCAAGCAAAACAAGCGCAGCACTGGAGCCCCTCATGTCATCGCATGCAACTGAACCTTCCTGGCAGCAAGACGTGTTCCGCGTCCTCAAGGCCCACGACGTCAAGCACATCGTGTTCGTCCCCGATGCCGGCCACTCGGCGGCCATCCGCCTGGCCTATCAAGACCCCGAGATCAACGCTGTGGTCCTCACCACCGAAGAAGAAGGCATCGGCTACCTGGCCGGCGCCTGGCTGGGAGGTGAACGCGGCGCTCTGCTGATGCAGTCCAGCGGCGTGGGCAACTGCCTCAACACCCTGGCCCTGCAGAACTGTGCCGGCTTCCCCTTGCTGATGGTGGTGACCATGCGCGGCGACTGGGCTGAGTTCAATGCCTGGCAAAACCCCATGGGCCAGGCCACCGAGGCCTCCTTGCAACTGATGAAGGTCATGACCTGGCGCGCCGACCAGCCCGAGGATGTCGCGCCATTGCTGCATGGCGCGGCAACCATGGCCTTCAACGGTGATGCCGCCACTGCCCTGCTGCTCGGCCAGCGCCTGATCGGAGAAAAACAATGGGTCAAGTAAGTGCAAACCACAGCCTGTGCCGCCGCGAAGTGGTGCGCAGCCTGCTCGCCGACCGCCACGACCTGCTGGTGGTAACTGGCTTGGGTTCGGCTTCATATGACGTGATGGCCGCCGGTGATCACCCCAACAACTATTACCTGTGGGCGGCCATGGGCAGCGCGATCACTGTCGGCCTGGGCCTGGCCAACGCCCAGCCGGACAAGTCGGTGGTGGTGATCACCGGTGACGGCGAATTGCTGATGGGTTTTGGCGCCCTGGCCACGGTTGCTCTGCAAAAACCGGCCAACCTGAGCATCGTGGTGCTGGATAACGGCCACTTCGGCGAGACCGGTATGCAGGTCAGTCACGCAGGGTTCGGCATCCAGCTCGACCAGGTCGCGCGTACCTGCGGTTTCAGCTGGACCGATGAAATTCGTGACATCGAAGGTGTGCAGGCACTGCGCGAACGCTTTGCCAACCGCGAAGGGGTCAAGCTGGCCACAGTCAAGATCAAGGCCGAAAACCCACCCCGGATTCTGCCGCCGCGCGATGGCCACTACATCAAGAATCGCTTTCGTGCAGCTTTGGACCTGCTGCCCCTCTAACCTGCCTGGAGAACCCAGATGAGCCATTACCACAACGAAGAACTCACTGCGATTCGCGAAGGCGTGCGCGCCCTGTGCGCCGACTTTCCTGCCGAGTACTGGCGCAAGATCGATGAACACAAGGGCTTTCCCGAAGCCTTCGTCCAGGCGATGACCAGTGCTGGCTGGCTGTCGGCGATGATCCCGGAGGAGTACGGTGGCTCGGGCCTGGGGCTGGCCGAGGCCTCGGTGATCCTTGAAGAGGTCAACCGCTGCGGCGGTAACTCCGGCACCATTCATGGCCAGATGTACAACATGTTCACCTTGCTGCGCCACGGCAGCGAAGCGCAAAAGCGCTATTACCTGCCCAAGCTTGCCAGTGGCGAACTGCGCTTGCAGTCGATGGGCGTCACCGAACCGACCACCGGTACCGACACCACCAAGATCAAGACCACTGCCGTGCGCGACGGCGAGCATTATGTGATCAACGGCCAGAAGGTATGGATCTCGCGAGTTCAGCATTCTGACCTGATGATCCTGCTGGCCCGCACCACTCCGCTGGCTCAGGTTGAAAAAAAGTCCGAGGGCATGTCGATTTTCCTGGTGGATCTGCGTCAAGCCATCGGCAACGGGCTAACCGTGCAGCCGATCGCCAACATGGTCAATCACGAGACCAACGAGCTGTTCTTCGACAACCTGCGCATTCCTGCCAGCAGCCTGATTGGCGAGCAAGGCAAGGGTTTTCGCTACATCCTCGATGGGCTCAATGCCGAACGCACGTTGATCGCCGCCGAGTGTATTGGTGACGGCCGCTGGTTCATCGAGAAATCCAGCCAGTATGCGCGCGACCGGGTCGTGTTCGGCCGCCCGATCGGGCAGAACCAGGGCGTGCAATTTCCTATCGCCGAGGCGCATATCGAGCTTGAGGCGGCCGACTTGATGCGCTGGCGCGCCTGCGCCGAGTACGACAGCGGCCAGAATGCCGGGGCTGCGGCGAACATGGCCAAGTACCTGGCGGCCAAGGCCAGTTGGGAGGCGGCCAATGCCTGCCTGCAGACCCACGGCGGCTTTGGCTTTGCCAACGAGTACGACGTCGAACGCAAGTTCCGCGAGACACGCCTGTATCAGGTGGCGCCAATCTCCACCAACCTGATCCTGTCTTATGTGGCCGAGCATTTGCTGGATTTGCCGCGCTCGTTCTGATCTGGAGCCTGAATCATGACTCAGTCCACTGGCACCCGTCCGCTCGATGGCATCACCGTGGTCAGCCTGGAGCACGCCATCGCCGCACCGTTCTGCACCCGTCAATTGGCCGATCTGGGCGCACGCGTGATCAAGGTCGAACGCCCTGGGGTGGGCGACTTCGCCCGCGGTTACGACCAGCGCGTCAATGGCTTGGCCTCGCACTTCGTCTGGACCAACCGCTCGAAAGAGAGCCTGACCCTGGACCTCAAGCAAGATATCGCACCCAGTATCCTCGAGCAGTTGCTCGAGCAGGCCGACGTGCTGGTGCAAAACCTGGCGCCAGGCGCCGCTGAGCGTCTGGGGCTAGGCTTCGACAAACTGCATGCGCGTTACCCGCGGCTGATCGTCTGCGATATCTCCGGCTACGGTGCGGGCGGGCCTTATGCAGGCAAGAAGGCCTATGACCTGCTGATCCAGAGTGAAGGCGGTTTTCTCTCGGTAACTGGCAATGCCGGGGAGGATCACATGGCCAAGGCCGGCAACTCCATCGCCGACATCGCCGCTGGCATGTATGCCTACAGCGGGATTCTCTCGGCGTTGCTACTCAGAGAGAAGAGCGGTGTCGGCAGCCAGGTACAGGTGTCGATGCTGGAAAGCCTGGTGGAGTGGATGGGTTATCCACTGTATTACGCCTATGCCGGTGCCAGCCCGCCGCCCAGGGCGGGCGCAGCTCACGCCACTATCTATCCGTACGGACCGTTCCCTACCGGCGATGGCCGCACGGTCATGCTCGGCCTGCAAAACGAGCGGGAATGGAAGGTGTTCTGCGAACAGGTGCTCGAACAACCCGCGCTGGCCGAGGACCAGCGCTTTGCCGCCAACTTCAAACGTGTGGAAAACCGCGACGCCTTGCGTGAGCTGATCACTGGCGCCTTCACGGCACTGGACCTGGCCACGGTGATCGGGCGCCTGGAGCGCGCCGGTATCGCCAATGCCCAGGTCAACGACATGCGCGGTGTCTGGCAGCACCCGCAGTTGCAAGCACGGCAACGCTGGCGCCTGGTCAAGACCAGCGCCGGCGAGGTGCCTGCCCTGCTACCGCCGGCGACCAGCAATGCCTATACAACGCGCATGGATCCGGTGCCGGCCTTGGGTGAGCACAGTGCCGCGATCCTCGCCGAACTGGGCCTTAGCCCTGAGCGAATTGCCAGCCTGCGAGGCGCTGGCGCGATCTGACTTGCAACGAGGACAACAATGACAACGCACAACCTCAAGGATTGGATCGGCCGCAGCGAAGAGCGCAGCGATCGCCTCAGCCACAACCTGGTCAAGCGCATCGGCGCAACCTTGGGCGAAGCTGCGCCCAGTCCAGGCGAGGCCTTACCGTTACTCTGGCACTGGGCATTCTTCCAGGACCCGCTGCCCGAATCCGGCCTGGGCGATGATGGCCATCCGGCGCGGGGCGGTTTCCTGCCGCCGGCGGACAAGCGTAATCGAATGTGGGCCGGCAGCCGCCTGACATTCATCGAACCACTGCGGGTGGAAGCGCAGGTGATCTGTCGCTCGACGATAGCCAAGGTCGAAGAAAAGCATGGCCGCACTGGCGCGCTGCTGTTCGTCACCGTGCTGCATGAATACTTCCAGGATGGCCGCATCGCCCTGCGCGATGAACAGGACATCGTCTACCGCGAACCGAGCCCACCCAAACTTGGCGGGACCCAAGCGATGCCTGAAGGGCAATGGCATGAACCGGTACAGCCCAATGCGACCCTGCTGTTCCGCTATTCGGCAGTCACCTTCAACGGCCATCGCATTCACTATGACTGGCCCTACGTGCGCGAAACCGAAGGCTATCCGGGCCTGGTAGTGCATGGCCCGCTGATTGCCACGCTTAGCCTGCGCGCGTTCCAGCGCGCCAACCCGCACGTTCGAGTGACTGGCTTTGCCTTCCGCGGCTTGCGGCCGCTGATCTCACCGCAGCCATTCGAGGTAGGCGGTTGCCTGCTCGCAGACGGCAAAGCGCAAGTGTGGGCCGGCAACCAGGCGGGTTTGGCACAAATAGGCGAAGTCGCTTTCGTTTCGGAGGATAGCCAATGAACCGGGAGATCGTGCGCACGGCACTGTTCGTGCCGGCAACCCGCCCAGAACGCTTTGCCAAGGCCTTGGCCAGCGGCGCCGAGCGGGTCATCATCGACCTTGAAGATGCCGTGGAGGAAGCCCTCAAGGATCAGGCCCGAGCAAACCTTGAAAGATTTCTCGAACAATCGGCCCCGCTGCAGGTACTGGTGCGGGTCAATGCCCCTGAGCACACCGGCCATCAGGCGGATTTGCAGGTGTGCCAGCGCTATCCAGGCGTGATCGGCATCTTGCTGCCCAAGGCAGAAACCGTCGAACAGATCCGCAGCGTGCATGCCACCGGCAAGCCGGTGTGGCCGATCATAGAAAGCGCCAGGGGCCTGGCCGCCCTGCCCCAACTGGCCAGTGCCCAAGGTGTCGAGCGCTTGTCGTTCGGCAGCCTCGACCTGGCGCTGGACCTGAACCTGCGCGATGGCAGCGAGGCAGCTGCGCAGGTACTGGGCCAGGCGCGTTACGCGGTACTGCTGCACAGCCGCGTGGCGCAGTTGGCGCCGCCGCTGGATGGGGTGTTTGCGGCAATTGCCGACAGCGAGGGGTTACGCCGACATATCGGCTTTGCCCGCGACATGGGTTTTGGCGGCGCCTTGTGCATCCACCCGGCGCAGGTGGCCCTGATCCATCAAGCCTTCATGCCCGATGCCGCCGAGCTGCAGTGGGCACAGCGTGTGGTGGCGCAGGCTGAAGACGGTGCCGGGGTCTTTACCCTGGATGGCCAGATGATCGATGCACCGGTGATCCTCCGTGCCCGCGCGCTCCTGCACCGCGCAAGCCGCTGACGCGCGCGGCGGTTGCCCGCCGTCGATCCTTGAGGCAGCCGCCGAATTGATGGCTGAAATTGGCTTTGGCGCGATGAGCATGCGCCAGTTGGCCAGTCGAGTGGGCATGCTGCCAGGCAGCCTCTATCATCACGTCACCGGTAAGCAGGACCTATTGTTGCTGGTGTTGATGGATGTGCTGGATCGGCGCTTGGCCGCTTGGCGAGTACGCCGGAACAAACGCGAACTGCGCACCTACCTGGAGTATGTGCTGGCACGCCAGTGCTCGCATCCGTTGGAGGAGGTGTTGTTGCGCCATGAGGCTCGGCACCTGCTGGATGATCAGCGGCGCTGGCTCGAACAGCGGCTTGAGCGGTTAAAGGCGCCGTTGCTGGCGATCATCGAGCAGGGACAGCGCAGCGGGCGCTTTCGGGTGATGGACCGGCGCACAGCGGTGGCGGGCATACTGGCGGTCGTCAACGCTGCGGCGGATCTTCGCAGCGGTGGACTGGACGAAGCGAGCATCCAGGCGTGGGCGCTACGTGTGTGCCTGAGGATTCTCACTAGCCCTTAGCTCCAAGCCTGAGCGGCCTCATCAGTCCCTGAGTTGATTGACGCCAAGCATCATGCCCGCCATCGATGAAATATCGCGACATATCATTCTGCGTGATAATAACCTTCGCCGCGTTCGATTCGTTCCCTGCGCGCACGAGCCGCAGAATCCGCCCACTATCCAATAATTGGCGGAGTTCTCCATGGAACCATCACTCAAACCCCTGCGCTATCCCCTCGCTGCCCTGGCAGTGCTGGTGATCAGCGCTTGCGGTCGAACCCCCGACGCCGTGCAGGCCCCCGCTGCGCCCAAGGTCAGTGTGGCGAAGGTGATCGAGCAGCCGATCAACGAGTGGGACGAGTTCACCGGGCGCCTGGAAGCTCCGGAAACCGTCGAGGTGCGGCCGCGGGTCTCGGGCCAGATCGACCTGGTGGGCTTCACCGAAGGCGCCCAAGTGAAAAAAGGCGACCTGCTGTTCCAGATCGACCCGCGCCCGTTCCAGGCCGAAGTCCGCCGCCTCGAAGCACAGCTGCAACAAGCCCGCGCCACCGCCGTGCGCAGCGAAAACGAAGCGCGTCGTGGCGAGCGCCTGCGCGACAGCAACGCGATCTCTGCCGAGCTTGCCGAATCGCGCACCAGCGCTGCTGCCGAAGCGCGTGCCGGTGTCGCTGCAATCCAGGCCCAGCTGGACCTGGCCCGCCTGAACCTGAGCTTCACCCGCGTCACCGCGCCGATCAGCGGCCGGGTCAGCCGCGCCGAGTTCACTGCCGGCAACATCGTCACTGCCGACGTCACCCCGCTGACCTCGGTGGTTTCCACCGACAAGGTGTACGCCTACTTCGACGCCGACGAGCGCGTGTACCTCAAGTACACCCAGCTGGCGCGCGAAGGCCAGCGCGGCCAGAGCACCCCGGTCTACCTGGGCCTGACCAACGAAGCTGGCAACCCGCACCTGGGCCAGATGAACTTTGTCGACAACCAGGTCAACCCGCGCACCGGCACCATCCGTGGCCGTGCCGTGTTCGACAACCGCGACGGTCAGTTCACCCCGGGGCTGTACGCCCGTCTCAAGCTGGTCGGCAGCGCCAAGTACGACGCCGTGCTGATCAACGACGAAGCGGTCGGCACCGACCTTGGCAAGAAGTTCGTGCTGGTCATGGACAAGGACAACAAGGCCGCCTACCGCGCGGTGGAGCTGGGACCCAAGCTTGAAGGCCTGCGCATCGTGCGTAGCGGCCTGGGCAAGGACGACCGCATCGTGGTCAAGGGCCTGCAACGGGTACGCCCGGGCTCGCCGGTGACCCCGGAAGAAATCGCCATGGCCAGTGAGCAGACCCTCGCCACCCTGGCCCGTCAGCGCCAGGCGCTCGAAGCCAGCAACCCGGCGCCGCGCGTGGCCGGCTCCAGTGAGAAAGTCGCCAGTGCCCAGGCACCGCGCGGTTAAGGGACAACACCGATGAACTTCTCGAAATTCTTCATCACACGGCCGATCTTTGCCGCCGTGCTCTCGCTGATCCTGCTGATTGCAGGCTCGATCGCGCTGTTCCAGCTGCCGATCAGCGAATACCCGGAAGTGGTCCCGCCCACCGTGGTGGTGCGTGCCAACTTCCCCGGCGCCAACCCCAAGGTGATCGGCGAAACCGTCGCCGCACCGCTGGAGCAGGCCATCACCGGGGTGGAGAACATGCTCTACATGTCCTCCCAGTCGACCGCCGACGGCAAGCTGACCCTGACCATCACCTTCGCCCTGGGCACTGACCTGGACAACGCCCAGGTGCAGGTGCAGAACCGTGTCACCCGCACCCAGCCCAAGCTGCCGGAAGAAGTCACGCGCATTGGTATCACCGTCGACAAGGCCTCGCCCGACCTGACCATGGTCGTGCACCTGACCTCGCCGGACCAGCGCTACGACATGCTCTACCTGTCCAACTACGCCATCCTCAACATCAAGGATGAGCTGGCGCGCCTGGGCGGTGTCGGTGACGTGCAGCTGTTCGGCATGGGCGACTACTCCCTGCGGGTCTGGCTCGACCCGAACAAGACCGCTTCGCGCAACCTGACGGCCAGTGATGTGGTGGCGGCGATTCGCGAGCAGAACCGCCAGGTCGCTGCCGGCCAGCTCGGCGCGCCGCCCGCGCCAGGTTCGACCAGCTTTCAGCTGTCGATCAACACCCAGGGCCGTTTGGTCAATGAAGAAGAGTTCGAGAACATCATCATCCGCGCCGGCGCCGATGGCGAGATCACTCGCCTCAAGGACATCGCCCGGGTTGAGCTCGGCTCCAGCCAGTACGCCCTGCGCTCGCTGCTGAACAACCAGCCGGCGGTGGCGCTGCCGATCTTCCAGCGCCCAGGCTCGAACGCCATCGAGATCTCCGACGAAGTGCGGGCGAAGATGGCCGAGCTGAAGAAGGACTTCCCTGAAGGGATGGACTACAGCATCGTCTATGACCCGACCGTGTTCGTCCGTGGCTCGATCGAAGCGGTGGTGCACACCCTGTTCGAAGCGCTGATCCTGGTCGTGCTGGTGGTGATCCTGTTCCTGCAAACCTGGCGCGCATCGATCATCCCGCTGCTGGCCGTGCCGGTGTCGCTGATCGGTACCTTTGCCGTGATGCACCTGTTCGGCTTCTCGCTCAACGCCTTGTCCTTGTTTGGCTTGGTACTGGCGATCGGTATCGTGGTGGACGACGCCATCGTCGTCGTGGAAAACGTTGAACGTAACATCGGCCTTGGCCTGAAACCGCTGCAAGCCACGCAAAAAGCCATGGGCGAAGTGACCGGGCCGATCATCGCCACGGCGCTGGTGCTGTGCGCCGTGTTCGTCCCGGCGGCGTTCATCTCCGGCCTTACCGGGCAGTTCTACAAGCAGTTCGCCCTGACCATCGCCATCTCCACGGTTATCTCGGCGTTCAACTCGCTGACCCTGTCGCCGGCCCTGGCCGCGGTGCTACTCAAGGAGCACCATGCACCCAAGGACCGCTTCTCGCGGCTGCTCGAGCGGCTGTTAGGCGGCTGGCTGTTCGCCCCGTTCAACCGTTTCTTCGACCGCGCCAGCAATCGCTATGTCGGCGGTGTGGGTCGGGTCATCCGTTCCAGTGGTATCGCCCTGTTCGTCTACGCCGGCTTGATGGGCCTGACCTACCTCGGCTTCTCGTCCACACCGACCGGCTTCGTCCCGGCCCAGGACAAGCAGTACCTGGTAGCGTTCGCCCAGCTGCCGGATGCGGCCAGCCTGGATCGCACGGAAGCTGTGATCAAGCGCATGAGCGAGATCGCCCTGGAGCAGCCAGGTGTGGCCGATTCGGTGGCCTTCCCGGGCCTGTCGATCAACGGTTTCACCAACAGCCCCAACAGCGGCATCGTGTTCACCCCGCTCAAGCCGTTCGATGAGCGCAAGGACCCAAGCCAGTCGGCGGCGGCCATCGCTGCCGCGCTGAACGCCAAGTTCGCTGATATCCAGGATGCCTACATCGCGATCTTCCCACCGCCGCCGGTACAGGGCCTGGGCACCATCGGCGGCTTCCGCCTGCAGATCGAGGACCGCGGCAACCTGGGCTATGAGGCGCTGTACAAAGAAACCCAGAACATCATTGCCAAGAGCCACAACGTGCCGGAGCTGGCGGGCCTGTTCACCAGCTATCAGGTCAACGTGCCACAGGTCGATGCTGCCATCGACCGGGAAAAGGCCAAGACCCATGGCGTGGCCATCAATGACATCTTCGACACCCTGCAGGTGTACCTGGGCTCGCTGTACACCAACGACTTCAACCGCTTTGGCCGCACTTACCAGGTCAACGTCCAGGCCGAGCAGCAGTTCCGCCTCGACGCCGAGCAGATCGGCCAGTTGAAGGTGCGCAACAACCTCGGCGAGATGATCCCGCTGGCGACCTTCCTCAAGGTCAGCGACACCTCCGGGCCTGATCGGGTGATGCATTACAACGGCTTCATTACCGCCGAAATCAACGGTGCTGCGGCCCCCGGCTACAGCTCCGGCCAGGCCGAGGCGGCCATCGAGAAACTGATCAAAGAGGAACTGCCCAACGGCATGACCTTCGAATGGACCGACCTGACCTACCAGCAGATCCTGTCCGGCAACACTGCACTGCTGGTATTCCCGCTCTGCGTCTTGCTGGCCTTCCTGGTACTGGCGGCCCAGTACGAAAGCTGGAGCCTGCCGCTGGCGGTGATCCTGATCGTACCGATGACCCTGCTGTCGGCGATTACCGGGGTGATCATCTCCGGGGGCGACAACAACATCTTCACCCAGATCGGCTTGATCGTACTGGTGGGCCTGGCGTGCAAGAACGCCATCCTGATCGTCGAGTTCGCCAAGGATAAACAGGCCGAAGGCCTGGATCCGCTGGCAGCGGTATTGGAAGCCTGCCGTCTGCGCCTGCGTCCGATCCTGATGACCTCGATTGCCTTCATCATGGGTGTGGTGCCACTGGTGTTCTCCTCCGGTGCCGGTAGCGAGATGCGCCATGCCATGGGTGTTGCGGTGTTCTCGGGGATGATTGGGGTGACGCTGTTCGGCTTGTTCCTGACCCCGGTGTTCTTCTTCCTGATCCGCCGATTCGTCGAGCGTCGCCAGGCCCGCAAGGCTGCGCACGCCAAGCCGCTGGAGAACCATGCATGAAGCTGCTCAAACCCCTGACCCCGAGCCTGCTGGCGTTGGCCTTGGCGGCCTGCGCAGTGGGCCCGGACTACCAGGCGCCGAACACCGAACCGGCAAGGCTGGACACTGACGTACAGGCCAACGCGTTCGATCGCAGCCGCTTTGAAAGCGTGTGGTGGAAGCAATTCGACGACCCGGCGCTGAACCAGTTGGTGCAGGCCTCGCTGCAAGGCAACCGTGACCTGCGCGTGGCGTTTGCCCGCCTCAAGGCGGCCCGGGCGATTCGCGAAGATGCCGAGAACGACAATTTGCCGGTGGTCAGCAGCCGCGCCAGCAGCGAGCTGGGCAAGGGCCAGATTCCTGGCCAGACCGAGCGCCGGGTCAATAGCGAACGCTATGACCTGGGCCTGGACATGGCCTGGGAGCTTGACCTGTTCGGCCGCATTGCCCGCCAGATCGAAGCCAGCGAAGCCCAGGAAGCGGCAGCCGAAGCCGACCTGCAACAACTGCAGGTCAGCCTGATCGCCGAGCTGGTCGATGCCTATGGGCAACTGCGCGGTGCGCAACTGCGCGAGAAAATCGCCCTGGCCAACCTCAAGACCCAGCAGGACTCACGCAGCATCACCGAGACCCTGCGCGATGCTGGCGTGGGCAACGAGCTGGACGTGGTCCGCGCCGATGCCCGGCTGGCAGCAGTCGAAGCCACGGTGCCGCAGTTGCAGGCCGAGCAGGTACGTGCCCGCAACCGCATCGCCACCCTGCTTGGGCAGCGGCCCGACGCGCTGAGCGTGGATCTGTCGCCCAAGCAGTTGCCGGCGATTGCCAAGGCGCTGCCAGTGGGTGATCCGGGTGAACTGCTGCGTCGTCGCCCAGACATTCGTAGCGCCGAACGGCAGCTGGCAGCGGCCACGGCCAATGTCGGCGTGGCCACCGCCGACCTGTTCCCACGGGTCAGCCTCAGTGGTTTTCTCGGCTTCACCGCCGCCCGCGGCTCGCAGATCGGCTCGTCCGCCGCCAACGCCTGGGCGCTTGGCCCGAGCATCACGTGGGCAGCGTTCGATCTAGGCAGCGTGCGTGCCCGCCTGCGCGGGGCCAAGGCCGATGCCGATGGCGCGCTGGCCAACTATGAGCAGCAGGTATTGCTGGCGCTGGAAGAATCGTCCAATGCCTTCAGCGATTACGGCAAGACCCAGCAACGCTTGCAGGCGTTGATGCGCCAGAGCGATGCCAGCCGCAAAGCCGCAGAGCTGGCTTCAGTGCGCTACCGCGAAGGCACGGTGGATTACCTGGTACTGCTGGACGCCGAGCGCGAACGGCTCAGTGCCGAGGATGCCCAGGCCCAGGGCGAGGTCGAGCTGTATCGCGGCATCGTCGCGATCTACAAGGCCTTGGGCGGTGGCTGGCAGCCTGAGACGGTGGCCAGTGTGCGCTGATTCTTGATACTGATTTAACGACTCCTTTGGTTGGCTCCTCCCCCAACCGTTTGCCCCGCTGGCCTTGGTCCGCGGGGCTTTTTTATGGGTCGCAAAACGCAGCTCGTCAGCCGCACCCGCTGATGTAGCGACGTTGTCACTACGGTGGGTCGCTTGGGAGGCAGAGGCTGCCTGGCGCAGAGTGATCGCTGCTTAATGAACGCAGGTCCAGCGGGTGCAGGACAGGCCTTGGGTAAAGCGGCTGCTGAGCAGCCCTGTGAGTCGTCAGCAGGTCTGCTGAGGGTTGCTAAGGCAAGGGTGAATCAACACCTCAGATCGGCCTCATAGCCCCAGAAAAGCAAAACGCCCGATGCATTGCACCGGGCGTTTGAGGGTTAAGGCCTAGTTTGAACTAGATAGACAGCGCTCAGGCTTGCCCCATGTCCAACACCACACGACCACCGCATGGGCATTCGTCCATGTAACGATGCGCCTCGACCACCTGCTCGAACGGATAGACCTTGATGATCTGCGGCGTCAGCAGCTTGTCGGCGGTGAACTGGTTGATATCGCGCAGCGCCCGTTGCAGCGCCACCTGGTCCTGGGTGATGCCCAGTTCGGGCTTACCAGTGAAATTGCCGATGCAGTGCACGTAGAACTGGATATTTTTCTGGAACGCAGCGCACGCCGGAAATGGCGTCTGGTTGCCGCCCTGCAGCCCGTACAGCACCAGGCTGCCACGTGGCGCCAGGACATCGCCAAGCAGCGACATCTGCGGGCCACCGAGGCCGTCCAGGACCATATCGACGCCACGCCCATCGGTGTATTTACCGATCTGCATGAGCAGGTCCTGCTCTTCGGTGACGATGACCTTGTCAGCACCCAGGCTCAACAGGTAATCACGCTGCTCCGGCTCTTTGGTGGCGGCAAATACCTTCAGCCCCAAGGCCTTGCCCAACTGCACGAAGGCCGGCCCTGCGCAGTGGCTGGCATCGGTCACCAATGCTGTCTGCCCGGCCTTGGCCCGGGCCAGGTCGACATAGGCGAAATAGGCGATCAGCAGCGGCGTGTAGTGAACGCTGGCCTCGATCGGCGTCAGGTTATCGGGGTAACGGGTAATGGCCGTGCGCGGCAAGACGATGACATCGCCGTACACCGGGTGATCATTGGCGCTGGTGGCCGGGAAGCTAGCCACCCGGTCGCCTACAGCAATATCGTCGACGCCTTCGCCGACTGCCGTCACTACCCCGGCCATCTCATGGCCGATGCCCGCCGGCAGGCGCGCCTTGGACGGCGCCAGGTTCTGTCGCCAGAGCACGTCGTACCAGCTGACGCCGATCGCCTCGACGCGGATCTGCAGCTCGCCGGCGGCGGGCGACGGCTCGCCCTGCTCCTCGCAACGGAGCACATCGGCCGCGCCGAACGTATGGAATCGGATCATGCGGGACATCGCATACCTCGCCTGTGTGAACCTCGTATTACCATGGACTTTATCCGGGCTTTGAGCGTTAGACCATCAGTGGCCGTTAATAGTCGACATGCTTGTCATTGATTGGGCCCCTGGCAATTTCGCACATTGGCCCCCGGAAATCGGTGCAGGGTAACAGCCTTTGGCCTTAAGATTCACCCCTGCCCCACCTTTGGCGAATAGGCTAAGCGCATCGATGAACCGTAACGACCTGCGTCGCGTAGACCTCAACCTGCTGATCGTGTTCGAAACTCTGATGCACGAGCGCAGCGTGACCCGCGCCGCCGAGAAGCTGTTTCTCGGCCAGCCGGCGATCAGCGCCGCCTTGTCGCGCCTGCGCAACCTGTTCGACGACCCGCTGTTCGTGCGGACTGGGCGCAGCATGGAGCCCTCGGCCCGCGCCCATGAAATCTTCGCCCTGCTGTCGCCCGCGCTGGACTCGATCTCCACCGCCGTCAGCCGCGCCGCCGAGTTCGATCCCGCCACCAGCACCTCGGTGTTTCGCATCGGCCTGTCGGATGACGCCGAATTCGCCCTGCTGCCGCAGTTGCTCAAACGCATCCGCGCCGAAGCGCCCGGCATCGTCCTGGTGGTGCGCCGGGTCAACTACCTGCTGATGCCCACCCTGCTCGCCTCAGGCGAGATCTCGGTGGGCGTCAGCTACACCAGCGACCTGCCCGCCAACGCCAAGCGCAAGGTGCTGCGCCGCAGCAAGCCGAAACTGCTGCGCGCCGACAGCATGCCCGGCAGCATCACCCTGGACGACTTCTGCGCCCGGCCGCACGCGCTGGTGTCGTTTGCTGGCGATTTGTCCGGTTTTATCGATGAAGCGCTGGACGAGATCGGCCGCAAGCGCCATGTGGTGCTGGCGGTGCCTCAGTTCAACGGCCTGGGCAGCCTGCTGGCCGGGACCGATATCGTCGCCACGGTGCCGGACTACACCGCCGCAGCCCTCACCGCTGGCGGCGGTTTGCGGGCGGAGGATCTGCCGATCGAAGTGCGTAGCTTTGAGCTGCATATGGCCTGGCGTGGGGCGCAGGATAATGATCCGGCGGAGCGTTGGTTGCGTTCGAGGATTCAGATGTTCTTTGGCGATCCTGATAGTCTCTGACAAGACACCCAATGTCTTCGCGCAACTACTCTCTGCCAACCATCAGCCAGATCAAACTTCCCTTGGAGAAACCAGGCTGTTTCCAAAGTCTAACGGAACAATGTAAGCGGCACCTTGGAGGCTAGACTGCGAGTCTTGCGGTTCCTGAGCTGCAGCTGCTTGACCTCTTCAGGCGGGATGATCCACAGCCGTTGCTCCAAGTCGAACTGATCCGACGTGGCCAAGCGGAGCTCACCGGTACGTGCCGGATTGTCTCTGTGACATGTTCAGGACCTCAGGCAGTGTGTTGGGATGCGGGCAGCCTAAGGAGACCTTAGAGATCATCATGCATCTGTGCTCCGACGGGGGCTACTGGCATATAGACAGGCAACATGACGAAAGAAGACGAGGGCATATCAATTTTCATCTCTTACGCCTGGGGCGAAGGGTTTGAGAAAAAGGAATGGGTACGGCAAAGCATCGTCGCCAGTCTCGATTGGCGGCACGACGTGTTCTGGGATCGGGACAACATCGCCTTTGGCGAGATGATCACAGGCACCATTCGCAAAGCTTTGGCCAAGCGGCCACTGCTGGTTCTGTGCTTGTGTGACCAGGACTATCTTGCGGCGGCCAAGCTCGAAGGACGAGGTCTGTACGATGAGCTTCTGATGTTGGCGGAGATCGCTGACGAGCCTGGGGTGCGGATAATACCGCTGATTCTGGAGTCCTGTTGTTCTGGGCAACTGCCCGCTCCTTTGGCAGGCCGTCTGTACCTGAACCTGCAGCCGTTGCACAGTCGAAATCTTCATATCGGGACAACTGTCCTCGGGGTGGCGGAAGGTTGCAGCCAGGCGCAGTTGCAGAGAGAGATCAATGCCACCTTGGCGCTTTTTCATTTGCGGCAGCGCGCCCTCGCCTTCTTGAATCAACGACCGATGACGATTTGGGGGAGTGGCCAGACTCATGAAGTTACGGTACGGCCGGAGGGAGCAGCGGAGTATGTCTTAATGCCGCCGGCGTGGATGTGGGAGAGCAGCCGCTGGCGGCATGAGCTGGAGGAGGATGGGCCTGCCTGTTGCCCGAGCAAGGGGCGCTGGTATTGGGACTATGTTCAGTTTTCGTCGGAGATGCGGCCGTTGGCTACGGCGGTGATGTCGGTGTTCTTTCCGCAGTTGGTGCGGGAGCCGGAGCAGAAACTGATTGAGCGCGCGGGGGTGTTGTTGGCGTTCAAGTTCTTCAATATGAACTGGAGCCATGAGGGGTTTACGTTGGATGTGGAGGATCTGCTGCGTGAGTTGACCCACGACGATGAAGGCTGCCGCGTTTTGGAGGGGATTTTGGATGCCGCCGGTGCAACTGTTGACGCTGCATAAATGAAATGCCACTGCAATGGCAAATAGCCTCCAATCGTGTGAGAAAATGAAGAAAACGACTTGGCAAAACCAAATAACACAGCACCAAGCCATGCTGTCCCCGAATTTTCTTCCTGGAGATATTCTGCTGTTCTTCGATCATACCTGCCGCAGGTCACGGCGCATTGCTGACGCAACAAAGGGCCATTTCACAATGCTGGCTTGGTCATCAAAGCGTTCGACGATGATACCTGGGAGGTACTGCATACCGGACCAGAAGGATCGTTTATGGCTGGATTCCCAAGCTCAGGATCTGACGAAAGCATCTACGTCGTCCGACCTAACTGCACCATAGATGCTGAGCAGTTCCGCCAGGCAGCGGAGGAAAGCCTGAACTTGAAGTATGAAAATTTAAACTTCCCTTCGTCGGGTTAGCAGCATGGGATAGGCGATGTCTGTCTGACAGCAATTTGGTATTCCGCTTATTCACAAGATCTTATCAAAAGCCATCGTTAAAGCTGTGAACCGGATAGATTCAGATAAGTCTTGCTCAGGCCTTACACTCTCGATATTGGAGCGTGTAATTTCACTTCCGCTTTTTCCAGACGGTACCGTGTCTTCCGAAAAATTCAGTCCCAACTGCATCTACGAAGAAGCGATCAAACGTAAAGCGGATTTCTCTATATTTTGTGTCAAACCGGTCACACGCAGGCAGATGCAACGAATGAAATGCCACTTTATTATCGCGGGTTTCTGCTGCCGTTCTATATGAAGGACAGCGCCTCCTAACCCCGATCATCGCCGTAATCCGTAGCCCGCGATTGATAGCAGATGATATTCATTTGCCCTCCGGCTCTACCACATTCAATAGAGCCACCTTCCTCAGCAACTGATCTACGTGCTCCCTCTCCGCTCGAAGCGCCGAACGTAGCTCCTTGTTCTCTGCCTCATGAATCCGCGCCCAACGCAGGCTCGCACGGCAATTGACGACCACCGTCCACACCTTCTGCAGTTTCAAGTAGTGGGCCAACAGCAGCACAGCAATCACCACCGTCATCACCAGCGCCGCTGTCGAAATCACATCCGTCGTAGTCATGCTCAATCCTTTCGCTAGGTCATTTGTTCCGAAGACAGTCAAAGGATATGTAGTGATGTTTTACACGTATAGATTGTAGACTTATACAGGTAAACAAATCACACACATGGACGGCCCATGAAACGCACTCAAGAGATCAATCAGGTTCGCTGGGACCTGGCACTTCGCTATCGCTTGATCGAGACCGTGGCCTGGTGGGAAGGCCGCCTGACCACGGGCCATCTGATGCAGAGCTTCGGCATCAGTCGCCAGCAGGCATCCAAGGACATCAACACCTACATCACCGAGCATGCGCCTAAGAACCTTACATATGACAAACAACTGAAGGGCTATGTGCCGAGCAAGCACTTCAAGCCGCTGTTCATCGACGACAGTGCCAATGCCTATCTGCAACTGCTGAACCAGACTCACTCGCGGGCACCGCATGTGGAGGGGCTGGCACTCGCCTATGCACACACCAAGGTGCTGGAGGTGCCGAACCGCACGATACGCCCAGAGGTACTGAGGCCACTGCTCAAGGCATGCCGCAATGGCGAGGTGATTGCCATTGAATACGTGTCGTTAGCCAACCCGATACCGGAGACGCGGCTGATCTCGCCGCATACCTTGATCTACACAGGCATGCGCTGGCATGTACGGGCCTACTGCGAGAAGAACCGCAAGTATCGGGATTTCGTGTTGAGCAGGTTCCGCGGGGAGCCGGAGTTCGAGCGAACGAGCAAGAACCTGATCGGCGATGACGAGGAATGGAACACCCTCATCGATGTGATCATCGAGCCAGATTCACGGCTGAAACCTGACCAGAAGGCGATCATCGAAGTCGACTTCGGTATGGACGATGGCGAACTGGTCATCCCGACGCGGTGTGCGCTCGTGGGTTACGTGCTGCAGCGCTACCAGATTGATCCGAAAAAGCTTGAACCCAAGGCTCCGGCGCAACAGATCGTGGTGAAGAACCTGGAGGCGCTGACCCCTTGGCTCTATGTATAAGCCCTGTTACAGGAGAGATGGCCGTTAAATCGTGGCCAGTGTGCAGACATATGTAAAGTTTGCGACGCACCCAAGGTGCTAGGGACGTGCGTGCGCTTCAACGCCCATTGATTCACTTGCAGAAGCTCCACTTGCAGTGGCCCTGGGGGCAAGCGCCCTTGCCTCCGAGCCCAGGGCTCGAACGTCCTCCTCTCGAACTGCAAGCCCCTTTCCAACTACGCCAGGTGTTCATCCATGACTTCGCCCCCGAACCTGCATGGATTGTTTACCTGTACATGTAAACACTCTAGATACGCCCTGAAATCCTACATATCTTGCCCCTGTCTGACACGGTTGACCTCATCGACTCAGGTCGCTGCTTCAGACCCAATAAGTCAAATTACCCGAAAGGAACGCGCCATGAAAAATCTCCTGGCAGCCATTGGGCTCGTGGTGGTGATCAAAAAGGGCTACGAGTTGTACCGCGAATATTCGGAGCTAAAACGCGCCCTTTCGGCACGCGAAAAGGCTCAGTCATGAGCTGCTTGTGTGTAGCCGCTATCGCCTAAAGTCAAAATGGCATTGCGCCACCATCCGAGTTAGCATGTCGCGACTCGCTTAATCTAGAAAAGGACCTTCCATGAGTGTTAGCGCCTATCTTCGCGAAAACCTCGGCTCTATCTCTTCCAAGAATGTTTCCGTTGCTCCGGGGATCGATGAAAAAAAGCTGAACAACGCGCTCAAGGCCTTCGCATACAACGGGCTGCCAGGAAACGTCGTGGCATTGTTCGACAACAACCTGTTCGGTAATGGCAAGGACGGTCTGTTGTTCACTGGCGAGCAAGTGATCTACCGCTCTGGATTCGCCGACCCGATCCACTTCCCCTACGAAGAGATCCGCAGCGCCAAGTACACCCAGGTGCACACCGGAAGCATGGACAAGCTCGAGCACGCCCTGATCTTCGAGCGCAAGGACAATAGCCAACTGGTCATCAAGGACCTGAGTGATTGCGACTACGCAGCACTCGCATCCGTGCTGCAGGGCGTTATCGAAAACTTCACCGAGTTCCAGGACGAAAAACAGCTCATCCCTCTCGAGGAGATGGAAGAAGCGGTCAAAGTGGCTTACCTCAAAGTCATCGTGAACATGGCCTACGACAACGACTCGGTCATCGATGAAAAAGAGTTCGCGGAGATCCTGCTGTTGATGACGCGGCTGGACCTGGAACCCGAGTCGCGCTTCACTGTGCGCGCCTACATGACCGGTTTCAACCAGACGGCAGCGCTCGAAGCACTGCTTGCGGAGCTGGACAGCCATTGCCCACGGGGGCAGATCAGGCCGCTGCACATTTCGCTGACCAAAGACTTGATCAACCTGTACTTCTCCACCGGCGGCGGCTCGCTGGAGACCTTCGGCTTCCTGCAAAGAAACCGTGCGCTCTTGCAGGTCACCGATGACGAGATCGACCTCGCCGTCGCGGCCATCCGTAACGACCACAGCATGCTGAAGGACGATGTCACCGATGACCAAATTGTCAGCGCGCTGAAGCTGCTTTCGGCGAAGGCCGCGGCTGTCGGCACTCCACTGGCCGCAGTGTATCTCTCGGGTTCGGTGGTAGGCATGTCTGCGGCCGGGCTGACGTCCGGCCTCGCCACGCTGGGCATGGGCGGCATACTCGGCCTGTCGGGCATGACCACGGGGATCGGTGTCGCCGTGCTGCTCGGTGTGGGCGCCTACGCAGGCGTGCGCAAACTGACGGGTGCGGACGAGCTCACGCGCTCGAAGCGACGCGAGCTGATGCTGGTCGAGGTCATCAAGCAGACCCAGGCGACCATCTCGCTGCTGATGCAGGACCTCAACCACATTACCGATCGGCTGAGCCAAGCCCTGGCCGAACATGGCGAGCAAGGCCAGATGATCCAGCGCCTTACCGCCATGATGGGGCAGATGATCGGCGCCGGTACCGTGCTGACCAACAAGTGCGAAGCGACCCAGAGCAGCGCGACCAAACTGCGCTGCGCTCGTTTCCTCGACGACGCCAAGCTCAAGACGCTCACCAAGGAGCCTACTAAGGCAGAGCTGTTCGACTTCATCAGGTCGTTCTACGAAGAACGTTCATTCTCCCAGGAGAAGGACGGCCAGCAGTTCGAGACGCTCAAGCTCGCAATCAAACCAGGCGTTTCGCCGAAGGCGCTGGAGAACCTTGCCCGAGCCTTTGAAGCGGTCGGTTATTTCAACGTCAGCGATGTACTTGTCGGCGGCGCCGCCGACATGGCAGACAAGGCCAAGGGCAAGCTGCTCGGTCTGTTCTCATGAGCAATAAGGATGCGTCGACCGAACAGGCCCAGGCGATGCTGGTGCAAAAGCACCAGTTGAACACCGCGCGAAACCACTTAGAACTGGTCGATGGTGCACTGCAAAACCTGCAGGCCACGCAGGCACAGAGCCGCCAGCATCTCGAACTGTTGATGCTCGAAGCTGAAACACTGGTCGAAGGGAACCAGGTGATTTTCGAGGTGGATGACGACGATGCGCTGCTTGTCGAGAGCAGTTATGCCGTACAAGAAAACATCGTGAGCGTGGGCACGCCGCTGCCAAACCTCGACTTCATCGACATGAAAGGCGAGAGCGACTGGAGTGGCTACCTCGACCAGGTCACTGCCTATGCCCAGCGACAGAGGATCGAGTTTGGCCACGATCCGTTCCGCGACCTGATGAGCGCAAGCCAACGTATTGCGCTGGAAAAACGCATCCGCGATGAGTTCTCTTACAAGGGCGCCCACTGCGACAAATACGACTACATGATCGCCGGCACCTGCGGCCTGATCGGCGGCCTGGTGGACGTTCTGTTCGTCGGCCTCCCAGGTCAGGGAGCGCTCACCCACTTTACTGACGACATGACCGATAAAGCGGTGCAGAGGTTCGCTGCCTGGAACGGCTGGCAAGGCCCTAACAAAGGCAGTGACCCGGTAACCAGCGCCATTGGTTTCCTGGAAAGGAAGTACAAGGTCAACTACGACCATCGTCACGGAGGCGATGTCGGCGGCCTGTTCAAGATGAGCACGCGCAACCACCACATCAAGAGCCTGGCGCATTCGCCGGACCTTGTCGGGTTGTTCTTCTCGATACTGGATCAGTTCACCAGTAGCGCACATTTCGTCGATGCCGGCCGAATCATCAGTGTCGATACCGATACGTTCGAACTCAAGGGCTCGAACCTGGTGGCTAAGCTGTTCTGCGGCTGCATGAATTGGCTGGGGCACCTGTTTTCGGATGTGGCCGGCTCCTCTGGTGCGAAAACGCGAGGGTCGGGTATTCCGATTCCGTTTTACTCGCTACTGCAGTTCATCAACCTCGGCGAGTTTGGACAGCATCGGCAAACCTTTGCCACGATCGCCGTCCAGGTATTCGAAAAGGGCTACGACCTGCGTCACGGCCTCGCAATGGCTATTCCGGTGATGCTTAGCGAAATGTTGACCCGAGTGATGTGGGTCGTGAAGCTGCGCTTCTATCACGAGAAGGAATGGGTTGAGTGCATTCCATCGGCCACTAATCCCGAACTTCAGCGGATGCTGCTGATGGCACACGGCACCCTTTGTGTGTTGGATGGCGCCGATGCGGCGATTCGCTCGGGCGGCGACATGATCCAGTTCATGTTGCGCTCAAACCTCATTGCCTGGGCGCGCTTCGGCACACTGGCACTCAAGGAACTCAACTCCTGGTACCAGGACGGAAGGCTCGACATCAAGGCCGTCGATACCTACCTGGACGCTGAATACGAGCGGCTAGTGGCGAGTGCGTGACAGATTCAAAGAATGAAAGCTTGGCAGATATAAAGGAGAGACCGCCGGACTACCGCACGTACGGTGGCCTTATCGCAGGCCACCCAATGCGCCGCTAGCAGACGGAAGCACCATACAGCCACAACTCCGAACTCTGATAGTTATCAAATTCGCGCCCGCGGGCCTGCCCTCTGGCGCGTAGAAATCCGTGCGCAACGAATGCGAACGCAGTTGATCCAGTGAGAGCAGTCATGGAAAAAAAAGTACTTGGTGTTTTGCAGAATTTCCATTCCGAAGGTCTTTACGTTGCCCCAGACATTCCACGCAAGAAGGCCGATAACGCCGCCGCGTCCTATGGCATGCCCTCTTCCGCGAAAGTGTTCGCCATCGTCGATTCGACGGTTTTCGGTTCGGCGAAGAACGGCCTGGCGTTTACCTCACATGGCCTGTTCTGGAAAAACGACTGGACTACCACCTCGGCTAAAACTCATATGCAGTGGGAAGAGTTCAAAGCCACGACCCAGGCTCGGGCCACGAAAGGTTCTGAACTGTTCTTGGGTAATGGCTGCGCGTTCGGCATGGCCGGTTCGAGCATGAAGCCCAAGACTCTGCTGCAACTGCTGGAGAAGTTGGCGGACCAGTTGCAGGAACCTGCCGAGCCGGTGGGGCAAGCAGTCGAGGCGCCCGTTGGGCAACCTGCTGCCGGCCAGGCGCCGGTTGTACGCGAAGAGCCTGTCAGCGCCCCGCCTGCAACTGTTATTCCTCCTCGGCCGCCGCAACCTGAGCCTGAGCCTGAGCCTGAGCCCGAGCCCGAGCCCGAGCCTGTTCGCAAGCCCGCGTTCGAAGGCAGCTATCAGCAAGATCAGCTGCAGATCGTCAATGCGGTGGCCAAGCGGCACAGGTTGTCTCACCAGATCCAGGTGGCACCCTCGATCAAGGTGTACAAGGTCGAGAAGGTCATCGAGGTATCGGCTGGGCAGATCAAGCCATACGACATCCTGATGATCGTCGATAACACCTTCCTGCAGACCGCCAAGGACTTCATGGTGGTGACCGCTCAGGCAGTGTGGGCCAAGGGGACACTTCGCAAACTCGAGCAATTCCCGATCAGCGAGATTCGCAGCATTCGCTGCGAGGCGAAGAATCTCTACATCAACGACTACGACTTCCAGTACTTCGATCAGCTTTCAGAGAACGAAGTGCTAGTGATGACCAACATGCTCAAAGAGCTGGTTGTGGCGTTGGGCAACCAGCAGCAGCGCTCGGTTGGCGGGGGCGAACCACAGCTACCTCGCCTGCTAGACAACGTTCTGTCTGCGATATACGACGATGTCATCAACGATGCCGTCAGCCGTATGCGCCTAGACAATCCACAGGGTCGAGAGCTCATTACGGCACTGACTGACTGCTGCTTCGCCACATTCTTGCTGGTGAGCGCTCGCCTACAAGAGCATCAGAGTTCAGACCGTGCAGAGATGCTGGGGCAATACCTGCTGGCACAAACCCTGGCGACTGTGTTCGCGCTCCGAAGCAGTGACGAGTTGTGGAGCAGCCTGGAACTACAGGTAGCGTACATGATGATTCAGGGACGGTTGATTTACCGCGTGTTCGGGCAGACCGAGCGGGCCGGTGTCGATATGTATCCTGGGCAAGAGTGCTATGTGCAAGCGCTTAGAAGTGTGATGGAGGCAGGTAGTCTTGATGACGGCCTGGATGCGCTACGCGACGTGCTGGGGGAGATTACGCGGGCGAATCAAAAAGCAATTGAGGCTGCGTTTGAATGTGCCGATCAAGTTCAAGAGATGTTTATTGAAGGGTTGTAAGTAGCGGTCTCCCAGGGTTGACGCGAGCAGACGGTGGGGTTCAAGCCCGCCGTCTGCTAGGCGCGAATACACAGAGCCTGCCAACTGAGCCATGTTTATCGCAGTGCCAAGCTACACAGACAGGTAGAAAAATGCTTTATCCAACATCACCACCAACCCCGAAGATTGTCAGTTCAGGATCAAAACTATCATCGAGAACGGTGAGGTCGAAGACCTCGTCGTCGCGCTGGAGGACACGTCCCCCTGTCGCTGATGGTGCTCAACGAACCGTAAAACAGCCTGTATGCCGACCTGCTATCGGCCTCGGCGCGGCTGATCATCCGCCCGTCGCAACGTAGCTAGGTGTGGGTGGTGTCGCACAGCAGACTGCTGATTGAGGCGTTGTCGTCGTGTAACGGGGGCAATGTGCTGGAGTTGCAGAAGAACCAGAGGCAAATGCAGTTGCGTGGGGTTGGGATGCTGAATGAGCCGCTGTGGCGGTGGGTGGACTGAGGGAGATATCAACCCTCGGCCCTACCCCGTATCAATGGCCGAGCCGTGTAAACGCACCACCTACCACGCTGGACAAATGCGTGAAAATGTAAAAAATTATGATGGCATAATGCCTCGATAACCTACAAAATCCACACGTTCCCAACGGATTTGAAGGACCGGTTCCGATGACATGGCCAGTCACGCTGAAACTCGACAGCGCAGCCTACCCGCTCAGCGTGGTGCAACGCGCCGCTTATTCCCTGGCCGACACTGTCGCGATCCAGGTCGGTATTGAAACCAATCAAATAAGCCTCACGGCCTACCCCGCTGAAGCAAGGCTGACGCTTTCCCCGGAGCAGGCTCACTCGCTGATCCTCCAGCATCTCAACGACTTCGCCCTACGCGAGCATATCAACCGCGAAACAGCAGGGTTGCGCGAAGTCCTGGCCCGAGCCGCGCTCGCTGGATGTGGGGTTTCGCGGTGACACTGATTGCGACAGACGCCAAGCACTACCGCTTGCTGCCTTTTCG
>NZ_JBJDNG010000008.1:62819-266990 GCF_044900155.1 Pseudomonas sp. NPDC088890 | reverse complement strand
AATCTTGAGGCACCGAGGAAGAACCGTGCATCACCAGGTGAGTGTTAGGGATGCGCTTGTGGATTTCCTTGATGCGGTCGATCGCCAGTACGTCACCGGTAGGTGGCTTGGTGAACTTGTAGGCGCCGTGGCTGGTGCCGATGGCGATGGCCAGGGCATCGACCTGGGACTACTTGAAGAAGTCTGCGGAAAATTCACTGACGGACAGCATCTGGCTGTGATCCAGAACGCCTTCGGCGCCGATACCGTCTTCTTCACCGGCCATGCCGGTTTCCAGCGAACCCAGGCAGCCCAGCTCGCCTTCCACCGAAACGCCGCAGGCGTGCGCCATGGCGACGGTCTGCTGGGTGACGCGCACGTTGTACTCGTAGTCGGTCGGGGTCTTGCCGTCTTCGCCGAGCGAGCCGTCCATCATTACCGAGCTGAAGCCCAGTTGGATCGAGCGCTGGCAGACATCCGGGCTGGTGCCGTGGTCTTGGTGCATGCACACCGGGATGTGCGGGAACTCTTCGATCGCGGCCAGGATCAGGTGGCGCAGGAACGGCGCACCTGCGTATTTGCGAGCACCGGCCGAGGCCTGCACGATGACCGGAGAGTCGGTCTTGTCGGCGGCTTCCATGATGGCGCGCATCTGCTCGAGGTTGTTGACGTTGAAAGCTGGAACGCCGTAGCCGAACTCGGCGGCGTGGTCCAGCATCTGGCGCATGCTAATGAGTGCCATTGTGTATCTCTCTCCCGACAAGCGTCGTTGTTTCGTGCAAGCCTGCCGCAGGGGCGGTTGCTGTTCAAGTAGTGTGGGCCACCATGGCGGCCCGGCCAGTCACGGTGCCTTGCAGCCCCGCCCAATCAGATCGTTGGTTGCTACCCAGTACACCAGGCCTTCATCGCCTTTGGTGTGCAGGGCCAGCACGCCGTCGCTGTAAAGTGCGCCGGAAGCGCCCGGCTCGGACTTGAGCCGGTAGACCTGGTCGCCGCCGCCGAGGCGTACGTCGACCGAATCCTGGGTTGCGTCGGCAAAGCGCCAGAGCACCTCGGTCTGGGTATCGCAGACCCAGCGGGTCCAGTTGTCTGCCGGGGCGGGTTGCGCCGGCTGCAGCAGTGAGCATCCTGCCAGTGTCGCCAGGGCCGCAAAGGCCATGAGCGCTTTCATTCAGTTTCCTCGAATTGGGACTGCTGTGCAGCCCTTCGCGGGCAAGCCCGCTCCTACAGGTCAGCGCTGTGCCCGCGAAGGGCCGCACCGCGGCCCCTTTGTCCAAGACCACGAAAGGTCCAGTTGGTTGCTCGTCACCCGATCAAGGGCAACCCGGCGCCTTGCGCTGGTGCTCGTCGTCGTACTTTTCCAGGCCATCCGGGCCCAAGCGCTTGTTGATCACCGGCACCGTTTCCGCCTGCCACTGGGACTGATAGCAGCCGCCCTGGGGCGACTGCGACGGTTCGGCGTCCGCAGCCGGACCGCTGGAGCAAGCGCTCAGCAGCCCCGCCACGATCATCACAGGCAATTGCTTGACCATTCGGTCGCTCCCTTTGCCGCGCGCCTTCATGCTCAGGCCTTGGCCCGCTCTTCCAGGATCGCTACGGCGGGCAAAACCTTGCCCTCGACGAATTCGAGGAACGCACCGCCACCGGTAGAAATGTAGGAGATATCGCCGCCAACGCCATATTTATCGATGGCTGCCAGGGTATCGCCACCGCCCGCGATGGAGAATGCCGCACTATCGGCAATGGCCTTGGCCAGCACTTTGGTGCCGTTGCCGAACTGGTCGAACTCGAACACGCCGACCGGACCGTTCCACAGGATGGTCTTGGAGGTCTTGAGCAACTCAGCGAACTGTTCGGCGGTTTGCGGGCCGATGTCCAGGATCATGTCGTCGTCAGCGACTTCAGCGATGAGCTTGACGGTGGCCTGGGCGCTCTCGGCGAACTCCTTGGCAACCACCACGTCCACCGGCAGCGGCACATTGACCTTGGCCGCAATGGCCTTGGCGGTGTCGACCAGGTCAGGCTCGTACAGCGACTTGCCAACCTTGTGGCCAGCTGCGGCGAGGAAGGTGTTGGCGATACCGCCACCGACGATCAGCAGGTCGCAGACGTTGCTCAAGCTGTTGAGCACGTCGAGCTTGGTCGACACCTTGGAGCCGGCGACGATGGCTGCCATCGGCTTGGCCGGGGCTTTCAGGGCCTTGCCCAGGGCGTCCAGCTCGGCTGCCAGCAGCGGACCGGCAGCAGCGACTTTGGCGAACTTAGCCACGCCATGGGTCGAACCCTCGGCGCGGTGGGCGGTACCGAAGGCGTCCATGACAAACACGTCGCACAGGGCGGCGTACTTCTGCGCCAGCTCGTCGGCGTTCTTCTTCTCGCCTTTGTTGAAGCGCACGTTCTCGAACAGCACCAGCTCGCCGGCCTGGACCTGGACGCCGTCCAGGTAGTCGGCAACCAGCGGCACTTCGCGGCCGAGGGCCTTGCTCAGGTAGTCGGCGACGGGCTTGAGGCTGTTCTCGGCGGAGAACTCGCCCTCGGTCGGACGACCCAGGTGCGAGCAGACCATTACCGCGGCGCCTTTTTCCAGGGCCAGCTTGATGGTCGGCAGCGCAGCCAGGATACGCGCATCGCTGGCTACCACACCGTCCTTCACAGGCACGTTGAGGTCTTCGCGGATCAGTACGCGCTTACCTTGCAGGTCGAGGTCGGTCATCTTCAACACGGTCATGAATGCAGTCCTTCAGGGCTGTTTGGTGCGGGTTTGGTGGACGACGTGCAGATAGTGGTCAGCAACGTCGAGCATACGGTTGGCGAACCCCCATTCGTTATCGAACCAGGCCAACAGGTTCACCAGGCGGGGGCCGGAAACGCGGGTCTGGCTGGCATCGACGATGGCCGAATGCGGGTCATGGTTGAAATCACAGCTGGCGTGCGGCAGCTCGGTGTAGGCCACAAGCCCCTGCAACGGGCCGCTCAAGGCGGCGTCGCGCAGCACCCGGTTGACCTCGGCCGCCGTGGTATCGCGAGCGGTCTGCAAGGTGATGTCCAGGCACGACACGTTGACGGTCGGCACGCGTACCGCTTTGGCCTGAATTCGCCCGGCAAGTTCCGGCAGCAGGCGCTCGATGCCACGGGCCAGGCCAGTAGACACCGGAATTACCGACTGGAATGCCGAGCGGGTGCGGCGCAGGTCTTCGTGGTGATAGGCGTCGATCACCGGCTGGTCGTTCATCGCCGAGTGAATCGTGGTGATCTGCACGTACTCGATGCCAAAGGCCTGGTCCAACACGCGCAGCAGCGGCACGCCGCAGTTGGTGGTGCAGGAGGCATTGGACACCAGCCGCTCGGCGCCGGTCAGGCAATCCTGGTTGATCCCATAGACCACCGTGGCATCGACATCCGCCTCGCTGGCCATCGGTTGGGAGAACAGCACCCGAGGCGCGCCGGCATCGAGGAAGCGCTGGCCATCGGCGCGGGTGTTGTAGGCGCCGGTGCATTCGAGCACCAGGTCGACGTCCAGGGCGGCCCAGTCGATCCCTTCAGGGGTGGCACTGCGCAAAACCTGCACGCAGTCGCCATTGATATGCAGACAATCGCCGTCGACCTTCACCTCACCGGGGAAACGCCCGTGGGTGGAGTCGAAGCGTGTCAGGTATTCCAGGCTGGCCTGATCGGCCAGATCGTTCAGTGCAACGATCTCGAAGCCCGCCTTCGCCCCTCGCTCGACCAGTGCGCGCAGGACACAGCGGCCGATGCGGCCGTAACCGTTGAGTGCAACTTTGTAGGGACGCGGATGGGGCATGCCGGGCTCACGTATCGAAGCGTTGTATGACCATCGCGGGGCAAGCCCGCTCCCACGCCAGCCAGTATTCGCGAGCTGGCGTGGGAGCGGGCTTGCCCCGCGATTGAAGGGGGCGGCAAAGCCCCCAGACTTTACATCAGTCTTCCAGCAGCTCTTCAGCAGTACCCAGGATGTTTTCCAGGGTGAAGCCAAACTCCTCGAACAGCGCCGAGGCCGGAGCCGATTCGCCGTAGGTGGTCATGCCGATGACGCGGCCTTCCAGGCCTACGTACTTGTACCAGAAGTCGGCGTGGGCAGCTTCGATGGCGATGCGGGCACCGACTTGCAGCGGCAGTACCGATTGCTTGTAGGCAGCGTCCTGGGCGTCGAACACGCTGGTGCTTGGCATCGAAACGACGCGCACCTTGCGGCCCTGCTCGGTCAGCTTGGCGAACGCCTGCACCGCCAGGCCCACTTCGGAACCGGTGGCGATCAGGATCAGCTCAGGCTCGCCTGCGCAGTCCTTGAGCACATAGCCACCACGGGCGATGTCGGCGATCTGCTGGGCATCGCGGTCCTGATGTTGCAGGTTCTGGCGGGAGAAGATCAGCGCCGATGGGCCGTCCTTGCGCTCCAGTGCGGCTTTCCAGGAGACGGCCGACTCGACCGCATCGGCTGGGCGCCAGGTGTCCAGGTTCGGTGTGCTGCGCAAGCTGGTCAGCTGCTCGATCGGCTGGTGAGTCGGGCCGTCTTCGCCCAGGCCGATGGAGTCGTGGGTGTAGACGTGGATCACCCGCTGTTTCATCAGCGCCGACATGCGCACTGCGTTACGGGCGTATTCCATGAACATCAGGAAGGTCGCGCCGTAAGGCACCAGGCCGCCGTGCAGGGCAACGCCGTTCATGATCGCAGTCATGCCGAATTCACGCACGCCGTAGAACACGTAGTTGCCGCTGGCGTCATTGGCCTCGACACCCTTGCAACCTTTCCACAGGGTCAGGTTGGAGCCGGCCAGGTCAGCCGAGCCGCCGAGGAACTCAGGCAGCAGGGGGCCGAAGGCGTTCAGGGCATTCTGGCTGGCCTTGCGGCTGGCAATGGTTTCACCCTTGGCTGCGACTTCGGCGATGTAGGCAGCGGCCTTTTCCGAGAAGTCAGCTGGCAGATCACCGCTCAGGCGACGCTTGAGCTCGCTGGCCAGTTCCGGGAAGGCGGCGGCATAAGCGTCGAAGCGCTGGTTCCACTCGGCTTCGACCTTGGCACCGGCGGCTTTGGCATCCCACTCGGCAGCGATGTCGGCAGGGATTTCGAACGGGCCGTGGTTCCAGTTCAGCTCTTTGCGGGCCAGGGCGATTTCGTCGTTGCCCAGCGGCGCGCCGTGGCAGTCTTCCTTGCCCTGCTTGTTCGGCGAGCCGAAACCAATGATGGTCTTGCAGCAGATCAGGGTCGGACGGTCGCTCTTGCGAGCGGTGTCGATGGCCATCTTGATTTCGTCGGCATCGTGACCGTTGACGTTGCGGATGACCTGCCAGTTGTAGGCTTCGAAACGCGCTGGGGTGTTGTCGGTGAACCAGCCGTGCACTTCGCCGTCGATGGAGATGCCGTTGTCGTCGTAGAAGGCGACCAGCTTGTTCAGGCCCAGGGTACCGGCCAGCGAAGCGACTTCGTGGGAAATGCCTTCCATCATGCAGCCGTCACCCAGGAACACATAGGTGTTGTGGTCGACGATGTTGTGGCCTTCACGGTTGAACTGGGCAGCCAGCACTTTCTCGGCGAGGGCGAAGCCTACGGCGTTGGCCAGGCCTTGGCCCAGCGGGCCGGTGGTGGTTTCGACACCTGGGGTGTAGCCGAACTCCGGGTGGCCTGGGGTGCGGCTGTGCAGCTGGCGGAACGACTTGAGGTCGTCGATGGTGACGTCATAGCCGGTCAGGTGCAGCAGCGAATAGATCAGCATCGAGCCGTGGCCGTTGGACAGCACGAAGCGGTCACGGTCAGCGAAGCTCGGGTTGCTCGGGTTGTGCTTCAGGTAGTCGCGCCAAAGCACTTCGGCGATATCCGCCATGCCCATAGGGGCACCTGGGTGGCCGCTGTTGGCCTTTTGCACGGCATCCATGCTGAGGGCACGAATGGCGTTGGCACGATCACGACGGCTGGGCATCGCTAAGTCTCCTGGGGCTTTGAATAAGTAGTGGAACGCAAAAAGGCGGCCATTTTCCCCCACAGGCGGCCTGGGGGCAATGACGGATGGTCGCAGTTGGGTATTTTTCCTGTGTTTAGGGGGCAATTCATGAAAAACGCTGGTGCAAACCGATACCGGGCAGACTCTGCGGAGCATTTTCAGGGAGCCTGTACTGCGTGGGAGCCTGTACTGCGTGGGAGCCTGTACTGCGTGGGAGCCTGTACTGCGTGGGAGCGGGCTTGCCCCGCGATAGCGATGGTTAACGCACGGACGCCATCGCGGGGCAAGCCCGCTCCCACGCGCTCATCCCACTCTCTTTGCTTGTACCCGCCGCTCGCGCGGCCAGCAAACCGTACGTCTTGCAATATCAAAACTTTTTGATATTGCTATTGCGAGGGCAACGATGCCTGTCTAGACTGCCGCGCTATGAACCTACGCGCCCAACCCATTCCCGTTCAGCGAAGCGACGCATTGGCTGCCTTGTGCAAAGCCAGTGGCGATGAGCTACGCCTGAATGTGTTGCGCGCCTTGGCCAGTGACTCGTTCGGCGTGCTGGAGTTGGCGCAGATCTTCGACATCGGCCAATCGGGCATGAGCCACCACTTGAAGGTATTGGCCCAGGCCGACCTGGTCGCCACCCGCCGCGAAGGCAATGCCATCTTCTACCGCCGCGCCCTGCCTGACAGCCTGCGTCCGGGCGGGCGCCTGCACAGCGCCCTGCTCGAAGAAGTCGACGACCTGGCCCTGCCGGAGGATGTGCAGGCGCGCATCGCTCAAGTACAGCAGCGCCGCGCGGCCACCAGCCAGGACTTTTTCCTGCGTGTAGAAGAGAAGTTTCGCGCCCAGCAAGACCTGATCGCCGGTCTGCCGCAGTACCGCGAAAGCCTGTTGGCGCTGCTCGATAAGCTGAGTTTCGGGCCTGCCGCCAGCGCCTTGGAAGTGGGCCCCGGTGACGGCGGCTTCCTGCCTGACCTGGCCCGCCGCTTCGCCCAGGTCACCGCCATGGACAACAGCTCGACCATGCTCGAGCTGGCCCGCCAGGTCTGCGAACGTGAAGGCCTGGGTAATGTAAATCTGCAGTTGGCCGATGCACTGGGTGCAACGGATGTGGAAGCCGACTGCGTCGTGCTGAACATGGTCTTGCACCATTTCAGCGACCCGGCCCTGGCCTTGCGCCAGTTGGCCAAACGGGTGAAGGCAGGCGGCAGCCTGTTGGTCACCGAGCTGTGCAGCCATGACCAGGGTTGGGCGCGCGATGCCTGCGGCGACCTGTGGCTTGGCTTCGAGCAGGACGACCTGGCCCAGTGGGCCCATGCTGCCGGGCTGCTACCCGGGGACAGCCTCTATGTGGGCTTGCGTAACGGTTTCCAGATTCAGGTCCGACATTTCCAGCGGACGGCTGGCGACACTCACCATTCGGTAAATTTTAGGAACCCGTCGAGATGAGCGAATACTCCCTTTTCACCTCCGAGTCCGTGTCCGAAGGGCATCCGGACAAGATCGCCGACCAGATTTCGGACGCGGTCCTGGACGCCATCATCACCCAGGACAAATTCGCCCGTGTCGCGTGCGAAACCCTGGTCAAGACCGGTGTCGCCATCATCGCCGGCGAAGTCACCACGTCGGCCTGGGTCGACCTGGAAGAAATCGTCCGTAAAGTCATCATCGACATCGGCTACGACAGCTCCGACGTCGGCTTCGACGGCGCCACCTGCGCAGTGATGAACATCATCGGCAAGCAGTCGGTGGACATTGCCCAAGGCGTTGACCGCAGCAAGCCAGAGGATCAGGGCGCTGGCGACCAGGGCCTGATGTTCGGCTATGCCAGCAACGAAACCGACGTGCTGATGCCAGCGCCGATCTGCTTCTCGCACCGCCTGGTCGAGCGCCAGGCCGAAGCGCGCAAGTCCGGCCTGCTGCCGTGGCTGCGTCCGGATGCCAAGTCGCAGGTCACCTGCCGTTATGAAGGCGGCAAGGTAGTCGGTATCGATGCCGTCGTCCTGTCGACCCAGCACAACCCTGAAGTGTCGCAAAAAGACCTCCAGGAAGCGGTGATGGAGCTGATCGTCAAGCACACCCTGCCTGCCGAGCTGCTGCACAAGGACACCCAGTTCCACATCAACCCGACTGGCCAGTTCATCATTGGCGGCCCAGTGGGTGACTGCGGCCTGACCGGTCGCAAGATCATCGTCGACTCCTACGGCGGTATGGCCCGTCACGGTGGCGGCGCGTTCTCCGGCAAAGACCCATCCAAGGTCGACCGCTCGGCTGCCTACGCTGGCCGCTACGTAGCCAAGAACATCGTCGCCGCTGGCCTGGCCGAGCGCTGCGAGATCCAGGTGTCCTACGCCATCGGCGTGGCGCAGCCTACCTCGATCTCGCTGAACACCTTCGGCACCGGCAAGATCTCCGACGACAAGATCGTCCAGCTGGTGCGTGAGTGCTTCGACCTGCGTCCGTACGCCATCACCACCATGCTCGACCTGCTGCACCCGATGTACCAGGAGACCGCAGCGTATGGCCATTTCGGCCGTACTCCGCAGCAGAAGACTGTCGGCGACGACACCTTCACCACCTTCACCTGGGAGCGTACCGATCGCGCCCAAGCGCTGCGTGACGCTGCCGGCCTGTAAGCGTCCTACAGCTACAGACGAAAGCCCCTGCCGCGTAATCGGCAGGGGCTTTTTTGTGACATATCGGCTGACAACTGCGCCCTGCAAACCCGCCGTCGGCTGCCTAGGCTGAGCATTCCACACCGCCATGCAAGGATGCTGGCCATGTCGCTCAAGCTGCTCGTTGGTTTTCTAGTTAGCGTCTACTTATCCACAGCCGTCGCTGCCGACTGCCCTACCTGGTCCGCTGAACGAGGGCGACAAGAAAGTGAGCAACTGCAAGCCACACTGGCCAAATGGGATGAGCACTACCATCGCCACGGCATTTCGCTGGTAACGGATGAACTGTACGACCAGAGCCGGCAGCGCTTTCACTGGCTACAAAGTTGCTTTTCGCTCAACACCATCGATAACCCGCTGGCAAGCGCTCGCGGCCAGATTCCCCACCCTGTCGCGCACACCGGCGTCGAAAAGCTGGCCAACGAGCAGGCGGTCGCTGGCTGGATGCGTGGCAAGCAGGGCATCTGGATTCAGCCCAAGGTCGATGGGGTCGCAGTATCGCTGGTCTTCCGCCAGGGCCGCCTGAGGCAATTGCTTAGCCGGGGCGATGGCATCCATGGCCACGACTGGAGCCGGCATATCCCAGCGCTAGGCGGCCTGACTCGGCAACTGCCACAGCCGCTCGATATGGTTTTGCAAGGCGAGCTGTACTGGGCGCTGGATAAGCATATACAAGCGAGTGCTGGCGGGCTCAATGCCCGAGGGACTGTCGCCGGGTTGCTGGCACGCAAGCAGATCAATGCCGAGCAAGGGCAGAATATCGGGCTGTTCGTCTGGGATTGGCCGCAAGGCCCCGCCAGCCAGGCCGAACGCTTGGCCAAGCTGGCAGAACTGGGTTTTGCCGACAGCCAGCGCTACAGCGTGGCCATCGACACTTACGAGCAGGCCGCTGATTGGCGCCAGCGCTGGTATCGCACGCCGCTGCCCTTCGCCACCGACGGGGTGATCTTGCGTCTGGACCGTCGCCCACCGGCTGCGCGCTGGCGGGCCAAACCGCCGTACTGGATCGCAGCGTGGAAGTACCCGTTCAGGCAAGCGCTGGCTGAGGTCCGAAACGTTCGCTTCAGGGTCGGCAGGACAGGTCGAATCACCCCCATGCTGCACCTTGAGCCGCTGACCCTGGATGATCGCCGAATCAGCCTGGTCAGCCTGGGATCACTCGCGCGCTGGCAAGCATTGGACATACGCCCCGGCGACCAGGTGGCCGTGAGCCTGGCGGGGCTGACCATCCCCCGCCTGGACAGCGTGGTGCATCGCAGTTTGCATCGTGAACCTGTGGCTGCGCCGGTCCCCACTCGGCATCACCCTCTCAGTTGCTGGCAAGACAGCGACAGCTGCAGGGAGCAATTTATCGCCCGCTTGAACTGGCTCAGCAGCAAGCAGGGCTTGGCCATGGCAAAGCTGGGCTCATCGACCTGGGCGCAGCTGGTCGACAGCGCTGCGGTCGGCAACCTTGACGACTGGCTGAATCTGACGCGCGCCGACTTGCTGCGCATCCCTGGGATTGGCGAGAAACGCGCCGGGCAATTGCTGCAGGCCTTCGAGCAAGCCCGTCAACAACCCTTCCAACGCTGGTTGCGCGCTATCGGTGTACCGGCGCCAAAGGATCTCGACCTGGGTTCCGACTGGTCGACCCTGACCGCCAGAAATACCGAGCAATGGTTGGCGCAACCCGGCATCGGCCGCCGCCGGGCCGAGCAACTGCGCGCTTTCTTCCAGCATGACGACGTGCAGATACTGGCCGCGCAATTGCGCCTGCACGCAATCAAGGGTTTCTAATTTTGCCGGTTCAGGGCAGCATTTCATTTTCCGTTGCCCTGCCTTCGAATGGAGTCCCTGATGAAACTGCTCTCGTCCCTCGCCCTGTCCGCCGTGTTCTGCCTGTCCGCCCATTCTGCGCTGGCTGCCGAGCAGCAGCCCGGGTTGACCGGTTGCGCAGCCAAGCGTCAGGCCATCAGCGAACAGATCGAACAGGCCCGCGCCCACGGCAACAGTGCCCAGCAGGCCGGTCTGGAGAAGGCCCTGAGCGAAGTCACCGAGCACTGCACCGACGCCAGCCTGCGCAAAGAGCGCGAGCAGAAGGTGCTCGATGCCCGCCATGAAGTGAACCAGCGCACCAAGGACCTGGACAAGGCGATGAAGAAAGGCGATGCCGAGAAGATCAACAAGCGCAAGGACAAGCTCGCCGAATCGAAGAAAGAACTGCAGAGCGCGCTGGACGAGCTGGAGCGTTGATTTCAATCAATCGATGCCACTAAAGCTGTAGGAGCCGTCTGAAAAGGGGCCATATTTGCCGTTACTGGGTTCACGGAGCAAAGCGTTGAGCGCACTATGCCCTTACACTTTTTGTTGCCATTACCCTGTATAGGAGGCCCCATGAAACAGCTGTCTACCCTGGCCTTGCTGAGTACCTTAGCTTTCTTGCCGGCGGGCTCGCTGCAAGCGGCGCAGATCCTCAGCCCCGGCCTGACTGGCTGCGCGGCCAAACGTGATGCCATCGAGCAGCAGTTGCAGCAAGCCCAATCCCGGCAGAACTCCGGCGAAGTACGCGGACTGCAAAAAGCGCTGAAAGAGAATACCGAGCACTGTACCGATGAAGGCTTGCGCGCGGAGCGCCAAGCAAAAATCGACAAGGCCGAGGCTGAAGTTGCAGAGCGCCGGGCGGACCTCAAACAGGCGCAAGCCAAGGGCGACCCAGGCAAGATTGCCAAGCGCCAGAGCAAGCTGGCGGAATCTGAAGCCGAGCTGAAACAGGCGCAGGCCGAGCTGGATAAATAGCCCCTACAGTAATGCTGTTCACTTAAGGCCCTTGTCGCCTGCTTTGGGGCCGCTTTGCGGCCCTTCGCGGGCAAGCCCGCTCCCACAGGTACGGCGCCGACCGTCCGAGCGGCGCTATACCTGTGGGAGCGGGCTTGTCGGAGCGCCGAACCGCCGCGAAGGGGCGCAAAGCGGCCCCAGAATCTTAAGTGAACAGCATTACGGCGCTGTCAGTGGTTGCGAAACTCGCTATGACAGGCCTTGCAGGCGGCTTCGACCTTGTCCATCGGTGCCTTCAATTGCGCCATTTCCAGCGGTTGAGTACGCGTCACACCTACCAATTGCGCGGTGACACTTTCCAACTGCCGCGCCAGATCCTCAAAACGCGCCTGCCGCTGCCAAACCTCGGCCCGGGCACTGCTGTCGCCCTCATCCTGCACTTGTGGAAAGTGCTGCCATGGCGCATGGGCCAGGCTATCGAGCTTCAGCGCGCCGTCGGCGAACTTGCCGCCATCGAAGGGTAAGCGCCCACGCAGCATGCCGCCCATGTCTTCGCTGGTCTTGAGCATCTGCTTGAAGATCGCCTTGCGCTGCCCCAGCGGTGAGTTAGGATCGACACGGTCGCAGCCCACCAGGGACACGCTGACCAGCAGCAGCACGGTGAAACATTTGAACATCACGGTCACATTGGCATCGGAATAGGGCCGACAGTATCCTCGCCTGCTCGACAAACACCAATACCCTTACGAAAAACAGGGGCAGCCACGCGCTCGCCCGCTCAAGGATTCAGCCATGAAATCTGCTCTGCGCCATCTCGCCTGGGCACTCCCCGCCCTGGCCCTGCTGGCCGGCTGCAACGGCGGCGAAAGCGCCAAACCCGAACCCCATGCCGTGGCCACCTACGCCCCCGCCACCTGGAAAGACCTGCCCAGTGTCAGCGATGCCGACTTGCTGGCAGGCTTCGTGGCCTGGCGCAATGGCTGCGAGAAGCTCAAGCGTGACCCGGTCTGGGCGCCGACCTGCGAAGCAGCGCAGCGGATTCCGGACGATGCCGCCCAAGCACGTGCCTTCCTCCAGCAGAACCTGCAGGTGTATGGCCTGCGCTCGGCCGAGAACAACGCCAATGGCTTGATCACTGGTTATTACGAGCCGGTCTACCCCGGCAGCCTGGAACGCACTGAAGCTGCTCAGGTGCCGGTTTATGGCATTCCCGACGACATGATCGTGGTCGACCTGGCCAGCATCTATCCCGAACTCAAAGGCAAACGCCTGCGTGGCCGCCTTGAAGGCCGGGTGCTCAAGCCGTACGACACTGCCGAGGCGATCTATCGCGACGGTGTCAAAGCGCCGGTGCTGGCCTGGCTGACCGACCCGATGGACCTGCAATTCTTGCAGATCCAGGGTTCGGGCCGCGTCGAGCTGGAAAATGGCCGGCAGTTGCGCCTGGGCTACGCCGACCAGAACGGCCACCCCTACCGGCCGATTGGTCGCTGGCTGATCGAGCAAGGTCAGTTGAAGAAGGAAGACGTGAGCATGGGCGCCATTCATGCCTGGGCCCAGGCCAATCCACAACGGGTGCCGGAGCTGCTGGCCAGCAACCCCAGCTATGTTTTCTTCAGCACTCGCCCGGACAGCAACGAAGGCCCGCGCGGTTCGCTCAACGTGCCGCTGACTGCGGGGTACAGCGTGGCCATCGACCGTAAGGTGATTCCGCTGGGCAGCTTGCTGTGGTTGTCCACCACGCGCCCGGACGGCACGCCAGTGGTGCGGCCAGTGGGCGCACAGGACACCGGCGGTGCAATTACCGGCGAGGTGCGTGCGGACCTGTTCTGGGGCACCGGGCCTGAGGCCGGTGAACTAGCGGGTAACATGAAGCAGCAGGGACAGATCTGGATGCTTTGGCCTAAAGGCAAACCATTGCCTGAAGTGCCGAAAGTCCTCTGATTTTGCGGTGACCTTTTCGCGGGCAAGCCCGCTCCCACAGGGACTGCGCTGGCTTCAAGGTCAACGGGGTGCCTCTAGGAGCGGGTTTACCCGCGAAAAGCGCGACTCGATGTCAGACCGAAACCACGAAGAACGACACAATCAACGCCAGCCCGGCAAACCACACCAGCGAGCGCAACGCCGCCCAGTCCGCCAGGTAGCAAATGATGTAGAGCAACCGGCTGGTGATGTACATCACCCCCAGCACGTCCTGCGTCACCTGTTCGGCATTGCCGACGATATCCGCCACCAGCACCGCCGCCGCGAACGCCGGAAACGCTTCATAGCTGTTCTGCTGCGCGGCATGGGCACGCCGTGGCAGGCCCGACAGCGTGTCGAGAAAGGCTCGCGGATCGTGATTGTCCTTAAGGCCGAATCGCCCGCTGCTGAGCTTGGCGATCAGCGCACACAGCGGCGGCAGGATCAGGGCAATCAGAATGCACCACAGGGCAACGGTCATGGACAGGACTCCTTGTTCGAAATGATCGGGATCAGAGCTTCATCACCAGCATGCCCGCCAGGACCAGCCCGCATGCTAAGAGCCTCGGGCCGCCAAAAGGTTCTTTGAGGTAGCGCATCCCCAACAGCACCACCAGGATCACACTCAGCTCACGCAGCGCCGCAGCCTCGGCCACCGACCCCAGGTGCATGGCCCACAGCACCAGGGCGTAGCTGAACAACACACACAAGCCCACCGCCAACCCCAACCGCCATTGCGTGCGCCAGAACAGCGCGAACGGCGCACGCCTCGCCACGCTGGCCAGCAGCGGAAACGGCCAGGCGCTGAGCAAGGTCAGCCAGACAAGGTAATCCCAGGGCTGGCCCCACAAACGCACTGCCTGGCCGTCGAACCAGGTGTAACAGCCGATGCACAGACCAATTAGCGCCACTACCGGCAGCATCGACCAAGGCAGACGTTCACCGCCTCCGCCCTGCCACAACAAGCAAGCCATACCGCAGGGGATCAGCAGGATGCCAATGATCTGCTGCTGGCTCAGTGTTTCTCCGGCGAATGCCAGGGTCAGGCCCAGCACGACCAAAGGCGACAGGCCGCGCATCAGAGGATAGACCAGGCCCAGGTCGCCGACGCGGTAGGCCTTGATCAGCAGTACCCGGTAGAGCTGCTCGGCAAGCGCCGAGGCGACCAGCCAGGGCCAGATTTCAGCGGGCGGGAAGTCGACGAAAGCGACGGCCGCGAGGGCGAACACCAGGGCCACCGCATCCATGCTGGCGATCACCAGCAGGCGCTCGCCACTGAATTTGATCAGGGTGTTCCAGGTGGCGTGCAGGAGGGCTGCGATGAGCACGAGGGAGGTTGCCAACACGCTGTATTCCTTGCAGAGAGCCGGGGTGGCCTGTGGCGGATGAGGGCACAAATATAGCGGTTTCCTGTCGATCTTTGGGGCCGCATAGCGGCACCTGTTTCTGAACGAATCGGAGATTTCCGGTCAGAGGGTGTGTCCCGAAACCCTCGCCAGGCCATCAAACAACTGCCCGAGCGATTCGGGTTACGACTCGGAAGCCACTCTTTACAGGATTTGGGATGCTTGAACTTGTTGCCGCGTTTATCTGCCTGACCACCCTTCTCACCTACGTCAATTACCGTTTCATCGGCCTGCCACCCGCCATCGGCGTGATGGTGACGGCGCTATTGTTCTCCTTGATTCTCCAGGGCTTGAGCCTGATCGGTTTCCCCGGCTTGGAAGAGCGCGTCGAAGGCCTGATGAACCAGATCGACTTCAACGATCTGCTGATGCACTGGATGCTGTCATTCCTGCTGTTTGCCGGCGCCTTGCACGTCAACCTCGGCGACCTGCGCAGTTACCGCTGGCCCATCGGCCTACTGGCGACCATCGGCGTGTTGATCGCCACCGTGGTCATCGGCTTTCTGGCCCACTGGGTATTTGCCCTGTTCGGCTGGCAGGTCAGCCTGATCTACTGCCTGCTGTTTGGCGCGCTGATTTCGCCGACCGACCCGATCGCGGTGCTCGGCGCCCTGCGCACCGCCAATGCATCGAAACCACTGAAAACCACCATCGTCGGCGAGTCGCTGTTCAATGACGGCACGGCGGTTGTGGTGTTTACCGTGTTGCTGGGGATCGTCCAGCTCGGCGAGACGCCGAGCGTTTCCGAGACCGCCATTCTGTTTGCCCGCGAAGCACTGGGCGGCATCGCCTTTGGCGGCCTGATCGGCTACGCGACCTACCGCATGATCAAGAGCATCGAGCAGTACCAGGTCGAGGTCATGCTGACCCTGGCGCTGGTCATCGGTGGTTCGGCGATGTGCTACGAGCTGCACGTTTCGGCGCCAATCGCCATGGTGGTGGCCGGTCTGATCATCGGCAACCTGGGGCGCAACCTGGCGATGAACGACATGACCCGGCGCTACATGGACGGCTTCTGGGAGCTGATCGACGACATGCTCAACGCGCTGCTGTTCGCCCTGATCGGCCTGGAGCTGTTGCTGCTGCCGTTCAACTGGCTGCACCTGGCGGCCGGCAGCGTGCTGGCGGTGGCGGTGTTGATGTCGCGTTTGCTGACCGTGGCGCCGGCGATCGTCCTGCTGCGCCGCTGGCGTAGCGTGCCCAAGGGCACGGTGCGGGTACTGACCTGGGGTGGTTTGCGCGGTGGGGTATCGGTGGCTCTGGCGCTGTCGCTGCCAGTAGGTGATGAGCGCGACCTGTTGCTGTCGATCACTTACATCGTGGTGCTGTCTTCGATCCTGATTCAGGGCTTGAGCATCGGCCGCGTGGTCCGTGGCGTTACCGCCCAGCCCTGAAAGAGCGATTTGTTGGACTCGTGGGAGCGGGCTTGCCTGGCGATGGCAGCGGTGGGTTCACCCTCGCATCGCGGGGCGAGCCCGCTCCCGCCCCTATAGCCCAAGCCCCACGCCAGCCGCTTATTCGACGGCGGTATCCGGGAACTGATCCTGCACATACTTGATCTGCGTCCGCCCGTGCGCCGCGGGCAGGCCATCATCGCCCAGGTTGACGAAGACCATCTTGTCCACGGTCAGGATGCTCTTGCGGGTGATCTTGTTACGCACTTCACACTTGAGGGTGATCGAGGTGCGGCCAAACTCGGTGGCGGTGATGCCCAGCTCGATGATGTCGCCCTGACGCGAAGCGCTGACGAAGTTGATTTCCGACATGTACTTGGTGACCACGCGCTGGTTGCCCAGTTGGACGATGGCGTAGATCGCCGCCTCTTCGTCGATCCAGCGCAGCAGGCTGCCACCGAACAGCGTGCCATTAGGGTTGAGGTCTTCGGGTTTAACCCACTTGCGGGTGTGGAAGTTCATCATTGCTCCTGACGGCTTGGCTTACGTGCAGTCATGATGGCAGAGCCTGCCGCCGCTCTCCATTACCCATCGACTATCGTCTCGATTAATCGACAGAAAACCTTGGGTCTGATAGCCCACCCCGGCTATAATCTGCGCCGTTTCACATGGCCACCCGCTGCGGGGCCATGCCCGCCACCCATCCGAGGGGCGCTGCAGCAGGCTCGGCCTGTCAGGCTCGGTTGGGGCGTTGTCCGCCATGCGGACGCTCAACGCACAACGGCGCCCATTCGCACACTACGAATGGAGGCTCTTGATGAGCGCTGTAAACACGCCTGCTGGTTTTACCGATTTCAAAGTCGCTGACATCTCCCTGGCCGCCTGGGGTCGTCGCGAAACCATCATCGCTGAATCGGAAATGCCTGCACTGATGGGCCTGCGTCGCAAGTACCTCGAAGAGCAACCGCTCAAGGGTGCGAAGATCCTGGGCTGCATCCACATGACCATCCAGACCGCCGTGCTGATCGAAACCCTGGTTGCCCTGGGTGCCGAAGTGCGCTGGTCGTCCTGCAACATCTTCTCCACCCAGGACCAGGCCGCCGCTTCCATCGCCGCTGCCGGTATCCCGGTGTTCGCCTGGAAAGGCGAGACCGAAGAAGAGTACGAGTGGTGCCTGGAGCAGACCATCCTCAAGGATGGCCAGCCATGGGACGCCAACATGATCCTCGACGACGGTGGTGACCTGACCGAGCTGCTGCACAAGAAGTACCCAGCAGTGCTGGATCGCGTCCACGGCGTCACCGAGGAAACCACCACCGGCGTTCACCGCCTGCTCGACATGCTGGCCAAGGGCGAGCTGAAAGTCCCGGCGATCAACGTCAACGACTCGGTCACCAAGAGCAAGAACGACAACAAGTACGGCTGCCGTCACAGCCTCAACGATGCCATCAAGCGCGGCACCGACCACCTGCTGTCGGGCAAGCAAGCGCTGGTCATCGGCTACGGTGACGTGGGCAAGGGCTCGGCCCAGTCGCTGCGTCAGGAAGGCATGATCGTCAAGGTTTCCGAAGTCGACCCGATCTGCGCCATGCAAGCCTGCATGGACGGCTTCGAGCTGGTCTCGCCGTTCATCGACGGTATCAACAACGGCACCGAAGCCAGCGTCGACAAGGCCCTGCTGGGCAAGATCGACCTGATCGTTACCACCACCGGTAACGTCAACGTCTGCGACGCCAACATGCTCAAGGCCCTGAAGAAGCGCGCCGTGGTCTGCAACATCGGCCACTTCGACAACGAAATCGACACCGCCTTCATGCGCAAGAACTGGGCCTGGGAAGAGGTCAAGCCGCAGGTGCACAAGATTCACCGTACCGGCGCTGGCGATTTCGATCCGCAGAACGACGACTACCTGATCCTGCTGGCCGAAGGCCGCCTGGTCAACCTGGGCAACGCCACTGGCCATCCAAGCCGCATCATGGATGGCTCGTTCGCCAACCAGGTACTGGCGCAGATCTTCCTGTTCAACCAGAAGTACGCCGACCTGTCGCCTGCCCAGAAAGCCGAGCGCCTGACCGTGGAAGTGCTGCCGAAGAAACTCGACGAAGAAGTGGCCCTGGAAATGGTCCGCGGCTTCGGCGGCGTGGTCACCCAACTGACCCAGCAGCAGGCCGAGTACATCGGTGTGACCGTCGAAGGCCCGTTCAAGCCGCACGCCTACCGCTACTAAGCGGCAAGCTGCACGTTTCAAGCGGCAAGAAAAGGCAGATAGTGCCAAGCCGCTTGAAACCTGTAGCTCTTGAATCTTGAACGATGCCCAAGCCAGACCGGCCTCTACCGGTCTGGCTTTGACTTGCAGCTTGCGGCCTGACGCTTGCAGCTGAGGAACGAGTGATGTCCCAAGAACGCCGTTACAGTTTCGAATTCTTCCCGACCAAGACCGAAGCCGGCCATGAAAAGCTGATGGGCGTTGCCCGTGAGTTGGCCAGCTACAACCCCGACTTCTTCTCCTGCACCTACGGCGCTGGCGGCTCGACCCGTGACCGCACGCTCAATACCGTGCTGCAGCTGGAAAGCGAAGTGAAAGTCCCTGCCGCTCCGCACCTGTCGTGCGTGGGTGACACCAAGGCCGACCTGCGCGCACTGCTTGGCGAATACAAAGCGGCCGGCATCAAGCGCATCGTCGCCCTGCGTGGCGATCTGCCTTCGGGCATGGGCATGGCCTCGGGCGAACTGCGCTACGCCAGCGACCTGGTCGAGTTCATCCGCCAGGAAACCGGCGATCACTTCCACCTGGAAGTGGCCGCCTACCCGGAGATGCACCCGCAGGCGCCCAACTTCGAGGCTGACCTGGCCAACTTCGTGCACAAGGTCAAGGCTGGCGCCGACAGCGCCATCACCCAGTACTTCTTCAACGCCGACAGCTACTTCTACTTCGTCGAGCGCGTGCAGCAGATGGGCGTCGACATCCCGGTTGTGCCCGGCATCATGCCGATCACCAACTACAGCAAGCTGGCGCGCTTCTCAGACGCCTGTGGCGCTGAGCTGCCACGCTGGATTCGCAAGCAACTGGAAGCCTACGGCGACGATACCGCCAGCATCCAGGCGTTCGGCGAGGAAGTGATCAGCCGCATGTGCGAGCAACTGCTGCAAGGCGGCGCTCCAGGGCTGCACTTCTATACCCTGAACCAGGCCGAAGCGAGCCTGGCGATCTGGAACAACCTCAAGCTTCCTCGTTGACCGTCAATCGCCGGTAACAAGAATATGAGGACATGAAAAAGGCTTTAGCTTAGGCTAAAGCCTTATTCATTTTGGCTCCTCGATAGGTTACTGCACGGAATGCACCTCCAACATCCCTCCAAGCCTCAACTGGTTTACCTCGCATTCGGCCCGGCCACCTACCACCAGGAAGCCTGCTTCAGCATCGTCAGCGCCCTGGCACATTTGCGCCAGACACCCGATGAAGCGATCGATATCCAGGTCTACACTGACTCTCCCGAGCCCTACGCCAAGCTGCCAGTTGTCGTCCATGTGCTGGATGAAGCAACGCGCAAAGCCTGGAACCAGCCGCATGGTTATCATTTTCGCAGCAAGCATGTGCTGATGCGCCAACTGCTTGAGCAGCACCCGCTGGCGGTGTTGATCGACACCGATACCTTCTTCCGCCAATCGCCGATGCAGCTGTTCCGTCGCATCAAGACCGGCACGCTGCTGTGCAACGCCATTGGCGCGCGCTATGGCGCGAACCCCGACTGCCAGCTGTACAAGAGCCTGCATCAGGCCCTGCAAGCACGCGGGTTGGCCGACACGCAGATGCCGCTGGTCAACTCCGGGGTAATCGGCCTGACCGCGGCTGATGCAGCGACGCTCGATCACTCCATCGCCTTGATGGACGAGTACTACCCGCAGGCTCGCCAGGCCTACACCCTGGAAGAGTTCTGCCTGGCGGTCGCCGCCTATCGCACCCTTGAGCTCGCCGAATGTACCGACGTGATCCATCACTACTGGAGCCGCAAGGCGCAGTTCCGGGCGAAGATCCAAGCCTGGCTGCACAAGCACGGTGACGACCCGCTCAGTGAAGCGGCACTGGCCGATGTGTACCTAGTCAACGATCAACTGCCCCGACCTCCGGCCCTGCACCGGCTGGGCTACAAGGCCATGAGCCTGACCCTGCCCAGCCATCAGCGCCAGTTCGCCCGTGAATTGCTGTATGGCTGCTACGCCTATGCCAATGAGTTCGACCGAGCTTGCGCCCCGGCATGGTGGGACAAGGCCCTGGAGAACCTGCACGAGCGCCATGGTCGAATGGAAGCAGAGCAATTGCGCCAATGCCTGCGCCAGCCTGGCTTGCGCTTGTCACTGGGTCGCCAGCACAAAGAAGTCGAGCGCCATCTGCTCAAGGATTCGCGAGCCTGACTCTGCACTCAACGTGGCCAGGCTGCACTGGTCACGTTTTCACTTAGCGCGTACTCTGCGGCCATGCCAGACCTCGCCCGCCTTCTTGGCTTTCTGCTGCTTGTCTGCCTGAGTTCATTGGCTCAGGCCGAGCGCCTGCGCCTGGTATCCGATGACTGGGCACCCTACATCTATCAGGAAAACGGCCAACCGAAAGGCATCGACTACGAAGTCTCACGGGAAGTGTTCAAGCGCCTGAGCATCGAGGTCGACTGGCAGTTCCTGCCCTGGAAGCGCTGCCTGGCGATGGTCGAGCAGGGCCAGGTCGACGGTGTGCTCGACATCTTCCAGATAGACACGCGTAAGAGCTACATGATCTACCCAGACGAACCGCTATCGAATGTTGAATTCGTAGTGTTTCGCAAACGCGCCCAACGACCACTGATCACCCACCTGCACGACCTTGCCGGCCTGACCGTTGGCATCTCACCCGGTTATGCCTACGGCCCGCATTTCAACGAGTCCCCGCTGTTCAAGCGCGAAGCCGCGCCCACTCATGAAGCCAACTTCGGCAAGCTGATGCTAGGGCGCATCGATGCGCTGGTGACCGATCGCCAGGTCGGCCGCTTCCTGCGCCATCAATTGGGGTTGCTGCAGCAAGTCGAGGAGCAGCCGTTGCTGATCAGCCGTCACGCGCAGTATTTGGGGCTTGCGCAGAAGCCTGGACGGCAGAAACTCGCTCAAGCGTTCGCCGACGAACTACGCCAGTTCAAGCGCGAGCCCGCCTACGCCGCCATCAGCGCGCGCTATGCGGGCGACGCCGAGCGGTTTGATGACGCCATTGAGCAGCAGGAACGCGGCACGCTGCGTTAGCTCTGTTATACTCGGGCCTTCCCGCCCGGCTCACGCCCGGACGCTCGGCCTCGCAGTAGGCATCTCGACCGTCGGCCATGCACCTCAAATGCACGCCCGCCGCCTCCCGGATGCGCAGTGAACGCCCAGCTGGACCGGACGCGATCGCATCCCTCAGATGCCCGTCGCGCCAGGCAGATCACCCCATAGGGCCTAGCCCCCACGAGAACAGGATTGCCCATGTCCTTTGCTTCCCTCGGTCTCTCCGAGGCTCTTGTCCGCGCTATCGAGGCAGCGGGCTATACCCAGCCCACCCCGGTGCAACAGCGGGCCATTCCCGCCGTGTTGCAAGGCCGCGACCTGATGGTTGCCGCCCAGACTGGTACCGGTAAGACCGGCGGTTTCGCCCTACCGATTCTTGAGCGCCTGTTCCCGGGTGGCCACCCCGACAAGTCCCTGCGCCACGGCCCGCGTCAACCGCGGGTACTGGTCCTGACCCCGACCCGCGAACTGGCGGCTCAGGTCCACGACAGCTTCAAGGTGTATGCCCGCGACCTCAGCCTGGTCAGCGCCTGCATCTTCGGCGGCGTCGGCATGAACCCGCAAATTCAGGCCATGGCCAAGGGCGTCGACGTCCTGGTCGCCTGCCCCGGTCGCCTGCTGGACCTGGCTGGCCAGGGCAAGGTCGACTTGTCCCATGTCGAGATACTGGTACTCGATGAAGCCGACCGCATGCTCGACATGGGCTTCATCCATGACGTCAAGAAGGTCTTGGCGCGCTTGCCAGCCAAGCGCCAGAACCTGCTGTTCTCGGCGACGTTCTCCAAAGACATTACCGACCTTGCCGACAAACTGCTGCACAACCCCGAGCGCATCGAGGTCACGCCGCCGAACACCACGGTCGAACGGATCGAGCAACGCGTCTATCGCCTGCCGGCCAGCCACAAGCGTGCCCTGCTGGCGCACCTGATCACCCTCGGCGCCTGGGAACAGGTGCTGGTGTTCACCCGTACCAAGCACGGTGCCAACCGCCTGGCCGAGTACCTGGAAAAGCACGGCCTACCTGCCGCCGCGATCCACGGTAACAAGAGCCAGAACGCACGCACCAAGGCCCTGGCCGACTTCAAGGCCAACACCGTACGTATCCTGGTTGCCACCGACATTGCCGCCCGTGGCCTAGATATCGACCAGCTGCCGCACGTGGTCAACTTCGAGCTGCCCAATGTCGAGGAAGACTACGTTCACCGCATTGGCCGTACTGGCCGTGCCGGGCGCTCCGGTGAAGCCATCTCGCTGGTCGCGCCAGACGAAGAGAAACTGCTCAAGAGCATCGAGCGCGTCACCCGTCAGAGAATCCCCGATGGCGACCTGATGGGCTTTGATGCCAGCCAGGTTGAAGCTGAAAAGCCAGAGGTGCGCGAGCGCCCGCAAAACACCGGTCGCGGCGGTCGTAACCAGTCGCGCGGCGAAGCTGGCAAAGACAGCAATGGCGGGCGCAAAGACAAGGGCAAGGATAAAGGCAAGGCCAAGCCCCAGGCAGCTGAAAAGTCGGCCGAAAAGAGCAAATCCGCCGACAAGCAGCAACAGCAGCCGCGCAGGTCGCGTGACGGCAAACCGCGTCAGCAGCAGGCTGGCCAGGGTGAAAGCCGTGTTCCGCCAGTGCCGGCCAACCGCGCACCCGACGAGTTCCTGGACGACGAAGTGGATAACTTCGGCAACCGCGCCGACTACGTCAGCCCCTACCAGAACGCCAAGAACCAAGGCCGCAACCGTCGCCCAGGTGGCGCTGCTGGCCAGGGTCAGGCGCAAGGCAGCGGCCAACGCGGCGCAGGTGCTGGCGGGCAAAATCAGGGCCGCAGCAATAACGGCGGCCAGCCACGCCAGGGCTCGGGCGAGAAACGTCCGCGCAACAACAGCAACAATGGCGGTGCTCGCCGTGATGGCAACCCAGGTCGCAACCGCTCGGCGGGTCGCGACGAGGGTTCGCGTCAGGAGCCAGCGGTTCGCAATCCGCGTGAATCGCAAAACCAGCCAGTGATCATCCGCAAGGAATCCAAGCTCGACCGTTATCCAACGCCTGAGCAGCTGGACGATCTGCCGAGCCGCCCGCGTGGCGAGCGCCCGGCCCTGCTGACCCGCAATCGCTGATTCGGATCACGCAGACATGAAAAAGCCGCCCCACGGGGCGGCTTTTTCATGTCTGGAGCAGCGTATTACTTCTGCTTGACGCCTTCGACGCTGATGTCCAGGTCGAGGGTTTGCGAAGTTGGGCCTGGGCCCTTGATGCCGAAGTCGTTCAGGTTCAGCGTGGTCTTGGCGTTGAAGCCAGCGCGCTCGCCGCCCCATGGATCCTTGCCTTCACCGTTGAACACAGCCTTGAAGGTAACAGGCTTGGTCACGCCGTGCAGGGTGAGGTCGCCGGTCACGTCGGCAGTCTTGTCACCGGTCGATTTGACTGCGGTGGAAACGAACTTGGCTTCTGGGTACTTCTTCACGTCGAGGAAGTCAGCGCTGGCGATATGCTTGTCACGCTCAGCGTGGTTGGACCACAGGCTGGCGGTTTTCAGATCGACGCTGATCTTGCTGGCTTCAGGCTTGGCGCTGTCCCAAGTGAAGTTGCCATCGAAGTCCTTGAAGGTACCGTGAATGAAGCTGTAGCCCAGGTGGCTGATTTTCCAGTCAACGAACGCGTGCTGGCCTTCTTTATCGATCTTGTACTCGGCAGCCATGACCTGGCCAGCAGAGAGCAGAGCGGTACCGAGCGCCAAAGCGGCAAAAGTCTTTTTCAACATCCTTTCTATTCCTTGCAATTGAGGTTGAGAGTCAAGCTTTGCGGCCCAGCATGCGGATCAGGGTCGCGTCACGGTCGATGAAATGGTGTTTCAGTGCTGCCAGACCATGCAAGCCGGCGAAAATCACCAGGCCCCAGGCCAGATAAAAATGGATCTCGCCAGCGGTATCTGCCTGGTCGGGCAGGTTACTGACCAGCGCTGGCACTTCGAACAGGCCAAACACCGGAATGCCGACGCCATCGGCGGTAGAGATCAGGTAACCGGCGATCATCACCGCGAACAGTCCCAGGTACAGCGCCAGATGCCCCAGCTTGGCGGCCATGCGGGTGAATGCCCCATGGTTGGCCGGCGCCGGTGGCGGCGGGCTGATGAAGCGCCAGAGCACACGCAGCAACATCACCGCCATCAGCACCAAGCCGATGCTTTTGTGCAGATCAGGGCCGGATTTGCGCCAAGGGCTGTAGTAGTCCAGGCCTACCATCCACAAGCCCAAGCCAAACAGACCGAAGACTGCCAAAGCCACACCCCAGTGCATGACGATGCTGACCAGGCCATAGCGAGAAGGTGAGTTACGAACTTGCATGTTGGCGTATTTCCCCGTGAAAGCTGTGCACAGACTATCGCGTAACGTATCGAATAAAAGCGGAAAAATCTGACTCGGATGATCGATTTTTACGATATGTATTGTGTGCATTGGCTATTAAGGAAAGATTAACCATAGCGGAAATTCGTCAGGAAGGGATGATGCTGAATACAGGAGGCCCATCGCGAGGCAAGCCCGCACCTACAGGGTATGGGGTAAACCTGTAGGTGAGGGCTTGCCTCGCAATGGGCTGTAAAGCAGCCCAAAGAGTGAATCAGCCAGCCTTGGCCTGAGTATTGGCCACCGGCTTTTTTACCGGCTCAGACTTGACTGTCGCCTTCTTCACTGGCGCAGGCTTGCTGGCTGCCTTCTTCGCCGCCTCAGACTTCGCTGCCGGCTTGTGCGCCGGAGCATGCTTGGCAGGCGCGGCTTTGGCAGCCGGTTTGACTGGCTGTTCCTTGGCCACAGGCGCTGGAGCAACAGGAGCAGGCGCAGGGGCAGAAACCGGCGCAACCTCGGCAGCCTTGGCAATTGGCGCAGCCTTCACTTCAGGCTTGGCACTGCCACCGAACAGGCGCGAGAAGAAGCCCGGTTTACCCCCTTCAGCCTCCTTTGCGGTCACCGGCTCGGCCTTGGCGGGTGCCTTGTCGGATTTATCGGAAGAACCGCCGAACAGGTTCGAGAAGAACCCGCCCTTATCCTTCGCCGCCACCGCACCGGCTGTCGCTGCAGCGGCAATCGGCACGGCCTTGGCTGGGTCGAACGACTTGCCGGCGAGCAAGTCCTGGACCTGCCCGGCAGCGCGCTGACCACTGCGAAGCGCGCCTTCCAGCGTGCCTGGGTACAAGGCGTCGGTGTGTTCACCGGCAAAGGCTACGCGCTGCACCGGACGCTCCCACAGGCGCCAGTACTTGCTGATCTGCCCTGGGCCATAGGCCAGGTAAGCGCCACCGGTGCCAGCATCGGTGCTGTAGCGTTTGACTTCGTAGCCCATGAAGGCGCCACGGGCTTGTGGATAGAACGCGTGCAGGCGAATCAGCACCTGATCGACCATCTGCTTATCGCCAAACGCCTGCAACAGGCGGGCGTTATCGCCAGACAGGTTGATCACCACGTTGGCCCCACCCTTGAGCGCAGGCTCGATCCACAGCATGCCGAGGCCTGCGTTACTGAAGATCTCGCCAGACATCCGCGCGCGGCTTTCCCACACCGGCGTCTTGAACTTGAGCATCAGTTGGTCGCGCCAGCCGTAGTTGGTGCCCTTGAGCGCGGCCAGGTGCTTGCTGTCCAGGCCTGGAGTCATCTGGATCTTGGCCAGCGCCCGCAGCGGCACCGCCAGCACCAGGTAGTCCGCCTGATAGCCGACGCTACCGACCTTGACGGTAACGCCGTCCTTGTCCTGGACGATGGAAGTCACTGGCGAACTGGTCTTGATGGTCTTGAGTTGCTTGACGAAGGCCTGGGCCAGCACCGGGCTGCCGCCTGGCAGGCGTGCGGCACGCAGGTCGCGGTCGCTGACACCGCGGTAGACGCGGGTCTGCTGGGCGAAATACAGCAACGACAGGCGCGATGGCTCGTCGTAACGGGTACGGATCTGCTGGTTGATCAGCTGCCGGGCGGTGGTTGGCAGTTGCAGCTTGTCGAGCCAGGTCGAGACGTTGATCTGGTCGAGGGCGAACAGCGTACTGTTGGCCTGCGGGTTCAGCGGATCGTCGATCGAGCGGGCGAGGTCATCGAGGGTCTTCTCGTAACGCTTGAGCGCCTCGGCGGTGGCAGGTTGCTTGGTGGCCAGGTCAGTGGCGTTGAAGTACTCGCCGTCGATCAGGTAACCCGGCGTTCGCACGAACTCCGGCGCTGGCAGTGTTTCAAGCTTGAAACGGTCGACATATTGGTTGAGGACTGGCTGCGCCTTGCCGTTGCCGATCCATTCGCTGGTGGCCAGCCCCGAGCGGCCGCCCATCCCCGACTTGGCTTCGAGCAAAGTCACTTGCCAACCCTTGTTTTGCAGTTCGTAGGCTGCGGTCAGGCCTGCCAGGCCGCCGCCTACCACAATCGCAGTAGGTGTCTTGTCCTTGGCGATTGCGGCGCCACTGGACACACCAATCAATAGCAACGCGCACAGGCGCACCCAAGCAGCAGCCATGTCGGCGAACTCCGGTTGAAATAGGTTTATGAGATCGGGGGAAGGGACGCCCCAGGATGATGCGTTAAGAATACGTCACCCTTGGGCACCCTGCCAGCGGAGCGACGACAAGTCGTTTATGCAACTGGCATTTTTGTCAGTAGCCAGAATCGGCGCATGCAGTGGAAAGTGGCAGCACCCAAGTCCCAATGGAAATTGATGCATGGAATGCCATCAGCACTTTGCCCGCATGCAGCCTCATCACTTCAAACCCCACGACATCTGGCAGGGCAACAGTGGCTTGAGCATAACCTCCAACTGCACCTCATACGCGGGGCTTTACCAAGATTTCCAGGGCAATCCCGGCACTGAACTGGTGATTGGTGAAAACAACGACCTGCAGATCGACTTCGGTAAGGAAATCGATTGCGTAATGCTCGATTTCTATGTGGTTAGCGACTGCCCCGGGCTGGACGAAGACGACCTGATCGAATGCGACTACTTAGGCCTCAGCCCCGATCTGCTCGACGCGCCACCGCTGTACTGGCTCACCCTCAGTGGCCAATCGGGCACTGAGTACGTTCCGGGGGTATACGCCAGCACGCCTACTCGCCAGTTGCTGCTGGGGCCATTTCGCAGGCTGACCATCTCCACCAAGCAGGCCAGCACCCTGCACATTCCAGCCCTCAGCTGGAGGCCCCTCCTGCGGCATTGAGCCTGAACACGGTTGTGATGCCCGGCACCTTTGCTTAGGCTTACGCGGTCAAACCAAGCCGCGTCGCCAGGAGAAGTGCCCATGGGCCTCAACGATCAGTGGATGCAACGTGACCTCAGGGTCCTGTGGCACCCCTGCACCCAGATGAAAGACCACGAGCAGCTACCGCTGATCCCGATCAAGCGCGGCGAAGGCGTGTGGCTGGAGGACTTCGAGGGCAAGCGCTACCTGGACGCGGTCAGCTCCTGGTGGGTCAATGTCTTTGGTCACGCCAATCCGCGTATCAACCAGCGCATCAAGGATCAGGTCGACCAATTGGAGCATGTGATCCTCGCAGGCTTCAGCCATCAGCCGGTGATCGAACTGTCCGAGCGTCTGGTCGCCATGACCCCAGACGGCCTGGACCGGGTGTTCTACGCCGACAACGGCTCATCGTGCATCGAAGTGGCGCTGAAGATGAGCTTTCACTACTGGCTGAACAAGGGCCAGCCGGACAAGAAGCGCTTCGTCACCCTGAGCAACAGCTACCACGGGGAAACCATCGCGGCGATGTCGGTGGGCGACGTGCCGCTGTTCACCGAAACGTATAAAGCGTTGCTTCTGGACACCATCAAGGTGCCCAGCCCCGACTGCTACCTGCGCCCAGAAGGGGTGAGCTGGGAAGCGCATTCACGGGCCATGTTCGCCGCCATGGAGCAAACCCTGGCCGAGCATCACGCCAGTGTCGCCGCGGTGATCGTCGAGCCGTTGATCCAGGGCGCTGGCGGCATGCGCATGTACCACCCGATCTACCTCAAGCTGCTGCGCGAGGCCTGTGATCGATATGGTGTCCACCTGATCCACGATGAAATCGCCGTCGGCTTCGGCCGTACCGGCACGATGTTCGCCTGCGAACAGGCCGGCATCCGCCCCGACTTCCTGTGCCTGTCCAAGGCCCTGACCGGCGGCTATCTACCGCTGGCCGCCTGCCTGACCACCGATGACGTTTACCAGGCCTTCTACGACGATTACCCAACCCTGCGCGCATTCCTCCACTCGCACAGCTATACCGGCAACCCGTTGGCCTGTGCCGCAGCGCTGGCGACCCTGGACATCTTCGAACAGGACAACGTGATCGAGGCCAACAAGGCGCTGTCGGCGCGCATGGCCAGTGCCACCGCGCACCTGGCCGATCATCCGCATGTGGCCGAGATTCGCCAGACGGGTATGGCCTTGGCGATCGAGATGGTCCAGGACAAGGCCGGCAAAGTCGCCTACCCATGGCAGGAGCGCCGCGGCCTTAAGGTCTTCGAACACGCCCTGACCCGTGGCGCCTTGTTGCGTCCGCTGGGCAGCGTGGTGTATTTCCTGCCGCCTTACGTGATTACCCCCGAGCAGATCGACTTCCTCGCCGAGGTGGCCAGCGAAGGGATCGACATCGCCACCCGCGACAGCGTCAGCGTGGCAGTGCCCAAAGACTTCCATCCCGACTTCCGCGATCCGGGCTAGCCCGCAAGATCGCCGCCAACCCTGTAGGAGCGGGCTTGCCCGTGAACAAGGGCGAAGCCCTTGGCAGACACTGCAGTGTCTTCTTCGCGGGCAAGCCCGCTCCCGCAGGGAACTTTGTGCCCCTACTCCCTGAGCTGAACCATGAGACTGTCCCGCTTCTTCATCGACGCCCCCTTGAGCCTTGGCCAGCACGACCTGCCCGAAGCCCAGGCCCACTACATCGGCCGCGTACTGCGCATGGCCCCTGGCGATGCCGTGCAATTGTTCGACGGCAGCGGCCAGGAATACCTCGGCCAGCTGCTCGAAGTCGGCAAGAAGAGCGTACGCGTCACGCTCGACCAGGCCCTCCCCGGCCAGGCCGAATCGCCGCTGCATATCCACCTCGGCCAAGGCCTGTCGCGTGGCGAGCGGATGGACTGGGCAATCCAGAAAGCCACCGAACTGGGCGCCAACGAAATCACCCCGATCGTCAGCGAGCGCTGCGAAGTACGCCTCAAGGACGAACGCGCCGACAAGCGCCTGGCACACTGGCGCCAGGTGGCGATCAGCGCATGCGAGCAATGCGGCCGCTCGACCCTGCCCGTGATCCATCCACCACTGACCCTGGCTGAATGGCTCAAGGCAACCGAGGCCGACCTCAAGCTGGTCTTGCACCCGGTAGCCGAGCCGCTGACCAGCCATGCACGCCCAGCGCGCCTGGCCTTCCTGATCGGCCCAGAGGGTGGTTTGAGCGACGCCGAAGTGGAGCAGGCCAAAGCCGCCGGCTACCACGCCGCCCGCCTCGGCCCACGCGTGCTGCGCACCGAAACCGCGCCGGTGGTGGCGCTGTCGGTGGCCCAGCAGCTATGGGGCGACTTCTAAACGCGTGCCCTAACGCACGTAGAAGAACACTGCGATGAAGTGCAGCAAGCTGCCGGCGATAACGAACAGATGCCAGATGCCATGCCAATGGCGAAAGCGGCTGTCAAAGGCGAAGAAGATGATGCCGATGGTGTAGAACGCACCACCGGCCGCCAGCCAGGCAAAGCCAGCAGCGCCGAGGGTGCGCAACAGGGGCTTGACCGCTACCAGCACGATCCAGCCCATGACTGCGTAGATGATGATCGACAGCACCCGCGCTTCGGAGCGTGGCTTGATCTCTTGGAGCATGCCGATTACCGCCAGCCCCCAGACCACCCCGAACAGGCTCCAGCCCCAAGGCCCGCGCAGGCTGACCAGGCAGAACGGGGTATAGCTGCCGGCGATCAGCAGGTAGATCGACAGGTGATCGAGCTTGCGCATGATCACCTTCGCCCGCCCGCGAGTGCTGTGGTAGAGGGTCGAGATGCTGTAGAGCAGCAACAGGGTGCCGCCGTAGATGGAGAAACTGACGATCTTCCACGGATCGCCCTGCAACCCGGCTGTGACGATCAACCAGATAGCGCCTATGCAGGCCAGTACCGCACCAACCAGGTGCGTCCAGGCATTGAAGCGTTCACCGTAATACATGCAAACACAGACCTCCGATGGCGGGGCAGGTTCCTGATTTGGTGTGGTTTAAGGCAAGCACCGCGTCGTGCTTTTCGCGGGCAAGCCCGCTCCCACAGGATAAGCGGGGAGCCCGGGGACATCCTTTACAGGGTGAGCGAAAGCCCAAGCCAACGCTGTCTGTGGGAGCGGGCTTGCCCGCGAAAAGGGCGACGCGGTTTCAAGTTTGACGCCCTATCCTAACCCGCAACAGGTTGCAGATCCGCGTCACGCACCATGCGCTCCAGCCCCACCAGATCCGGCACCCGCGCCACCTGCTCGGCTACCTGCACCGCCGCCAGTTCCAGTTCGCTAAGCGGCACATCGACATAATTCAGCTGGCTGTCGAGCTTGCACGAACGCGGAATGTCCTGCAGCAACAGCGCCAGGTAACGTAGGCCGGTATCGCCCAGCGCATTGAGCACGACAATCCGCGCCCGCTCGCCGCACACGGTCTCTGCACCACAGGCAGCCTCGAAGCCAATCAACGGCAAGCGCTGCTGACGCCAGTCGATCCAGCCCAGGTGCCAACGCGGCTCGCCGATCTGGCACGACAGCGCACGCTGGCCAATCAATTCGGCCACCGCGACATTGGGCAACACCAGGGTGCGATCGCCCAGCGGTAATAGCAGCCCGGTCAAGGTGCTGCGCTGACCGGCAATATGTTCAAGCATGCGATTGGCTCCAGTGAGCGATGCTCTGCAGCAACACCGATTCCTGATACGGCTTGCCGAGGTAATCATTGACGCCGATGGCCATGGCCCGGTCGCGGTGCTTCTGGCCGCTGCGCGAGGTGATCATGATGATCGGCAGATCTTTCAGGCGCTGGTCGCGGCGGATCCGCGTGGCCACTTCAAAACCGTCCATGCGCGGCATCTCGATATCCAGCAACAACACATCTGGCCGATGCTCTTCGAGCAGGGCCATGGCATCGAGGCCATCCTTGGCGGTCAGCACGCTCATGCCGTGGCGCTCGAGCAAGCGGCTGGTAACCTTGCGCACGGTCACCGAGTCGTCCACCACCATGATCAACAAACGCTGACGCGGCGCAGGGCCGAACAACTGCTGCTGGCGATCATTACCGCCCGGCAGACGCGCCAGACGCCGCTGCTGGCCCCGTAGCTGACCGAGCAGATCGAGAATCAGCACCACCCGGCCATCGCCGAGCAAGGTTGCCCCAGACAGGCCAGGTACAGCAGCGAACTGCGGCCCCAGACTCTTGACCACGATCTCGCGGCTCGGCGACAGGCTGTCCACCTGGATGGCGAATGACTCCTCATGCGAATGCACCAGCACCACCGGCAGCGGCACGCTTTGCCCGAGCAGGCTTGGCCGCGCACTGCCGCCTTGCAACAGCTCGCCGAGATAGCGCAACTGATAGGCATGACCGGCATACACGTAACGCGGCGCCTCCAACTGGTAGCAGGCGGCAAGCTCGGCCGGCGGCACGCGCACGATGCCTTCGATGGTGTTGAGCGGGATCGCGTATTGCTCATCCCCCAGGTGCACCATCAACGCCCGGTTGATCGACACGGTGAATGGCAGGCGAATCAGGAAGCGTGCGCCTTTGCCTGGGCTGGATTCGATACTCATCGAGCCGCCGAGCTGCTTGACCTCTTCGTGGACCACATCCATGCCCAAGCCACGCCCGGAAATTTGCGTGATCTTTTCCGCCGTGGAGAAGCCTGGCCGCAGGATGAACTGCAGGATCTCGTGATCGCTCAAGCGCGCTTGCGGGTCGAGCAAGCCGCGCTTGATGGCCTTGTCGCGCACCGCAGCCAAAGGCACCCCTGCGCCGTCATCGCTCATTTCGATGACGATGTCGGCGCCTTCGTGCAGCAGGTTCAGATGAATCGTGCCCAGCTCCGGCTTGCCCGCCGCCAGGCGCACTTCACGCGACTCCAGGCCATGGTCGACGGCGTTGCGCAGCATATGCTCCAGCGGCGCCACCATGCGCTCCAGGACGCTGCGATCGAGCTCGCCCTCAGCATTGCCAACCACCAGCTCGACTTGCTTGCCAAGCTCGCTGGCCACTTGCCGCACTACCCGCTGCAAACGCGGCACCAGGCGCTCGAACGGCACCATCAAGGTGGCGGTCAGGCCCTCTTGCAACTGGCTATTGACCCGCGCCTGCTGTTGCAGGAGGCTTTGCGCTTCCTGAGCACGCTGGGTCAGGGTTTCCTTCAGATCGAGCAGGTCCGAGGCCGACTCGAACAGCGCTCGCGACAACTGCTGCAACTGTGAGTGGCGGTCCATCTCCAGGGGGTCGAAGTCATCGTAGGCGTCGCCCTCGGCCTGGTAGCGGCTGGACATGCGCCCCTGGGTCTCGATGTCCAGGCGCAGCAGTTGGTCGCGCATCCGCTCAAGGGTGGTTTCCATCTCGTTGAGGGCGAATTGGGCGTCGTTGACCTGTTGCTCAATGCGCCCACGGATCACCGAATGCTCACCCGCCAGGTTGCCCAAGTCATCGAGCAGCTCGGCATCGACCTTGACCATGTCGCCCGGCGCACGCTCCGCAGCGGCAACCGGGGCTTCGGCAGGGGTAATGTCGGCTGGGCCCTGGCTGGCCACACTGTCAGTCAGGGCGGCGCTGCTGAAGTTGCGGATGTAGTCGATCAGCGCCGTGGCAGCATGCAACGGCTGGCCCAGGCGCACCGCATCGAGCATGTGCGCCAGGCGGTCGTGGCAGTTTTGCAGCAGCGAGAACAGCGCCGGAGTCGCGGGCAAACGCCCAGCGGCGAGCAATTCGTAAAGAAATTCCAGTTCGTGGGCGAGGTCGCCAATGGCGGCGATCTCGACCATACGTGCGCCGCCCTTGAGCGTGTGCAGGTCACGCAGCAGGGTTTCGACTTCGACGCTACTGCGCGGATCGGCCTGCAAACGCGCCAGCGCGGCGGCAGAGCTTTCGACGATGTCGGAGCTCTCTTCGAGGAACACGTCGAGCAGTTCCTTGTCGCCAGGGCTGTCGACCTCTGGCGGCGATTCTGACAGTTCGGCGGGCGCCGGCGCATGGCGAAACTCACGCAGCTGCGCGAGCAGCCCTACCGCCGAGGCTGGTGATTGCCCCTCGCGCAGGCTTTCGAGCATCTCGGCCAGCGCCGCATGGCTGCGCTTGAGCAGCTCGAACAGCGCCGCGCTGGGGCCCAGGCGGCGATCCACCAGGCCCTCGTAGAGCAGCGCCAGCTCCTGGGCGAGAATCTCCACCGCGCCTACCGCAGCCATCTGCGCGCCGCCCTTGAGGGTTTGCACCTCATGCTGCAACGCCGACAGGTTCGACGCGCTTTCGCTGTCCTGCTGCCACTGCTGCAGCGCCTGGTCGGCACTGTCGAGGATATCCCCGGCCTCTTCGAGAAACAGTTCCACCAACGCCGGTTCCGTGCTGCTGTCCACAGTCGGCAATGCAGTAACCCCGTCGCGCCCGACCAGCCCGGTAGCATCAGGCGCCAGCGCCGTGTCCAACAGCGCGCGCAGGGCATCGAGGCGTTCTGGACGCGGGGTCACTTCCTGCCCGGCAGCGACCTCGTCGAGCATGTCGATCAGCTCGTCATGGGCTTGTTGGGCCTGGGCAAAGAACGCTGGGTCAGCCGCCAGGCTGCCCTCTTCCACCGCCCCGTACAGATCGAGCAGGCCTTCGCAGAGCTCATCCAGCTGCCACAGATCCGCCAGGTGGGCGCCATGGCTGAGCGTGGTCAGCTCGTCGAGCAGGGTCTCCAGCGCCTGGCGTTGCCCCGGATGCTGCTGCCAGCTCGATAGCAACGACTCGGCATCGAGCAGGATGTCCATGCCCTGGGCGAGGAAGTTAGCGATCAGCTGAGGGTCGCGGCGCCGGCGACTGTGATGGGGCTCGTCCTGCAAGCTGGCCAAACGGCCATCGACACCTTGACCGACTTGCTCGATCAGCTCGGCAGCGCCGGGAATGGCTGCCAGCGGCGTGCTGCCCAGTTGGCTCAGGCCCAACTGGAACAGCGTGCGCCCCGCTTCCAGCCAGTCGATCTCGGCCAGCTGCAACGGCAGCTGGTGGCCTTTGTATTCTCGCGCAAGGCGGTCGAAGGCGGTGGCCAGCTCGGCGATCGGCATCACCCCGGCCATCGCGGCGCTGCCCTTGAGCGTGTGCAGGGCGCGCTGCAAGCTGTCGCTGACCGGTGTGTCCTGGCCATGCGTCTCCTGCAAAAACGCCTCGAGGCTGGCCATGTGGCCCTGGGCCTCGTTACGGAAGATCTCCAGCAGCTGCGGGTCGAGCCCGTCTACTTCGGCGGCGCTGCTGGCCTGGTTGTTGGCCAAGCCATGCAAGTGCGCCGACAACGGCTCGACCTCTACCAGCGGTGGTAAATGGCCGACGGCAAAATCAGCGAGCAGGTCTGGCAAACGCACGAACACCTGCTGCAAGGCAACCACACCCTCGCCCGCCAGGCTCACCCGTCCTTCCAGCGCGCGGTTGATCAGGTGCTCGGCCCCCCAGGCCAATTCGGCGAGTGCCTGGGCATGGACCATCCGCCCACTGCCCTTGAGCGTATGCAGCGCACGCCGGACTTCGATCAGGGCGTCGCGCAAGCTGTTGTCGGCGCGCCAGCGCAGCCAGTGCCGCTCAAGGTCTGGCAACAGCTCGTTGGCTTCTTCGAGAAACACCTCGCGCAGCTCGGCATCGATTTCCTCGACCTCATCGGCCAGCCCGCCAATGCGACAAGTCACACCCAGCGCAGCCAGGCTGGCACGGGCCATTTCAATGAATGGCTGAGCATCGGCCAGCGGGTCGGCCACCCGCCATTGCAGGTAGCATTCGCCAGCGCTGAGGGCGTCGGCCAGGTGGGTCAGTTCAGCCTGCGGCGGCTCTTCGTCCAGGTGCGCCAGCCAGCCCTGCACATAGCCTGCCGCACCAGCGAACAGCTCGGCGGCGGCAGGCAGCATGAGCATCGACAGTGCCCCGCGCACCTGGTGCAGCAAGCCCGGCAGCGCCTGCAAGCGCTGGCGGGGCCAGCCGGATTCAAGGCAGTCGCCGATCAGGTCCTTGGCCTGCTGCAGCACCGATACCGCTTCGCTCAGCACCTGCTGGCGAATCTGTGCCAGGTCCGAGCCCGGCATGCTGCCTTGGCCACTCTCTTCCAACGGGCCAACCATGCCGTTGAGGGTCGCCTCGACGTACAGCAGCGCCCCGGCGACGTCCATCAACAGCGCATCATCCACCGGTTGCTGGTCTTGGGCCAGGGCCTGCAAGGCCAGCACCTGGTCGATGATCACCCGCCGCGGCTGTTGGAAATTCAGCACCGCCAAGGTATCGGCGACCTGGCGCAACGGCGATACCAGGGCATCGAGTTGCTCACGCGACTGCTCGCCGCGCACGAATTGGTCCAGGCAATCCTTGATGCGCATGAGGTCGTCGCACAGCGCGCTGACCACCGAGCGCAGGGCATCGCGGCCTTGACCGGCCTGCAATTGTTCGCGCCAGTTGCCCAGCGACAAGTCGAGGTCGGCCAGATCCGCCGCGCCAGCCAGGCGCTGCGCCGCTTCGCCCATCAGGCTGCCCTGGGCCAAGGCCTCGACGCCGCGACACTCGCGCAGGCGGTTGAGCAGCGGCAGCATGACTAGCGGCAGGTCATGGCGGGCGCCGCGCAGGCGTTCAAGATACGGCGGCAGCTGCTCCAGACCACGGAACATCGCGCCCAGGCAATCGCCCCGCGGGGTGATCTGGCCGTCAGCCATGGCCCGGCCAAGCAGCTCGAGTTCTTCGGCCAAACGCGTTGCGCCACGCAGCTCAAGCATGCGCAGGCAGCCATGCACCTGGTGCAGGTTATCCACAAAGAAGGTCAGCATCGACAGATCGCCGGGGTCGCCGGCAAAGCGCTCCAGGGCCTGGCGCGCCTGCGCCAGGCAATCGAGAATCGGCGCCTTGGTCCAGGCCAGGGCGACCGTGTCGTGGCGTTCGGGGCTCACTGCGGCAGAGGCCATGGGTGATTCCTCAACGCGGCTCGGCGGGTGCCGGCAGGGTGAAACCGGAAACCGAGCGGCGCATCTCACTGGCCATGCGCGCCAGGTGGCGAATGCTGTCGGCGGTGGCACCGGAGCCGGCGGAGGTCTGCGCGGTGATTTGCTGGATCACCGCCATGGTGTGGGAAATCTGCCCGGCCGATGAAGTCTGCAACTGAGCGGCGTCGGAGATACTGTGGATAAGATCTGCTAACGTCTGCGAAACGCCCTCGATTTCAGCCAAGGCAACCCCGGCATCCTGGGCCAGGCGCGCACCACGTACCACCTCGGCGGTGGTCTGCTCCATGGAAATCACCGCTTCGTTGGTGTCGTTCTGGATGGTACGCACCAGCGCTTCGATCTGACGGGTGGCCGACGAGGAGCGCTCAGCCAGGCGCTGCACTTCGTCGGCGACCACCGCAAACCCGCGCCCCGCCTCCCCGGCCAGCGAGGCCTGGATCGCGGCGTTGAGCGCGAGGATGTTGGTCTGCTCGGCAATGTCGTCGATTAGGCTGACGATATCGCCGATCTCCTGCGACGACTCCCCTAGGCGCTTGATGCGTTTGGCGGTGTCCTGGATCTGCTCGCGGATGTTGTCCATGCCTTGGATGGTGTTGTGCACCACCTCGTTGCCCTTGTTGGCGATGGCCACCGACCGCTCGGCGACCTTGGCCGACTCATAGGCATGTGCCGAGACGCGGTCGATCGACTCGACCATGTCGCCGACCGCCAGCGACGCTTCGCTGATCTGGTCGGCCTGGTGCTCGGAGGCCTTGGCCAACTGTCGGGCAGTGTTTTGCGTGTCTTGTACCGCAGCGGCCACTTGCACGGCGCTGTGGATGATGGTCGCGACCAGGTCGCGCAACTGGTCGACGGAATAGTTGATCGAGTCGGCGATCGCTCCGGTGAAGTCCTCGGTTACCGAAACCGTCACGGTCAGGTCGCCGTCGGCCAGTTCTTCGATTTCATCGAGCAGGCGCATGATCGCCTGCTGGTTGCGTTCGTTCTTCTCGGCGGTTTCGCGCAGCTGGCGGTTAGTGGCACGAACCATCACCGAACCGATGAGGATGATCGAGGCCAGGGCAATCAGGCCCAGTACGTAGCCGCCGACAGTATCCAGGGTGCGCCCGTTGGCCAGGTTCTCGAAACCGTTGGCCAGGTGCGAGGCCTCATCGAGCAAGGTCTGCGACAGGCTGAAGATGTTGCTCGCGGCCTCGCGCACGCGAAACAGCTCAGGCGAGGTCTGGAGGATTTCATCAACGCTGCCGGCTACGAACTGGAACAACTCGGCGATCTCGGCCAGCCGCGCGCGAGCGTCGGCATCCTCGACCCGGGTGACCTGGATCGCCGGGTTGCCGCCGAGCATGCCTTCGAGCACCTGACCGAAGCGACTGGCATCGCGGCCAAAGGCGTCTGCTGCCTGCACCGCAGTGTCATCGCCGGCCAGCACGGTGTTGACCGAACCGAGAATGCGCTCAGCCAACAGCAACTGACGCTGAGCCACCGCCACCTGACTGGCGGGCGCGCCGCTCTGCAGGAGGATTTCCACCACCTTTTCGTACTCGACCTGCAACTGCGGCACGGTTTCGGCCAGGGTCGCCGCCACCTGGTGCAGCGACAATACGGTCTGCTCGCTGGCCAGGATGGTGTCGGTGTTCTTGCGCAGGTTTTCCCAATCCTGGCGGACCGCCTCCATTTCATCGCGCATTTTCGCCGGAGCTGCTGGCAACGCCGTGGTCTTGTCGCCTTCGCGCAGGTAACTCCAGCGACGCTCGAAGTCGTTGCGCGCATCCGACAGCAACCTGAACGCCAGGGCCTTGCCTGCGGCAGCCTCGGTGGCGTTCTTGGCGATGCGCTGGGACAGCACGCGCAGCTCGCCGGCATGGCCGATGTACTGCTTGTCGTAGTTGGACTGGGTATTGAGGTAGGCGAAGTTGGCGAACAGCAAGACGATCGACAGGATCAGCACCACGAACAGCACGGTGATCTGCGCACTGCTGCGCGCACGCGCAGTCACGGCGGGTGGAGTGACGGGGCTGGCGGGCTTGTTCACGGTCGATCCTCTACAACGCTACATCAAGAAAGCCTGGCGCCTGGGCCAGGGCGAACGGACTGAAGATCGCCCAATTGCGCTCCCGCGGGAAATGCCCCTGAACGAACGGTGCAGCGGCGCGCAACAGCGGCTGCGGCGGCGACAGGTCGAGGCTGCTCAGAGTGAAGTGCTGCAAACCCAGCACCTCATCGACCAACAGCCCGGCGAACAGGTCCTCGTGGTCCAACACCAGCACGCGCCGCTGCTTGCCGGGCGCTACCGGGCCGAGGCCGAAGAAGCTGCTCAGGTCCATCACCGGCAGCAGCCGTCCACGCAGGTTGGCAACGCCGCAGACCCACGGTTGCACCCCCGGCACACGGCTGCTGCGCGGCTCACGCAAGACTTCGGCGACTTCGCCCATCGGCGCCACGAACCACTGCCCGGCAATCCGAAAACCGATCCCGCTCCACTGCTGCAAGCGGTTGTCCTGCAACGGCTGGTCGGCCACCAGCAGGCGGCAGCGCCGGTCGATATCCAGCAGCAACTCGAAGGCGGTCAGCGACGCGCCTTGCGGGCGGGTGGTCAACCTGCGAGCACTTCTTTGAGTTTGGCGATCAGCGCCTCTTCTTCCACCGGCTTGATCAGAAAATCACGGGCGCCCTGACGCGATGCCCAGATGCGGTCGGTATCCTGGTCTTTGGCGGTGATGACAATCACCGGAATGGCGCTGGTCGCCGGGTCCTTGGCCAACTGGCGAGTGGCCTGGAAACCATTGAGGATCGGCATGACGATATCCATTAGGACCACGTCGGGCTTCTCCTGACGGGCCAGGGCTACGCCGTTGGCGCCGTTTTCCGCTTTAAGGACCTCATGGCCATGCTTTACCAGTATTGCGGTCAGTTTGTGCAACTCTGTCGGCGAGTCGTCGACAATCAGAACTCGGGCCATGCTGTTTCCCCATCAAGGAAAAGTGACGCCGCCAGCACCGGCGGGGTCAGGGTGCGTGTTGTTCCTGCGCGGCGAATTCGGGCACATGCGCCCTGATCGCATCGAGCAGTTCTTCTTTGCTGAAGGGTTTGGTCAAGAATTGATCGGAGCCGACCACCCGCCCGCGGGCCTTGTCGAACAGGCCGTCGCGTGACGACAGCAGGATCACCGGGGTGTCCTTGAAGGCGCTGTTGTGCTTGATCACGGCGCAGGTCTGGTAACCGTCCAGGCGCGGCATCAGCACATCGACGAAGATGATCCGTGGCATGTGGTCGACGATCTTGGCCAGCGCATCGAAACCGTCGCTGGCGGTGATCACCTCACAGCCGGCTTCGCTCAGCAGCATCTGGGCGGTGCGGCGGATCGTGCGCGAGTCGTCGATCACCATCACCTTCAGGGGTTGTTCCATAATCGCGTTGAGTCCGCTTATCGCGAGGCTTGCCCGCGATTGAATCGCCCGAAGGCCTATGCAGGCATTTTTAGCACACTCCGGGTGGCCATTCCATCTGCTGCACCCCTTGACCATCCACGCGTGCGGCGCCACCCTGAGCCACTTTTCTTTCCAGTCATCGCGGCCAGGCGCCGCCAAGAGGAAACTACCGATGAGCGTTCGCCTCGGGATTGTCATGGACCCCATCGCGTCCATCTCCTACAAGAAAGACAGCTCGCTGGCCATGCTGCTGGCAGCCCAGGAGCGCGGCTGGACGCTGTTCTACATGGAACAGCAGGACCTCTACCAGAACCAGGGCGTGGCCCGCGCCAAGGTGCGCGGGCTCAAGGTGTTCGCCGACCCGGCGCACTGGTTCGAGCTGGACGCCGAAGCCGATCTGCCCCTGAGCGACCTGGATGTGATCCTGATGCGCAAGGATCCGCCGTTCGACATGGAGTTCGTCTACAGCACCTACCTGCTGGAGCAGGCCGAGGCCGCCGGCGTGCTGGTGGTCAACCGCCCGCAGAGCCTGCGCGATTGCAACGAAAAGCTGTTCGCCACGCTGTTCCCGCAGTGCACCCCGCCGACCTTGGTCAGCCGTCGCCCGGACATCATTCGCCAATTCGCCGCCGAGCATGGCGATGTGATCCTCAAGCCGCTGGATGGCATGGGCGGCACCTCGATCTTCCGCCACCGGGTCGGCGACCCCAACTTGTCGGTGATTCTTGAGACCCTGACTGCGCTGGGCAGCCAGCAGATCATGGCCCAGGCCTACCTGCCGGCGATCAAGGATGGCGACAAGCGCATCCTGATGATCGACGGCGAGCCAGTGCCATACTGCCTGGCGCGCATTCCGGCCAGCGGCGAGACCCGTGGCAACCTGGCTGCCGGTGGCCGTGGCGAGGCGCGCCCGTTGACCGAGCGCGACCGCTGGATTGCCGCCCAGGTCGGCCCGACCCTGCGTGAGAAGGGCCTGCTGTTCGTCGGCCTGGACGTAATCGGCGAGCACCTGACCGAGATCAACGTCACCAGCCCGACCTGCATCCGCGAGATCGACAACGCCTTTGGCACCCAGATTGGTGTGCAACTGATGGACGCCATTGATCGCAAGCTCAAGGCGCGCTGACCACCAACGCGGAGCAAAACCGCGCAGTGGGGTATGATGCGGGTCTTTTTCACCTGACCTGCTGCCCCGCTTTGCGGTTGCTGGATACCTGATGACGCTGCCCGCCGACATCCCTGCCGACATGCTGCCACCCCGCGTTCGCTCGGTGGATCGGCTCGGCTTTACCCTGTTCCTGGCTGCCCTGGTGCACCTGGCGCTGATCCTTGGCGTCGGTTTTACCGTGGTCAAGCCCAGTGAAATCCGCCACACCATGGACATCACCCTGGCCACCTTCAAGAGCGAGAAACCGCCCGAGAAGGCCGACTTCCAGGCCCAGGACAATCAGCAAGGCAGCGGTACCCTGGACAAGAAGGCGGTGCCCAAGACCACCGAGCTTGCACCGTTCCAGGACAGCAAGATCAACAAGGTCACCCCGCCCCCTGCGGCCAAGCCCGAGACTCCGCCGGCGCCACACAAGTCAGCGGTGGCCACGCAGGCGAGCAAGGTGCACAAGGTCGAGCCCAAGCCCAAGGAAAGCAAGCCGCAGCCCAAGCCTGCCGCGGCCACGCCCGACTTCGACAGCTCGCAGCTGTCCAGCCAGATCGCCAGCCTTGAGGCAGAGCTGTCCAACGAACAACAGCTGTACGCCAAGCGCCCACGCATCCACCGCCTCAATGCCGCCTCGACCATGCGCGACAAGGGCGCCTGGTACAAAGAGGAATGGCGCAAGAAGGTCGAGCGGGTCGGCAACCTCAATTATCCAGACGATGCCCGCCGCCAGCAGATCTACGGCAATTTGCGCATGATGGTGTCGATCAATCGCGATGGTTCGCTGTATGAGGTGTTGGTCCTGGAGTCATCTGGCCAGCCAGTGCTCGACCAGGCCGCCCAACGCATTGTGCGCCTGGCAGCGCCATTTGCGCCGTTTACCGGAGATCTGGCCGAGTTCGACCGCCTGGAGATCATCCGCACCTGGCGCTTTGCCCGCGGTGACCGCTTGTCGAGCAATTAGGCCATCACTGAAGCCATGCTGATGGGTTGATCTGACACCCACCCTGTGGGAACGGGCCTGTGGGAGCGGGCTTGCCCGCGAACGAGGGCGAAGCCCTCGCCATCCACAAGGGTGCTCAAACCGGTCTCTGCGCGGGCAAGCCCGCTCCCACAAGGACGGGCAGCGCTGCCAATGACCTATCCAATGCACGACAGTGTGCGGTCGGGACTGGAGACACTGTGCAGCACCTTGTCAGCCTCGCCACCTGGCGCCACACTATCCCCCATGAAAAACCTCACGCCGAGTTACCTCAAGCATCAGTTCCTGATCGCCATGCCACACATGGCCGATCCGAACTTTGCCCAGACCCTGACCTACATCGTCGAGCACAACGCCAATGGCGCCATGGGCCTGGTGGTCAACCGGCCCCAGGAGCTGAACCTGGCCGACATCCTCGAGCAATTGCGCCCGGACGATGAGGCGCCTGCCAGCACCCTGCAGATCCCGATCTACCAAGGCGGCCCGGTACAAACCGACCGCGGCTTCGTCCTGCACACCCCGGAGCGCAGCTTCCAGGCCACCATCGAGCTCGACGGCCTGTCGCTGTCCACCTCGCAGGATGTGCTGTTCGCCATCGCTGAAGGCAACGGGCCGAAACAGAGCCTGATTACCTTGGGTTACGCCGGCTGGGAAGCAGGTCAACTGGAAGCGGAGCTGGCCGACAACGCCTGGCTCAACTGCCCGTTCGATGCCGAGATCATCTTTGGCCTGGCCAGCGAGCAGCGCCTGGAAGCTGCCGCTGCACTGCTGGGGATCAACCTCAGCCTGCTGACCAGCCAGGCGGGCCACGCCTGATGAGTGAGCTACGCCTGCTGCTGGGTTTTGACTACGGCACCAAACAGATCGGCGTCGCGGTGGGTCAGGTGATCACCGGCCAAGCCCGCGAACTGTGCACCCTCAAAGCCCAGGACGGCATCCCCGACTGGGCCCAGGTAGAAAAACTGATCAAAGAATGGAAGCCCGATGCCATCGTCGTCGGCCTGCCATTGAACATGGACGGCACGCCCAGCGACATGAGCGCCCGCGCGCAAAAATTCGCCAATCGCTTGCACGGGCGCTACAACCTGCCGGTGCACACCCACGACGAACGCCTGACCACCTTCGAAGCCAAGGGCGAGCGCATGGCCCGTGGCGGCCAGCGCGGCAGCTACCGTGACAATCCGGTCGACGCCATCGCCGCAGCGCTGCTGTTGCAGGGCTGGCTGGAGGCCAACACCTGATTCCTTCATTCGCTTTGCCGCCGGGCCAACCCGGCGCCCCGAGGAGCACGCAATGAGCCTACCCAATCCCGCCGAGCTGATCCGGCAGATGGCCGTCGACCTACGCGCCCACCTGGCCCGCCGCGCCATTGCCGAGCCACGCTTCATCGGCATCCGTACCGGTGGCGTGTGGGTAGCCCAGGCCCTGCAACAGGAGCTGGCCGACACAAGCCCGCTCGGCACCCTCGACGTGTCGTTCTACCGCGATGATTTCAGCCAGAACGGCTTGCACCCGCAGGTGCGTCCCTCCGAGTTGCCCTTCGAAGTCGAAGGCCAGCATCTGGTGCTGGTCGATGACGTGCTGATGAGCGGTCGCACCATTCGCGCCGCGCTCAACGAACTGTTCGATTATGGCCGCCCCGCCAGTGTCACGCTGGTCTGCCTGCTGGACCTGGATGCCGGCGAATTGCCGATCCGTCCCAATGTGCTCGGTGCCACCCTGTCGCTGGCCGCCCATGAGCGGGTAAAATTGACCGGACCCGCACCGCTCGCCCTCGAGCGCCAGGACCTCGCCACCGCTTCCGCCCTTTAAGAGTCCCCCGCGATGACGCCATTCGACGCCAAGCGCCCGCTGCAGCTCAATGATCAGGGCCAGCTGCGCCACTTCCTCTCGCTCGACGGTTTGCCTCGCGAACTGCTCACCGAGATCCTCGACACTGCCGACTCGTTCCTCGAAGTCGGCGCCCGGGCCGTCAAGAAAGTCCCGTTGCTGCGCGGCAAGACCGTGTGCAACGTGTTCTTCGAGAACTCGACCCGCACCCGCACCACCTTTGAACTGGCCGCCCAACGGCTGTCGGCCGACGTCATCAGCCTGAACGTGTCGACCTCTTCGACCAGCAAAGGCGAGACCCTGTTCGACACCCTGCGCAACCTCGAAGCGATGGCCGCTGACATGTTCGTCGTGCGCCATTCCGACTCTGGCGCGGCGCACTTCATCGCCGAACACGTCTGCCCGGATGTGGCAGTGATCAACGGCGGCGACGGCCGCCACGCGCACCCAACCCAGGGCATGCTCGACATGCTCACCATTCGTCGCCACAAGGGCAGCTTCGAGAACCTCTCGGTGGCCATCGTCGGCGACATCCTGCATTCGCGCGTGGCCCGCTCGGACATGCTCGCGCTCAAGGCCCTGGGTTGCCCGGACATCCGCGTGATCGGCCCGAAGACCCTGATTCCAGTAGGCATCGAGCAATACGGGGTGAAGGTCTATACCGATCTTGCCGAAGGCCTCAAGGACGTCGACGTGGTGATCATGCTGCGCCTGCAGCGTGAGCGCATGGCCGGCGGCCTGCTGCCCAGCGAAGGTGAGTTCTACCGCCTGTTCGGCCTGACCACCGCGCGCCTGGCTGGAGCCAAGCCGGATGCCATCGTCATGCACCCTGGCCCGATCAACCGCGGCGTGGAGATCGAATCGGCCGTGGCCGACGGCCAACACTCGGTGATCCTCAACCAGGTCACCTACGGTATTGCCGTACGCATGGCCGTGCTGTCGATGGCCATGAGCGGACAGAACGCGCAACGACTACTGGACCTGGAGAACGCCCTGTGAGTATCAGCATTCTTGGCGCCCGGGTGATTGACCCCAGCAGCGGCCTGGACACCATCACCGACCTGCACCTGGAAAACGGCCGGATCGTTGCGCTCGGCGCCGCCCCTGCCGGCTTCAGCCCCAGCCGCACGATCCAGGCCGATGGCCTGGTAGCAGCCCCTGGCCTGGTCGACCTCGATGTATCCCTGCGCGAGCCGGGCTACAGCCGCAAGGGCAACATCGCCAGCGAAACCCGCGCCGCAGTCGCCGGTGGCGTCACCAGCCTGTGCTGCCCGCCGCAGACCCGCCCGGTGCTGGATACCTCGGCAGTCGCCGAACTGGTGCTGGACCGCGCCCGCGAGGCCGGCAACAGCAAGGTTTACCCCATCGGCGCCCTGACCAAGGGCCTGGAAGGCGAGCAACTGGCCGAACTGGTCGCCCTGCGCGACACCGGTTGCGTGGCATTCGGCAACGGTTTGAAGGAAATCCCCAACAACCGCACCCTGGCCCGCGCCCTGGAATACGCCGCGACTTTCGACCTGACCGTGGTCTTTCACTCGCAGGATCGCGACCTGTCGCACGGCGGCCTGGCCCATGAAGGCGCCATGGCCAGCTTCCTCGGCCTGCCGGGTATTCCGGAAAGTGCCGAAACCGTGGCCCTGGCGCGCAACCTGCTGCTGGTCGAGCAAACCGGCGTGCGTGCGCACTTCACCCAGATCACCAGCGCCCGTGGCGCGCGGCTGATCGCCCAGGCGCAAGAGCTTGGCCTGCCGGTGACGGCCGATGTGGCGCTGTACCAGTTGATCCTCACCGACGAGGCGCTGCGGGATTTCTCCAGCCTGTACCACGTGCAGCCACCGCTGCGCACTGCGGCCGACCGTGACGGTCTGCGCGAGGCGGTCAAGTCGGGGGTTATCCAGGCGATCTCCAGCCATCACCAACCGCACGAGCGCGATGCCAAGCTGGCGCCGTTCGGCGCTACCGAGCCGGGTATCAGCAGTGTCGAGCTGTTGCTGCCGCTGGCGATGACCCTGGTCGAAGACGGCTTGCTCGATCTACCGACCCTGCTGGCACGCCTGACCACAGGCCCGGCGCAGGCGCTGCGTCTGCCGGCCGGAGAGCTGAAGGTCGGCGGTGCGGCGGACTTGGTACTGTTCGATCCAAAGGCATCGACCGTAGCTGGCGAACAATGGCTGTCACGCGGCGAGAACTGTCCATTCATCGGCCACTGCCTGCCGAGTGCGGTGCGTTATACCTTGGTCGATGGCCACGTCTGCCACGAGGCCTGATCCAGTAATGGGGCCGCGCTGCGGCCCTTCGCGGGCAAGCCCGCTCCCACAGGGTGGGCGCTGCTCTCATGGACGGCGCGGTACCTGTGGGAACGGGCTTGCCCGCGAAGGGCCGCAGCGCGGCCCCAAAGCAGCCTACTCAATCCATAGTGAAGGGCAAAGCACCGACGACCCTACGCCTGCCTTAGTCGACCATTCATCCTCCCCGGTTGAAATTCTTCCCCCCTCCCCCCATATGAGTCTGCATCAGGCATTTTCGCCCCGCTGCGTGGAGACTCTCCCTTGACTACCATCGTTTCAGTCCGCCGCCACGGCAAAGTCGTCATGGCGGGCGACGGCCAGGTTTCCCTCGGCAACACCGTGATGAAAGGCAACGCGAAAAAAGTTCGTCGCCTGTACCACGGCCAGGTCATCGCCGGCTTCGCCGGTGCCACTGCCGATGCCTTCACCCTGTTCGAGCGCTTTGAAGGCCAACTGGAAAAACACCAGGGCCACCTGGTCCGCGCCGCCGTCGAGCTGGCTAAGGAATGGCGTACCGATCGTTCCCTGAGCCGCCTGGAAGCCATGCTGGCAGTGGCCAACAAGGACGCTTCGCTGATCATCACCGGCAACGGTGACGTAGTCGAACCGGAAGACGGCCTGATCGCCATGGGCTCCGGCGGCGCCTTCGCCCAGGCCGCTGCCCGTGCGCTGCTGAACAAGACCGACCTCTCGGCCCGCGAAATCGCCGAGACCGCCCTGAATATCGCTGGCGACATCTGCGTGTTCACCAATCACAACCTGACCATCGAGGAGCAGGACCTGGCCGAGTGATCAGCTGTTTTGGCGCCCAACCCCGGTGGTTGGGCTTTCCCACGCTGACCCACTGCGCCCAAGGACCACATTGATCATGTCCATGACCCCCCGCGAGATCGTCCACGAACTCAACCGCCACATCATCGGCCAGGAAGACGCCAAGCGCGCTGTGGCCATCGCCCTGCGCAACCGCTGGCGGCGTATGCAGCTACCTGCAGAGCTGCGCGCTGAAGTGACGCCGAAGAATATCCTGATGATCGGCCCGACCGGCGTCGGCAAGACCGAAATCGCCCGTCGCCTGGCCAAGCTGGCCAACGCCCCGTTCATCAAGGTCGAAGCGACCAAGTTCACCGAAGTCGGCTACGTTGGCCGTGATGTCGAGTCGATCATCCGTGACCTGGCCGACGCTGCGCTGAAGATGCTCCGCGAGCAGGAAATCATTCGCGTGCGCCACCGCGCCGAAGACGCCGCCGAAGACCGCATCCTCGACGCCCTGCTGCCACAGGCGCGCAGCGCCAGCAGCTTCGCCGAAGAAGCTTCGCACTCGAGCAGCGACTCCAACACCCGTCAGCTGTTCCGCAAGCGCCTGCGCGAAGGCCAGCTGGACGACAAGGAAATCGAGATCGAAGTCGCCGAATCCATGGGCGTCGAGATCGCCGCGCCACCCGGCATGGAAGAGATGACCAACCAGCTGCAAAGCCTCTTTGCCAACATGGGCAAGGGCAAGCGCAAAGCCCGAAAGCTCAAGGTCAAGGAAGCGCTGAAGATGGTCCGCGAAGAAGAAGCGGGCCGTCTGGTCAACGAAGAAGAGCTCAAGGCCAAGGCCCTGGAAGCGGTCGAGCAGCACGGTATCGTGTTCATCGACGAAATCGACAAGGTTGCCAAGCGTGGCAATGTTGGCGGCGCCGACGTCTCCCGTGAAGGCGTGCAGCGCGACCTGCTGCCGCTGATCGAAGGCTGCACCGTCAACACCAAGCTGGGCATGGTCAAGACCGACCACATCCTGTTCATCGCTTCTGGCGCGTTCCACCTGAGCAAGCCGAGCGACCTGGTGCCGGAGCTGCAAGGCCGTCTGCCGATTCGCGTTGAACTCAAGGCACTGACCCCGGGCGACTTCGAGCGCATCCTGCAAGAGCCGCATGCCTCGCTGACCGAACAGTATCGCGAGCTGCTCAAGGTCGAAGGCCTCAACATCGAGTTCGTCGGCGACGGCATCCAGCGTCTGGCCGAGATTGCCTATCAGGTCAACGAGAAGACCGAGAACATCGGTGCGCGTCGCCTGCACACCCTGCTCGAGCGTTTGCTCGAAGAGGTGTCGTTCAGTGCTGGCGACCTGGCCAGCGCGCATGACGAAGCGCCGATTCGCATCGATGCCGCGTATGTGAACAGCCACCTCGGTGAGCTGGCGCAGAACGAAGATCTGTCGCGCTACATCCTGTAACACCTCTCCAGAGGGTAATGGGAGCGGCGCGTGGGAGCGGGCTTGCCCCGCGATAGCGTCGGCAGCAACGCCAGCTATCGCGGGGCAAGCCCGCTCCCACGCCTTCTGAAGGCTCCAGCGAATCAGCCCCCGCTTGAATCTAATCTCTCCAAGCCCGAAGCTTGCAGCATAAAGCCCCGAGAGATTCCGCCCATGGCCCGCCTGCCCACCGCAATCAACCTGCACAAAGCCTCGAAAACCCTGAGCCTGACCTACGGCCCAGATGAGGTCTATCACCTGCCCGCCGAGTTCTTGCGCGTGCACTCGCCCTCCGCCGAGGTCCAGGGCCACGGCAATCCCATCCTGCAATTTGGCAAGATCAACGTCGGCCTCACCGGCCTGGAACCGGCCGGTCAATATGCACTGAAATTGACCTTCGACGACGGCCATGACAGCGGATTGTTCACCTGGGAGTACCTTGAGCAACTGTGCCTGCGCCAAGCGCAGCTGTGGGCGGAGTATCTCGATGAACTGAGCAAGGCCGGAAAATCTCGCGACCCGTCCGAATCAGTGGTCAAACTGATGCTCTAGCTCAGGGCTCTCAAGGATTAGAGCGCATTTTCTAATTTGGTCTGCTTGAATGGCTGCACGAGCGCCAAGCAATGGCTGTCTTGCGCATTACATGAAAGTCGGGTAACCAATGGAGCTGGCAAGTTCCCTGCATTGCTTCTCGGGCAAGCAGGGCCAGGCCGGTTGTTGTAGAGGTCGCGAGCGAAAGCAGGCTGTCTTCACACGCAGAAAAACCCGCAGCTCATCACCGACACGCATCCGGTCGCAGCACCGCTGTTCCTTATCACTGGTCACCCGAGCAAGCAGTACCGGGCAGTCGTCTGTGTACCCGCCACAGCCAACCGGTACTCGTCTCAGGACAACGGAGCGTCGTAGATGAGTAACAAGAACAACGATGAGTTGCAGCGGCAAGCCTCGGAAAACACCCTGGGCCTGAACCCGGTGATCGGGATTCGCCGCAAGGATCTGCTGAGTTCAGCGCGCACCGTTCTGCGTCAAGCCGTGCGCCAGCCGCTGCACAGTGCCAAACATATTGCGCATTTCGGCCTGGAACTGAAGAACGTGCTGCTGGGCAAATCCAGCCTGCACCCCGAGGGCGACGACCGTCGCTTCAACGACCCCGCCTGGAGCCACAACCCGCTCTATCGGCGCTACCTGCAAACCTACCTGGCCTGGCGCAAGGAGCTCAACGACTGGATCAGCGAGAGCGATCTGTCGCCCCAGGACATCAGCCGCGGCCAGTTCGTCATCAACCTGATGACCGAGGCCATGGCACCGACCAACACCCTGTCCAACCCGCAAGCGGTCAAGCGCTTCTTCGAGACCGGCGGCAAGAGCCTGCTCGATGGCCTGTCCAACCTGGCCAAGGACATGGTCAACAACGGCGGCATGCCCAGCCAGGTCAACATGGACGCCTTCGAGGTCGGCAAGAACCTCGGCACCAGCGAAGGTGCAGTGGTCTATCGCAACGATGTGCTGGAGCTGATCCAGTACCGCCCGATCACCGAGCAGGTGCACGCCCGGCCGCTTTTGGTGGTGCCGCCGCAGATCAACAAGTTCTACGTCTTCGACCTTAGCCCGGAGAAGAGCCTGGCGCGCTTCTGCCTGCGCTCGCAGCAGCAGACCTTCATCATCAGCTGGCGCAACCCGACCAAGGCCCAGCGCGAGTGGGGCCTGTCGACCTACATCGATGCGCTCAAGGAAGCGGTCGACGCGGTGCTGGCGATTACCGGCGCCAAGGACCTGAACATGCTCGGCGCCTGCTCCGGTGGCATCACCTGCACCGCGCTGGTCGGCCACTACGCAGCCCTTGGCGAGAACAAGGTCAATGCCCTGACCCTGCTGGTCAGCGTGCTCGACACCACGGTCGACACCCAGGTCGCGCTGTTCGTCGACGAGCAGACCCTGGAAGCGGCCAAGCGCCACTCCTATCAGGCCGGCGTGCTCGAAGGCAGCGACATGGCCAAGGTGTTCGCCTGGATGCGCCCCAACGACCTGATCTGGAACTACTGGGTCAACAATTACCTGCTCGGCAATGAGCCGCCGGTATTCGACATCCTGTTCTGGAACAACGACACCACGCGCTTGCCGGCCGCCTTCCATGGCGACCTGATCGAGATGTTCAAGAACAACCCGCTGACCCGCTCCGAGGCCTTGGAGGTGTGCGGCACGGCCATCGACCTCAAACAGGTCAAGTGCGACATCTACAGCGTCGCCGGCACCGCCGACCACATCACGCCCTGGCAGTCGTGCTACCGCTCGGCGCACCTGTTCGGCGGCAAGATCGAGTTCGTGCTGTCCAACAGCGGGCACATCCAGAGCATTCTCAACCCACCAGGCAACCCCAAGGCGCGCTTCCTGACCGGTGAAGACCGGCCCAACGAGCCGCTGGTCTGGCAAGAGAACGCGAGCAAGCACGCCGACTCCTGGTGGCTGCACTGGCAGAGCTGGCTGGGCGAGCGCGCGGGTGAATTGAAAAAGGCCCCGACGCGCCTGGGCAACCGCGCCTACGCCGCTGGCGAAGCAGCGCCGGGCACCTACGTTCACGAGCGTTGAGCAGGACGCCGTGGCCGCTGCTGGGCGCCACGGTGATTGACCCCTTACCGAGTGTCGCGCATGTCGCAACCCTATGTTTACAGGACCGTCGAGCTGGACAACCAGTCCATCCGCACCGCGGTCCGCCCAGGCAAACCGCACCTGACGCCGCTGCTGATCTTCAACGGCATCGGCGCCAACCTGGAGCTGGTGTTCCCGTTCATCGAGGCGCTTGATCCGGACCTGGAAGTCATTGCCTTCGACGTGCCCGGCGTCGGCGGCTCCTCCACCCCGCGCCACCCCTATCGCTTTCCTGGGTTGGCCAGGCTGACCGCGCGGATGCTCGATTACCTGGACTACGGTCAGGTCAACGTCATAGGCGTGTCCTGGGGAGGCGCGCTGGCCCAGCAGTTTGCCTACGACTACCCCGAGCGCTGCAAGAAACTGGTGCTGGCTGCCACCGCGGCCGGGGCGGTGATGGTGCCGGGCAAGCCCAAGGTGCTGTGGATGATGGCCAGCCCGCGGCGCTACGTGCAGCCGTCCCATGTGATCCGCATCGCGCCAATGATTTATGGCGGTGGTTTTCGCCGCGACCCGGACCTGGCCATGCACCACGCGGCCAAGGTTCGCTCGGGCGGCAAGCTGGGCTACTACTGGCAGCTGTTCGCCGGGCTCGGCTGGACCAGCATTCACTGGCTGCACAAGATCAGCCAGCCGACCCTGGTGCTGGCCGGCGACGACGATCCGCTGATCCCGTTGATCAACATGCGCCTGTTGGCCTGGCGAATTCCCAATGCCCAGCTACACATAATCGACGACGGCCACTTGTTTCTGATCACCCGGGCCGAGGCCGTGGCCCCGATCATCATGAAGTTCCTCCAGCAAGAGCGTCAGCGTGCGGTCATGCATCCCCGTCCCGCCTCCGGTGGTTGAGTGGGGCGCTGTGCTTGGAGGCGCCAACTGGCTTGGTTGTGTCAGTGCCGGCCTTATCGCGGGGCAAGCCCGCTCCCACGCTAACCTGCTTCATCGCGGACTGCGTGGGAGCGGGCTTGCCCCGCGATGAGGCTGGGACGACCGACACCGTAACGACGAGGGAGTGTTGTCATGAAGGAAAAGCCGGCCAAAGGGACCGCACAGGTCCCCGCCACGATCATGAACGTGCAGAACGCCATCACTGGCCTGCGCGGCCGCGATCTGATCAGCACATTGCGCCACGTCGGCCGCCACGGCTTGACCAACCCCTTGCACACCGCCCGCCACTTGCTGGCCCTGGGCGGCCAACTAGGCCGGGTCATGCTGGGTGATACCCCTTACCAGCCGCACCCGCGCGACAGTCGCTTCAAGGACCCCACCTGGAGCCAGAACCCCTTCTACCGGCGCGGCCTGCAGGCCTATCTGGCCTGGCAGAAACAAACCCGGTTGTGGATCGAGGAAAGCTCGCTGTCCGATGACGACCGCGCCCGCGCGCATTTTCTGTTCAGCCTGATCAACGATGCCCTGGCCCCGAGTAACTCGCTGCTCAATCCGTTAGCGGTCAAGGAGCTGCTCAACACTGGCGGGCAGAGCCTGGTGCGCGGGTTGAGCCATCTGCTCGATGACCTGCGCCATAACGACGGCCTGCCGCGGCAGGTCGACGAACGCGCCTTCGAGGTCGGCGGCAATGTCGCCACCACCCCAGGTGCGGTGGTGTTTCGCAACGACCTGCTGGAGTTGATCCAGTACAAGCCGATGAGCGAAAAGCAGTACGCCCGGCCGCTGCTGGTGGTGCCACCACAAATAAACAAGTACTACATCTTCGACCTCAGCCCTAGCAACAGCTTCGTCCAGCACATGCTCAAGAATGGCCTACAGGTGTTCATGGTCAGCTGGCGCAACCCCGATCCGCGCCACCGCGAGTGGGGCCTGTCGAGCTACGTGCAGGCGCTGGAAGAAGCACTCAACGCCTGCCGCAGCATCAGCGGCAATCGCGATCCCAACCTGATGGGCGCCTGTGCCGGCGGCCTGACCATGGCCGCGCTGCAAGGCCACCTGCAGGCCAAGAAGCAGCTGCGCAAGGTGCGCAGCGCCACCTACCTGGTCAGCTTGCTCGACAGCCAGTTCGACAGCCCCGCCAGCCTGTTCGCCGATGAACAGACAGTCGAGGCGGCCAAGCGTCGCTCCTATCAACGCGGCGTGCTCGATGGCGGCGAGGTGGCGCGAATTTTCGCCTGGATGCGGCCCAACGACCTGATCTGGAACTATTGGGTCAACAACTACCTGCTCGGCAAGACGCCACCGGCTTTCGACATCCTCTACTGGAACGCCGACAACACCCGCCTGCCCGCCGCCCTGCATGGCGACCTGCTGGATTTTTTCAAACACAACCCGCTGACCCACCCCGACGGGCTGGAGGTGTGCGGCACGCCGATCAACCTCAAGCAGGTCGGGCTGGACAGCTTTCACGTCGCCGGCAGCAACGACCACATCACCCCGTGGGATGCGGTGTACCGCTCGGCGCAACTACTCGGTGGCGAGCGGCGCTTCGTACTGGCCAACAGCGGCCACATCCAGAGCATTATCAATCCGCCTGGCAACCCCAAGGCCTACTACCTGGACAACCCCAGGCTACCCAGCGATCCCCGGGCCTGGTTCCACGATGCCACACGCAGCGAAGGCAGTTGGTGGCCGCTGTGGCTGGAATGGATCAGCCAGCGTTCAGGGCCGCTCAAGGAGCCGCGCGTCGAGTTGGGCAACACCACCTATCCACCCCTGGAGTCGGCACCGGGCACTTACGTATTGGCGCGCTGAACGCATGAAGACCCGTGATCGTATCCTTGAATGCGCCTTGCAGTTGTTCAACCAGCAAGGCGAGCCGAATGTCTCGACCCTGGAAATTGCCAATGAGCTGGGGATCAGCCCAGGCAACCTGTACTACCACTTCCACGGCAAGGAGCCGTTGGTCCATGGCCTGTTCGAGCGCTTCGAAGAGGCATTGATGCCGCTGCTCGACCCGCCGCTGGATGTGCGCCTGGATGCCGAGGACTACTGGCTGTTCCTGCACCTGATCGTCGAACGCATGGCGCAGTACCGGTTTCTGTTTCAGGACTTGTCCAACCTGACCGGGCGCCTGCCCAAACTGGCGCGCGGCATGCGCAGCCTGATCAATGCGATCAAGCGCACGCTGGCGGCGCTGCTGGCCAGCCTCAAGTCGCAAGGACAGGTAACCAGCGAGACCCAGGCGCTGGGGCAACTGGTGGAGCAGATCACCTTGACCTTGATGTTCTCCCTGGATTACCAGCGTGTGCTGGGCCGTGAGGGCGATGTCGGGGTAGTGGTGTATCAGGTGATGATGCTGGTGGCGCCGCACTTGCAGGCACCGGCGCGCAAGGCCGCCGAGCAGTTGGCGATGAAGTATCTGGAGGGGTGAGCCTCAGCGGCATAGCGCCTGAAAGCATCGCGGGGCAAGCCCGCTCCCACGCAGCCCCGGATGAGTTGGGACTAACGTGGGAGCGGGCTTGCCCCGCGATAAGGACGACCCGGTATCAGGCCTGAGTGACCGCGCTCACCGGTGCCGACGGCGCGCTGCTAGCGGTAGCTGCGCTTGGCGCGGGTGCAGCAGTGGCGGCGGGTGCCGCGCTGGCTGCCGGAGCGGCTGGCTTGGCTGCTGCCGGTTTAGGCGCTGCCTTCTTCGCTGCTGGCTTTTTCGCCGCAGCAGGTTTGGCAGCAGCAGGCTTGGCTGCTGATTTCGCCGCAGCAGGCTTGGCTGCTGGTTTCGCCACAGCAGGTTTGGCCGCCGCGGTTTTCGCCGCAGGCTTGGCCGCAGGTTTCGCCGCGGCGGTCTTGGCAGCAGGTTTCGCCGCAGCCTTGGCCAGTGGTTTGGCGGCAGTCTTGCTCGCCGCCGTCTTGGACACCGGCGTAACCGAAGCGCCAGTCAGCTTCTCGATCTGCTTGGTCAGCGTATCGACCTGCTGATGCAGGGCCTTGATCTCGTTGCGGCTCGGCACACCCAGGCGCGAGATGGCGCTGTTCAGGCGTTTGTCGAAGGCCTCTTCAAGCTCGCTCCACTTGCCCAGCGCACGCTCTTTGACATCCGACACCCGCGAAGTGGTGGCAGACTTGGCGCCATCAGCGGCCGAGTCGACAGTCTTCTTCGCCTGCTTCTCGGCTTTCTCGCCATCCTTGACCAGTTGATCGAACAGCTTGGGGCCGTCTTGATCGACCTTGGAGTAGATACCCAGGCCAGCCAACCAGATCTTGCGGGAGTACTTCTCGATTCCGCCGATCCAGGAGCTGCCTTCTTTTTCGGTGTTCTTCTTGCCAGCCATCCTGCTCTCCTTATGGTTTGCGCGCGACACGCTCGAGCAACTCGTGCAGTTGTTCCAACTTGATGGACAACGCCTCAACGTCATGTTTAGACGGAATGCCGAGGCGATTCAAGCCACGAGCGACACGTGCATCGAAAGCTTTTTCGATCTTGTCGAGCTGAACCTCGACCTTGCCGCGTACGCGACTGACTTCTTCACCGGCTTCGTCGATCTGGTGATTGGCGGCATCGAGCTTCTTGTCGAGGGTTTTCTTGCCACGCTTCTCGACGCTTTCGCCAGCCTTCACCAGCTCTTTGAAGTACTCGCTGCCTTCCTGTCCGACACGGGCGTACGCACCAATGCCTGCCAGCCAGATTCGGCGCGCATAGCTACGCACCTCGCCCAGGGTGCCCTGGGCGTCGTCTTTTTTCTTCAAATTGATTTTGGCCATGCTCTGCACCTCACGCTCATAGGGGATGGAGGAACTGCCCATGGATTCAGGGCTTGAGCACAAAGGTAGGGAGAAAAATTAGAATCATCACCCTAAGCGGTGTTGGCTGACAGATTTTGGAGCTGCGTGGCAGCCCCAATACACGGACTCAGGCCAGCGCCTTATCCAGCGCCCGCTCGATCTCGCCCTTGATCGTGCCGCTCATCATCGACAGCATCATGCCCAGTTTGAGCTCGACGCGAATGCTGTCCTCACCAATGTGCACACTGCCATTGGCGCCGCTGCGCGACACATCCACCCGGTCGCCATTCCACTGGGCCTTGAGGTCGTATTCGCGGGTCAGCTTGTCCACCAGCGCCTCGGCCTTGGCGCGGGCGGCGTCGCGGCCGAGGGCGTGTTTGCGTTCAACGCTGATCTGGGTCATGCGGGCAATCCTGAATATGAAGACAATGCCCTCATTATGCCCGCCCCCGCCGCACGGCACACCCCGCCAAGACAAATCCGCCCGTTGCCCCTAGAATGGCGGTAATTTTTTCCGGTGATGCGATATGAACGACCAGCGCAAAGGCGAACACGCCGAACCCACCACTCATTTCGGCTTCAAGGACGTCCCAGAAAGCCAGAAGGCGAAGAAAGTCGCCGAGGTGTTCCACTCGGTGGCCGCCAAATACGACCTGATGAACGACGTTCTCTCCGGCGGCATGCACCGTCTGTGGAAGCGTTTCACCATCGAGCTGTCCGGCGTGCGCAGTGGCAATCGAGTGCTGGACATCGCCGGTGGCACCGGTGACCTGGCAGCCAAGTTCTCGCGCCTGGTCGGCCCTACCGGCCAAGTGGTGCTGGCAGACATCAACGAGTCGATGCTCAAGGTCGGCCGTGACCGCCTGCTCGACCGTGGCGTTGCCGGCAACATCGAGTTCGTCCAGGCCGACGCAGAAAAGCTGCCATTCCCGGACAACCATTTCGACTGTGTGACCATCGCCTTCGGCCTGCGCAACGTGACCCACAAGGACGAAGCCATTCGCTCCATGCTGCGCGTGCTCAAGCCAGGTGGCCGCTTGCTGGTGCTGGAATTCTCCAAGCCGACCAACAAGCTGATGTCCAAGGCCTACGACGCCTACTCGTTCGCCTTCATGCCGCTGGCAGGCAAGCTGATCACCAATGATTCGGAGAGCTACCGCTACCTGGCCGAGTCGATCCGCATGCACCCTGATCAAGAGACCTTGAAGGCCATGATGGTCGATGCCGGCTTCGACCGCGTCACCTACCACAACATGACCAGCGGCATCGTTGCCGTACACCGGGGGATCAAACCCTGATGCTGTTGGCCGGCCTTCTTGCCAGCGTCGAGCATGGCCTTAACCGCATCCTGCGCATGGACAGCACGGCCCTGCCGCGCCTGGCCGCGCTGGAAGGCAAGGTGATCGCCATCGACTGCGTGCAGCCGGCCTTGCAGCTGTACATCCTGCCCGACGCAGACGGTCTGATGCTTGCCGCTCACTGGGAAGGCGAAGCCGACTGCACCCTGCGCGCGCCTGCCGGCAGCCTGGTGCAATTGGCCTTGGCCAAGGACAAGAGCGCCGTGCTGCACAGCCCGCAAGTCCAGCTCCATGGCGACAGCGCCGTGCTGCTCGACCTGGTTGCGGTGCTGCAGGACCTGGAGCTGGACTGGGAGTACGAGCTGTCGCGCTGGCTAGGCCCAGTGCCCACGGCCATGCTCGCCGGCCACCTGCGCCTACGCGCACGCTGGACCCGCCAGGGCCTGGCGCGGTTCAGCCAGAACCTGTCCGAGTACCTCGCCGAAGAATCCCGTACCCTGGTCGGCCGCCGCGAAGCCGAAGCTGCATTCAGCGAGCTCGATACCGTGAAAATCGACATAGAACGCCTCGAGGCGCGCATCCGCCGCCTTGCCCGATCCCTTGATACCAGCGATAACGCATGAAGCTGCTCGCCGTCCGCCGTCTGTTGCGCATCCAGCGCGTCGTGATCCGCTACCGCCTCGATGACCTGCTGTTCGACCTGCCCCTGCCTTGGTGGCTGCGCAGCCTGCGCCTGCTCATGCCTTGGCGCTGGCTGCCGCGCAAGGCCTCCGAGCTCAGCCGCGGCGCGCGCCTGCGCCTGGCCCTGCAGGATCTGGGGCCGATCTTCATCAAGTTCGGCCAGTTGCTGTCGACCCGCCGCGACCTGCTGCCAATCGACATCGCCGATGAGTTGATGCTGCTGCAGGACCGCGTCCCGCCGTTCGACCCCAAGCAAGCGGTAGCACTGATCGAAGAGCAGCTCGGGGCCAAGGTCGGTGAAGTGTTCAGCCGCTTCGACGTCGAGCCGCTGGCTTCGGCATCCGTGGCCCAGGTACATGCGGCGCGCCTGAAAACCGGTGAAGAGGTGGTGGTCAAAGTGGTGCGTCCAGGCTTGAAGCCGGTGATCGCCCAAGACCTCGCCTGGCTGTTCCTGATCGCCAAGGGCGCCGAGCGGGTCTCCGCCGATGCCCGCCTGCTGCACCCGGTGGAAGTGGTCGGCGACTACGAAAAAACCATCTACGACGAGCTCGACCTGCTGCGTGAGGCGGCCAACGCCAGCCAACTGCGACGCAACTTCGAAGGCTCGGAGCTGATGTACGTGCCGCAAGTGTATTGGGACCTGTGCCGGCCAAAAGTGCTGGTGATGGAACGCATCTATGGGGTGCCGGTCACCGACATGGTGACCCTGGCCGACCAGCGCACCGACATGAAACTGCTGGCCGAGCGTGGCGTGGAGGTGTTCTTCACCCAGGTGTTCCGCGACAGTTTCTTCCATGCCGACATGCACCCAGGCAACATCTTCGTCAGCACGGTCAAGCCGTGGAGCCCGCAGTACATCGCCATCGACTGCGGCATCGTCGGCAGCCTCACCGCCGAAGACCAGGACTACCTCGCGCGCAACCTGATCGCCTTCTTCAAACGCGATTACCGCCGCGTAGCGCAGCTGCACATCGACTCCGGCTGGGTGCCAGCGCATACCAAGGTCAACGAATTCGAAGCGGCGATTCGCACCGTGTGCGAGCCGATCTTCGAAAAACCGCTCAAGGACATCTCCTTCGGCCAGGTGCTGATGCGCCTGTTCCAGACCGCCCGGCGCTTCAACATGGAAGTCCAGCCGCAGCTGGTACTGCTGCAAAAGACCTTGCTCAACATCGAAGGCCTGGGCCGCCAGTTGTACCCCGACCTGGACCTGTGGAGCACGGCCAAGCCGTATCTGGAGCGCTGGATGCGTGACCGCATGAGCCCCAAGGCCGTGCTCGGCAACCTGTACAGCCAGGCCGAGCAACTGCCACACCTGGCCGACATGACCCGCGACCTGCTCGAACGCCTGTCGCAGCCGCACCTGCACAACCCGCAACTGCCCGAGCGCCGTCGCCAAACCGACAACTGGGCGCTGCGCCTGCTCGGCGCCGGCCTGCTCGGCGGCGGCGCGACCCTGGCAGCCGGCGCGGTCAGCCTCAGCGCCCCCGCTGCCTGGCCGGCCTGGCTGATGCTCGCGGCGGGCCTTTACCTGATCGTGCGCCGATAGCCAGCCGCGCCGCTGGCTGGCACACTAGCGCAACAGGCCCGGTACAGGAGCGGGCCCGGTTTTGGAGTCGACGATGAAAGACTGGCTGAACGAGATCAAGTGGAACAGCGATGGCCTAGTACCGGCGATCGCCCAGGACCACCAGACCGGACGCGTGCTGATGATGGCCTGGATGAACCGCGAATCGCTGGCCTTGACCGCCGCCGAGCAGCGCGCCATCTACTGGTCGCGCTCGCGTGGCAAGCTGTGGCGTAAAGGTGAGGAGTCTGGCCACGTGCAGAAACTGCATGAAATGCGCCTGGACTGCGACGCCGACGTGATCATCCTGATGGTCGAGCAACTGGGCCAGATCGCCTGCCATACCGGCCGCGAAAGCTGCTTCTACCGGGTCTATGAAAATGGCCAGTGGAACACCGTCGACCCAGTCCTGAAAGATCCCGATGCAATTTACAGCGCAGGACACTGACATGAGCGATACCCTGACTCGTCTGGCCGAAGTGCTGGAGGCCCGCAAAGGCGCGGCCCCGGACAGCTCGTATGTGGCCAGCCTGTACCACAAGGGCCTGAACAAGATCCTTGAGAAAGTCGGCGAAGAATCGGTAGAAACCATCATCGCGGCCAAAGACGCCGAACGCAGCGGTGATTGCAGCGATGTCATCTACGAGACCGCAGACTTGTGGTTCCATAGCCTGGTGATGCTCAGCGCGCTGGGCCAACATCCACAAGCGGTGCTGGACGAACTGGACCGCCGCTTCGGCCTGTCCGGCCACGACGAAAAAGCCGCCCGGCAAAGCTGACCCGTGGGAGCGGGCTCGCCCCGCGATAGCGTCGGCTCGGCCAACACATCATTCAAGGGAGTACACCATGGGTATTTTTGACTGGAAACACTGGATCGTCCTGCTGGTCGTCGTGGTCCTGGTGTTCGGCACCAAGAAGCTGAAAAACTTCGGCGGTGACCTGGGCGAGTCGATCAAGGGCTTTCGCAAAGCCATGAGCGACGAAGAGAACAAGCCCACCGAGCAGACCCCACCACCGGTGCAGCCCGTGCCACCCACCCAGCAGCCGCACAACACCGCGCCGCTGAACCAGACGCACACCACCATCGAAGGCCAGGCCCAGCCGGTCCAAGAGCCACAGCGGAAAGACTGACCCATGTTTGGCATCAGCTTCAGCGAGCTGCTGCTCGTCGGCCTGGTCGCCCTGGTGGTGCTCGGCCCCGAGCGTCTGCCGGGCGCCGCGCGCACTGCGGGGCTGTGGATCGGGCGGCTCAAGCGCAGCTTCAACAGCATCAAAATGGAGGTCGAGCGCGAAATCGGTGCCGACGACATCCGCCGCCAGCTGCACAACGAGCACATCCTGTCGATGGAACAGGAGGCACGGCGCATCCTCAATCCGCTGGCCGAGCCCGCCAAGCCAGCCGAAACGCCGGCCGCCGCCAGCACCCCTGCAGCCGCTGCGCCAGAGCAAGGCGCAGCGCCAGCCGGCGCCCACGCGGCCACACCAGCCGATGCCAGCACGCCCGCCAGCTCTGCTACCCCTCCTGAGCCACCCCAGACGCCACGAGTCCAATGAGCGATAGACCGGAACACGATCAGCCAATGCCGCTGGTTTCGCACCTGACCGAATTGCGTACGCGCCTGCTGCGCTGCGTTGTCGTTGTCTTCCTGATCTTCGCCGGGCTGTTCTCGTTCGCCCAACAGATCTACACCCTGGTCTCGGCGCCGCTGCGCGATCACTTGCCGGCCAATGCAACGATGATCGCCACCGACGTGGCCTCGCCGTTCCTCACGCCGTTCAAGCTGACCATGATCGTCGCGCTGTTCCTAGCGATTCCGTTCATTCTCCAGCAGATCTGGGGCTTCATCGCGCCGGGCCTGTATCGCCACGAGAAGCGCATCGCCATTCCGCTGCTGATTTCCAGCATCCTGCTGTTCTACGCCGGGATGGCCTTCGCCTACTTCCTGGTGTTCCCGCTGATCTTCGGCTTCTTCGCCAGCGCCACGCCGGAAGGGGTGTCGATGATGACCGACATCGCCAGTTACCTCGATTTCGTCATGACCTTGTTCTTCGCCTTCGGCGTGGCCTTCGAAATCCCGGTGGCGGTGGTGCTGCTGGTGTGGATTGGCGTAGTCGACGTCAAGTACCTGAAGAAGATTCGCCCGTACGTGATCATCGGCTGCTTCGTGGTCGGCATGGTCCTGACCCCGCCAGACATCTTCTCGCAGACCCTGCTCGCCGTGCCGATGTGGCTGTTGTTCGAGATCGGCGTGCTGTGCGGCGGCCTGATCCGCAAGCGCGGCCATGTCGACGAGGCTGGCGCAGACGACCACAACGACCAGCCGCCAGCGACCCAGCCATGAACCTGTTGTTGCTCGAAGAGGCCGATTTCATCGCGGCCGACCGCGTCGTGCTGGCTGATCGTCGCTTCACCCACATGCAGGAAATCCACCGCGTTGCAGTGGGTGACAGCCTGCGCGTGGGGCGTATCAACGGGCTGATGGGCCAGGCCACGGTGGTCCGCCTGGAGGGCCACGAGGCCGAATTGCAGGTCGCCTTCGACCAGCAACCCCCAGCCAAACTGCCACTGACCCTGGTGCTGGCGGTACCGCGCCCGAAGATGCTCCGGCGCTTGTTCCAGACCGTCGCCACCCTGGGTGTGCCCCGGCTGATCCTGGTCAACAGCTACAAAGTCGAGAAGAGCTTCTGGCAGACGCCGTTTCTCAACCCCGAGACGATCCGTGACAACCTGATCCTCGGCCTTGAGCAGGCTCGCGATACGGTACTGCCGCAAGTGATCATCGAGAAACGCTTCAAGCCGTTCGTCGAAGACCGCCTGCCCGCCATCGCCGCAGGTACCCTCGGTTTGGTCGGTCATCCCGGCCCCTACCCTGCCTGCCCCCGCGCCGTGAACGAGCCGGTAACCTTGGCGATTGGCCCCGAAGGCGGCTGGATCCCCTACGAAGTCGAGCTATTGGGCAAGGCTGGCCTGGCACCGGTGCAACTGGGCGAACGCATCCTGCGCGTAGAGACTGCCGTCACGGCGTTGCTGTCACGAATTTTCTGACGCATCAGTCAGACCTTTCCCCCCATCAAGTTTCCCCGGCGCAAGCCGATGGCCTTTGCAGCACAACAATAATCTGCGCTGCCAAACGCCGGGGAGTCGAACATGTACCAGTGGTTTGCCCAGTCTCTGGGAAATATGAGTGTCAGCCGCAAGCTGGGCTTTGGATTTGGCCTGGTCTTGCTGTTGACCTTGGCCATCACCCTGACCGGATGGTTCGGTGTGGACAGTGTCACCAGCCGCGGCGATAAGCTCGGCAACATCTCGGTGATTCACCAAGGCACCCAGGAGTTGCGCATCGCCCGTCAGCATTACGCGCGTGATCGCAATGAAGCCTCGGTAGCCGAGCTGGAAAAAGCCCTGAGCAGCTTGCAGAACCAGGTGCAGTTCATGCTCGGCCAGATCGAGCTGCCCGACGACCTCAAGCGCCTGGAACAGCAGCGCGAAGCGGTGCGGCAGTACCAGCAGGCATTCCAGCAGCTCAGACAGGCAGATCAACAGCGCACTGCTGGCCGCCAAGTGCTGGGTGACAGCGCCGACAAGGCCGCCGAGCTGATCAGCAAGGTCCAGCAAAGCCTGCTGCAAGGCGGCGATATCGGCCAATACCAGGAGGCCGTCGAAGTCAGCGCCCAACTGCAACAGGCGCGCTTCCAGGTCCGCGGCTACACCTACAGCGGTAAAGCAGAGTTCCAGCGCACCGCGCTCGATGCCATTGACCAGGCCGTGGCCATTCTCAAGGCACTGCCGGGCAAAGTCGGCGCCGAGCACGCCGCCAGCCTGGACGACGCAGCGAGCGCGCTGGCCGCCTATCGGGATGCCGTGATACAGGTCGGCAATGCCCAGGATGCCAGCGAGCAGGCACTCAAGCACATGGCCGAGCAAGGCACGATCCTGCTCGACACTGCGCAGCAGATGACCCGCTCGCAAACCCAGGTTCGCGACCAAGGCACCCAACAGGCCAAGACCCTGCTTGCCGGCGCCACCGCCCTGGCGCTGTTGCTCGGGCTGATCGCGGCCTGGGCGATCACCCGGCAGATCATCGTACCGCTGCGCCAGACCCTGACCGCCGCCGAGCGGGTAGCGGCAGGCGACCTGACCCAGAACCTGCAAGTGGACCGCCGCGACGAGCTGGGCCAATTACAAGCCAGCATGCAGCGCATGACCCTGAGCCTGCGCGAGCTGATCGGCGGCATCGGTGACGGCGTCACCCAGATAGCCAGTGCTGCCGAGGAGCTTTCGGCGGTGACCGAACAGACCAGCGCGGGGGTCAACAACCAGAAGGTCGAGACTGACCAGGTCGCCACTGCGATGAACGAAATGGCCGCCACCGTGCATGAGGTCGCGCGCAATGCCGAGCAGGCCTCGGAGGCAGCCCTGGTAGCCGACCAGCAGGCCCGTGAAGGCGACCGCGTGGTTGGCGAAGCCATCGCCCAGATCGAGCGCCTGGCCGGCGAGGTGGTCAACTCCAGCGAGGCGATGAACCAGCTCAAGGCCGAAAGCGACAAGATCGGCAGCGTGCTCGATGTGATCAAGGCAGTGGCCCAGCAGACCAACCTGTTGGCGCTCAACGCCGCCATCGAGGCTGCCCGCGCAGGCGAGGCCGGGCGCGGCTTTGCCGTGGTCGCCGACGAAGTGCGCAGCCTGGCCCAACGCACCCAACAATCGACCGAAGAGATCGAGGAGCTGATTGCCAGCCTGCAGACCGGCACGCAACGCGTGGCCAGTGTCATGGACGCCAGCCGCGGCTTGACCGACAGCAGCGTCGAACTGACCCGCCGTGCCGGTGGTTCTCTTGAAACCATTACCCGCACGGTGTCGTCGATCCAGGCGATGAACCAGCAGATTGCTACCGCCGCAGAACAGCAGAGTGCGGTGGCCGAGGAGATCAACCGCAGCGTGATGAACGTGCGGGATATTTCTGACCAGACCTCAGCGGCTAGCGAGGAGACCGCCAGTTCCAGCGTTGAGCTGGCCAGGCTGGGTACCCACTTGCAGGGGTTGGTGGGTAAGTTCCGGCTCTGATGGGTGTCGTTGAGGGCCTCTCGCGGGCAAGCCCACTCCTACAGGGCTTGCCCGCGAAGAGGCCCTCGATCACAGCACAACACCCAAGTTAATTCCCGCTCGCTTTAGCGACTTTTCCTACACAACTTACAGGTCCAGTCCCACACCCCCTCTGCCGATGAGCAGGCATGGCCATATCACGGGGCCATCACTCTATTGGACGGAGGCATACCATGTTCGCAAACTTCAATCGCAGGTTAGGCAACCTGAGCGTAGGACTGAAGCTCGCCCTGGGCTTCGCGATCGTACTGCTGCTCACCCTGGCCACCACGGTCAGTGGCTGGCGCGCCCTCGATGAGGCCATCACCCGCTCGCAACAGTTGAGCGAGATCGTTCGGATCAATGAGCTGAGCAAAGACTTGCGCGCCGAGCGCATTACCTTCCGCGTCCTTGCCGATGACACCAGCAAGGCGCGCATTGCCCACATCCTTGAACAGTTGCAGCACATGCTCAGCACCTTGCAACAACGCAGCAGTGTCGAAGCGTCACAGCAGCTGCTCACGCAGAAACTGCAACAACTGCAGCGGCTGCGCGACGATTTCGCCGCCCTGCTACGTGCGGTCGATCTGCGCAGCCAGACTCGCAGCACCTTGCAGGCGCAGGCCGAGAAGCTCGATGAGGTGATCGACGAGTTACAGACCCAAGCCCTGCTGCGAATGCCCGCTGACAAACAGCAAGGAGGTGTACTGGGGCTGATGGACAGCCTGTCGCGCCATATCGACAATGCCGCTCAACAAAGCCGGGTGCCGGCCTACACCTTCTCCCCCATCGAAGACTTCGCCAAGGTTGGCGATACGGCCCTGAATGCTGCCGACGTCGCGCTCGATCAGCTCCTAAGGGCCTTGGCCCGGCTCGAATTGCCGCGCAGCCTAATGGAGCAGCCTGCTGCGCAGCTAGCAAGGTATCGCAGCAGCCTTGAGCAATATCGCCGCGCGGCAATCAACGTCGAACAGTTGCAGAACAACATGGAGAAGATCGGCGACGAACTCAGCGCAGCGAGCATCGCGCTGGGCGAACAGAAGGTCGAGCAGCGGGACCATGAAGCGCTGGCGGCGCGCTCGCTGCTGACCACGGTCGCTTTGCTGGCCTTGCTGCTGGGTATCGCCGCCGGCTGGGTGATCACCCGGCAGATTACCCAGCCGCTACGCCAGACCCTGGCCCAGGCTGCGCGCATCTCCCGCGGCGACCTAAGCCAATTGGAGCCGGTCACACGCCGCGATGAAATGGGCCAGTTGCAGGCGAGCATGCGCGACATGACCCTGAGCTTGCGTGAGCTGATCGGCGGCATCGACCAAGGTGTCAGCCAGTTATCCAGTGCAGCCTCACAACTGGCAAATGCCAGCGAAGACACCAAAGAGCGGATCAACCAACAGCGCGAAGAGACCGACCAGGTGGCCACCGCGATGAACCAGATGAGCGCCACGGTGCAAGAAGTGGCACAGAATGCCGAGCAGGCCTCGCAAGCCGCGACCACCGCCGATCATCAGGCGCAGCTGGGCGATGAAGTGGTGGCCCAGGCGGTCGCGCAGATCGAGCAGTTGGCCGGGCAGATGGATCACTGCCTACGGGCCATGCATCACCTGGCGGAGGAAAGCCTGCGCATCGGCAGCATCCTCGGTGTGATCAAGTCGGTGTCAGAGCAGACCAACCTGCTCGCGCTCAATGCCGCCATCGAGGCTGCACGCGCGGGTGAAGCGGGGCGCGGCTTCGCGGTAGTCGCTGATGAGGTCCGAGGTTTGGCCCAGCGCACCCAGCAATCGACCGAAGAGATCGAGCAACTGATCGCCAGCTTGCACAGTGGCACAGACGAGGTCACTGGCCTGCTCGACAGCAGCAAGCAACTTACCGAACAAAGCGTGGAGCTAAGCCGTAAGGCCGGTGACGCGCTGGGGCAAATCACCCAGACAGTTTCCAGCATCCAGGGCATGAACCAGCAGATTGCCACGGCCAGCGAGGAGCAAAGTGTGGTGGCCGAGCAGATCAATCGCAGCGTGATCAATGTGCGGCAAGTGTCGGATCAGACCAGTGCTGCCAGTGAGCAGACGGCGGCTTCCAGTGGCGAGCTTGAGCAGTTGGGACAGCAACTGCGCGGGATGGTAGGGCGGTTCAATCTTTAACAACGCCTATCAACGTGGGAGCGGGCTTGCCCCGCGATAGCGTCAGCGCTAACTACGCTATCGCGGGGCAAGCCCGCTCCCACGCTAACTCTCGTTGGCCTTAGAGCACCTGACGCAAGGCGAGTTGGAGCAGCAATTGCGAAGCATGGCGGCGCGGCGCAGTCTTTAGCAACGCCTATTAACCTGGGAGCGGGCTTGCCCCGCGATAGCGTCATCGCCAACCACGCTATCGCGGGGCAAGCCCGCTCCCACGCAAATGCTCTCTGCGTCTTATAGCACCTGACGCAAGAACGCCTGCGCGCGTGGATCCTTCGGCGAATCGAAGAACGCCACCGGCGCCGAGTCTTCCAGCAATTTGCCGTGATCGAAGAACAGCACCCGATCAGCCACTTCGCGGGCAAAGCCCATCTCGTGGGTCACGCAGACCATGGTCATGCCCTCTTGCGCCAGGGTCTTCATGACGTCCAGCACTTCGCCAACCATCTCTGGGTCCAGCGCCGAGGTCGGCTCATCGAACAGCATCACCTTCGGGTCCATCGCCAGCGCCCGAGCAATCGCTACCCGCTGTTGCTGGCCACCGGAGAGCCGCGATGGGTACTCGTTGGCTTTCTGGCCGATGCCCACCTTTTCCAGCAGCGCCCGCGCCTTGGCTTCGCGGTCCGCCTTGTTGCGCTTGCGCACGACTTTCTGCGCCAGGCACAGGTTCTCCAGCACGGTCATGTGCGGGAACAGGTTGAAATGCTGGAACACCATACCGACTTCGCGACGATAGGCGTTGATGTCGGTCTTGGGGTCATCCAGTTGCAGGCCATTGATCGACACATGACCGGCATCGAAGTGCTCCAGGCCATTGAGGCAGCGCAGGAAGGTCGATTTACCGGAACCCGACGGGCCCAGCACCACCACCACTTCGCCCTTGGCCACCTGCGTGGTGACGTTGTCCACCGCACGCACCACCTGGCCGCGGGTGTCGAACACTTTCAACAGATCACGGACTTCAATCACTTTGCGCAAGCCTCCGCTCGAGCCGGCTGGCAAGGTGCGACAGCGGCAGGTTGATTAGCAGGTACAGGCCTGCCACGCAGAACCAGATCTCGAAGGTCGAGAACGAGGTGGTGATCGCCTCGCGACCGCTCTTGGTCAGCTCGGTGATGGCAATGACCGACACCAGCGAGGTGTCCTTGACCAGGCTGATGAACTGCCCAGCCAGCGGCGGCAGTACACGTTTGAACGCCTGCGGCAAAATCACATGACGCATCGACTGCCCGGCATTCAGGCCCAGCGAGCGCGCCGCCTCGTTCTGCCCCTTGGCGATCGACTGCACACCGGCGCGCACGATCTCCGCGACATAGGCGCCCGTGAACAGCGCCAGCGCGGCCACCCCAGCGAACTCGCGAGACAGATTGAGCACAGTGCCGATGAAGAAGTAGAAGATGAAAATCTGTACCAAAAGCGGTGTGCCGCGTACCAGTTCGACGTAGACCGTCGACAGATCACGCAGGGTCGGGTTGTTCGACAACCGGCACAAACCGGCGATCAGGCCGATCACCAGGCCCAACGCACCGGATACCACCGACAGCCACAGTGTCGTCCACAGGCCCCAGGCCAGCGGACCGGCCGCCCAGTGCCGGGTGACACCGATCTGATCGCCTTCGGCGACGTCGTCACCGCGGCTCAGTTGCAGGCTGTCCTTGGCCACGTCCAGCACCTGCTCTTGGCCATCCTCGCCCTTGAGCGTGACGCGGGCGCTGTCGCCTTGCAGGACGATGTCCTGCACGGTGCCATAGCTGGCTGCGCGCTGAGCCTCTTCGGCCTGGTAGGCGAAGTACTGGGGAACGCGGTTCCAGCGCCACTCGTAGGACATCAACGAGGTGGCGAAGTACAGGCTGATCGCCAGGCCCACCAGCACCAGCGCGGTCAGCGCGTGCCAGGGCCACTGGGCTTTCTTGTGTTTGATCACGAGGGGTACTTCCGTAAATGCGAACGCGCAGGGTTTGCCTGCGCGTTGGGGTCAAAGCCTAGGCTTGTGGCCTGCTTATTCCATTTCCTTCAGCCAGTCCTTGTTCTTGAACCACTTGTCGTGGATACGATCGTAGGTCCCGTCATGCTTGATCTGGTGCAGGAAGTTGTTGATGAAGTTAATGCTGTCGTAGTCGCCTTTCTTCAGGCCGAAAGCCAGCGGCTCGTAGGTGAAGGGCTCTTCGAGGAACAGCAGCTTGCCAGCGCCGGCCTTCTCCACCGCCACCACGTTGTACGGCGCGTCATAGACGAAGGCATCAGCCTTGCCGTTGACCACGTCCATCACCGCTTCCTGCTCGTTGTCGTAGCCGTGGTACTTGGCTTTGCTGATCAGCTTCTTGGTGACCATCTCACCGGTAGTGCCGAGCTTGGAGGTAACGCGGTATTTCTCGTTGTTCAGGTCTTTGTACGACTTGATCTCACCCGCCAGCTCCTTGCGGATCAGCAGGGTCTGGCCGACAACGATGAAGGGTTCGCTGAAGTTCAGGCGCAGGTTGCGCTCTTGGGTCAGGGTCATGCCGCTGCCGATCATGTCGAACTTGTTGGTCAGCAGGGCTGGGATGATGCCGTCGTAGGCGGTGGAGACGGTCTCCAGCTTGACGCCCATGGACTTGGCCATGGCCTTGAGGATGTCCACTTCGAAGCCGATGATTTCACCGCGCTTGTTGGTCATCTGGAAGGGCATGTAGGTCGGATCCATGCCGACCCGCAGGGTACCGCTCTTGACCGCGTCGTCGATGGCGCCGGCCTGGGCGCTGGCCACTGCGACCAGCGCGGTGACGCCGACCAGCAGTCGCGACAGGTATTTCTTCATCATCACCAAGTCCCCTAGCAAAAAGAGTACGAATCTTATTGTTGGCAGTAACGGTCCTACAGACCGCTGCGAAATATCGGATGGGATGCTAACGCATGCGCGGCTCGGGACCTAGAGCCTGGGGGGACTTTGTTGGCCAAAATAGGCCTACGGGGCTGCTTTGCAGCCCTTCGCGGGCAAGCCCGCTCCTACAGGTCGTGCATCGAACCCTGTGGGAGCGGGCTTGCCCGCGAAGGGCCGCAAAGCGGCCCCAATGCTGGATCAGGCACCTACCAAGGAAGGCTGTGCCTCATTCTCCGGATGCAACGGCAACAGCGGCGAATGCGGATCGCTGTTGATCGAGTTGCGCCAGACATCGATCCAGGCCGAATTGTGCTCGGCCCAGACCCGCTCATGCAGGCGCGACAGCGCCACCGGATCGCTCAACAGCGCCAGACGGGTATTGCCGTCCAGCCCCTTTGGCCCGACTTCCAACGCCTTGGCGATGCGTTCTTCACGCAGCGCTTCGATCGGTGCCGCCTGGCCATGCCGGGCAGTCCCCATCGCGCAGGCCAAAGCGTTCTGGCGTGGGTCGACCACTGCCCGCACGAAGCCGTCATGCAGCGCATGCCAGCGGTTCTCGTGGGTGTACTGGTCGGTCGCCAACAGCTCGTGCGGGGTCGCGTACTCCTCAGGAATGAGGAACAGCTTCTCGTCCTTGGCCCGCAGGCCCAGGCGCACCCGGCTGGAAATCACCGAAACCGGGATCGACAGTACCAGCGAACCAACGATCGGCGCCAACCACCACAGGAAGCTTGGGTTCAACCAGGCCACCAACGCGGCCCAGGCAAAGCCCAACAGGGTCTGTGGACCATGGCGACGCACCGCTTCGCTCCACGGCGTGGAGTCGTCGTCACGCTGCGGCGAGTTCCAGGTCGCCGCCCAGCCGAGGAAGGCAGCCAGGACGAAGCGGGTATGAAAGATCATCCGTACCGGCGCCAGCAGCATCGAGAACAGCATCTCGATCAGCATCGACAGGGTGACCTTGATCCGCCCACCGAACTCGGTGGCGCCCTTGGCCCAGATCAGGATGATGCTCAGCAGCTTGGGCAGGAACAGCAGCACGATGGTGGTGGAGAACAGCGCAATGGCCTTCTCCGGGTGCCATTGTGGCCACAACGGGTAGAGTTGGAACGGCTCGATGAAGTACTGCGGCTCCATCAGCGTGTTGGTCGCCAGCAAGGCGGTCGACAGCACCAGGAAGAAGAACCACAACGGCGCCGACAGGTACGACATCACCCCGGTAAGGAACACCGCACGGTGTACCGGGTGCATGCCCTTGACCAGGAACAGGCGGAAGTTCATCAGGTTGCCGTGGCACCAGCGCCGGTCGCGCTTGAGCTCATCGAGCAGGTTGGGCGGCAACTCTTCATAGCTGCCCGGCAGGTCGTAGGCGATCCACACACCCCAGCCAGCCCGACGCATCAGTGCCGCTTCGACGAAGTCGTGAGACAGAATCGCACCGGCGAAGGCGCCCTTACCGGGCAACGGCGCCAGGGCGCAGTGCTCGATGAACGGCTTCATCCGAATGATCGCGTTGTGGCCCCAATAGTGCGATTCGCCCAACTGCCAGAAGTGCAGGCCAGCGGTGAACAGCGGGCCGTATACGCGGGTAGCGAACTGCTGCAGTCGCGCATACAGGGTGTCCATGCCCGACGCCTTCGGCGCGGTCTGGATGATGCCGGCATCCGGGTTGGCCTCCATCAGGCGCACCAGGCTGCTCAGGCAGTCGCCACTCATCACGCTGTCGGCGTCGAGTACCACCATGTACTTGTACTCGCTGCCCCAACGACGGCAGAAGTCGTCGAGGTTGCCGCTCTTGCGTTTGACGCGACGGCGGCGACGGCGGTAGAAGATGCGACCAAAGCCCTTGGCCTCGCGGCACACGTCCAGCCAGGCCTGCTGTTCGGCAACGGCGATGTCTGGATCATTGGTGTCGCTGAGTACGAAGAAATCGAAACGATCGAGGTTGCCGGTGGCGGCCACCGACTCGAAGGTCGCGCGCAGACCGGCAAACACCCGTGGCACGTCTTCGTTGCAGATCGGCATTACCAGCGCAGTACGCGCCTCGGCGGCGATCGGCTCGCTACCGGCACTGCTGCCGGAGATCTTGTACTTGTCACGCCCGGTGAGCAGCTCGAGGAAGCCCATCAGCGCGGTCCAGAAGCCCGCCGACACCCAGCAGAAGAGGATACCGAACAGAATCAGGATGGAGGTCTGCAATGCATACGGCCAGACCTGCACGACGGTGTCCCACAGCGACTGGTTCATGATCTCGTCGAGATCGACGAACGACCAGCCCTGGTACGGCAGGATGCCTTTCATGTACCAGCCAGCAACGATGGTCTGACCGAGCATCAGCGCCAGCAGGATATAGCGACGCAGCGAGCCGACCCAGCGCCAGCGCGCTGGCGGCAGTTCGCGTTTGGGCGGCTGCGGTGCGTTGGTGCGACCTGTCATGCGCCGCCACATGCGTACCAGGATGTTGGTGCGCCATGGCTCGGGCAGAACCCGGGTGCGCTTGATCGGCGGGGCGATCTTCAGGCACAGCCGGCCGCTGCCGTCGACGCCGAGCATTTCGGCGTCTTCCAGCTCGGCGGCGCTGCCCACGGTCAGGCGCGGGCCCACCGAGGCCTGTACGGCCTCGGTGGCAGTGGCGGCCGGAGTGGCCGCCAGGCGTTGGTGCAGCTCGCTGAACGAGGCGCAGTTGGCGAGTTCCGCCCGCTGCTCGTCGCTCAGTGGTAAGTGGGCCAGGTACTCGCCAAGCGATTCTGGCCTTGCGCTTGAGTTACTCATCGGCAGGCAACTGATAGCTCCAGGTTTCGGTCAGCACCTTCTCGGTGGTGGCCGGGGCCCCGTTGGTGGACGCCGCATCGGCGGCTGGTTGCTCGGCAGGCTTTTCAGCCTTGGCATGCTTGGCCGCAGCCTTGTCATGCTTGGTGTCCTTGGCCGGCTTAGGTGCTTCGACCGGAACGTCCTGCAGCAGGGCAGCGCGCATCTCGGTGGACTTCTTCGGATCCTGGATCTTCAGGCGCAAGGTCAGGCGCCAGCCCTTGGTCTCTGGGTTATAGCGCAAATTGTTCTCGACCACCTCGGCGTTGTCGCCAACGCTGATCTGGCTACGCACCTTGGCGTCTTCCTTCAACGCAGCCAGGACGGGGCCCGCGAAATCGACCAGGAAAGCCACGCTGCCGTCCGGCTGACGGATCAGGTTGGATTGCTTGACGTCACCGGTCGAACGCAGGGTCTGCTTGACCCAACCCAGCTCTGGGGCCTGGAACTTAGGCTCGTCGATGGTCCAGTGCAGGCGGTAGTCATAGTCGACCGGCTTACCTGGCTCTGGCAGCGTCTCCGGGCTCCAGAAGGCAACGATGTTGTCGTTGGTCTCGTCGGCGGTCGGGATCTCGACCAGATCGACGGTGCCTTTACCCCAGTCGCCCTTAGGCTCGATCCAGGTGCTTGGACGCTTCTGGTAGTTGTCATCGAGGTCTTCATAGTCGCTGAAGGCGCGGTGACGCTGCATCAGGCCGAAACCACGCGGGTTCTCGACGCTGAAGTTGCTCACAGCCAGGTGTTTCGGGTTGTTCAGCGGGCGCCACAGCCATTCGCCGTTGGCGGCATGGATCGACAGGCCTTCGGAGTCGTGCAGGGCCGGACGGTAGTTCATGACCTTGGAGGGCTGGTTAGGGCCAAACAGGTACATGCTGGTCAGCGGCGCGATACCCAGGCGGCTGACGTGATCACGCAGGTAGATGCGCGACTTGACGTCGACGATGGTGTCGTTGCCCGGGCGCACGGTCAGCTTGTAGGCGCCGGTGGAACGCGGCGAGTCGAGCAGGGCATAGATCACCAGGTGCTTGTCGGCCGGCTTGGGCTTTTCGACCCAGAACTCGGTGAACCGCGGGAATTCTTCGCCGGACGGCAGCGCGGTGTCGATGGCCAGGCCACGGGCCGACAGGCCATAGGCGTGGCCCTTGCCGACGACCCGGAAATAGCTGGCGCCAAGCAAGGTCATGATCTCGTCTTGCTTGTCAGCCTTGTTGATCGGATAGAGCACGCGGAAACCGGCGTAGCCGAGGTTCTCGACGGTCTTGGCGTCGTGCGGCACGTCCTGGAACTCGAAGCGGCTCGGGTCGTACTTGATTTCCTCGACCTTGGTGGCGGTGACCTGGTTGATTTTCACCGGTGTGTCGAAGTGCATGCCCTGGTGGTAGAAGGACAGCTTGAACGGCGTCTTGTCCTTGGCCCACTCGGCCTTTTCCTGAAGGAAGCGGATTTTCTGGTAATCGGCGTACTTCATGTCGCGGAACACCGCCGGCAGATTGCTCTTCGGTGCTTCGTACTTCTGGCCGGCCAGATCCTTTGCCTTGGCTGCAACATCGTCAAGATTGAATGCCCACAGCTGGCCAGCGCTCATCAGGCCGACCAGTGCTACGCCAGCCGCCAGGGCCTTGCGCAGCCGATTGCCGGGGATTCTTGGTGCATTACAGGGACTTACAATCACGAGCAACCCTCGCCGAAAACAGATCATGAAACCAACGGCCAGCGACCAATGCCGGGTTGGCGAGCACTGTTCGGACCCCGTGAGGGCGTAATGATTCCCCAAACGGATCCAGACAATGCTCGAGTCAAGGTGAAACGAACCTGCGAACGCAGGTTCACGCAGCGCGCGATTATCCAGCAGGCCGCGTCACAACGCATCAGGCTGTACAAACTATTTATCGTACAAACCCCCTTGTTTTCCTGCAAACAGGGGGTTATTTCGCCTCAGATTTGTAACATAAATGTTACGGGGCCATCATTGACCAGGTGCACCTGCATGTCGGCGCCAAAACGACCGCTGGCAACGTCCTCGTGCGAGGTCCGTGCGCGCGCCAGCAGATAGTCGAACAACTCGGCGCCCAGCGCCGGTGGTGCGGCAGTCGAGAAGCCTGGGCGCATGCCGCTGCGGGTATCAGCCGCCAGGGTGAACTGGGACACCAGCAGCAAGCCGCCGCCGATGTCCTTGAGCGACAGATTCATCTTGCCGTCGGCATCGCTGAACACCCGGTAGTTGAGCAGCTTGTGCAACAGCTTATCGGCATGTTCGCGAGTATCTTCAGGCTCGACTGCCACCAGCACCAGCAAACCCTGGTCGATGGCACCGACGATCTCCCCCTCTACCTCGACTCGCGCCCCGCGCACTCGCTGCAGCAGGCCTTTCATGCTTCTTCCAGGGGCAGGTCGAGCAGGCGCCGGGCCATTTGATCGGCAGCGCGCACCAACGCATCGGTGATACCGGGCTCCGACGCGGCATGACCGGCATCGCGGATAACCTTTAGCTCACTATTGGGCCAGGCCTGATGCAGCTCCCAGGCGTTGTCCAGCGGGCAGATGACGTCGTAGCGGCCATGCACGATCACCGCTGGCAGGTGGGCGATCTTGGGCATGTCGCGGATCAGCTGGTCCGGCTCCAGGAAAGCATTGTTGGTGAAGTAGTGACACTCGATCCGAGCGATCGACAACGCGCGCTGTGGCTCGGAGAAACGATCGACCACCAGCGGATTGGGGCGCAGGGTCGCGGTCCGGCCCTCCCAGGTCGACCAGGCCTTGGCCGCGTGCATCTGGGCGATCTGGTCGTTGCCGGTCAGGCGCTTGTGGAAGGCCTTGACCAGGTCGTCGCGTTCATCGGCGGGGATCGGCGCGATGTAGTCCTGCCAATAGTCAGGGAACAGGCGGCTGGCACCTTCCTGGTAGAACCAGCGGATCTCCTGCGGGCGGCACAGGAAGATGCCGCGCAGGATCAAGCCATGCACGCGCTCGGGGTGGGTCTGGGCGTAGGCCAGGGCCAGGGTCGAACCCCAGGAGCCGCCAAACAGCACCCACTTGTCGATGCCCAAGTGTTCGCGAATGCGCTCCAGGTCCTCGACCAGATGCCAGGTCGTGTTGTTCTCCAGGCTCGCGTGGGGCGTGGAACGGCCGCAACCGCGCTGATCGAAGGTAATGATGCGATACAGGTTTGGATCGAAATAGCAGCGGCTCTGCGCGTCGCAGCCGGCACCTGGGCCACCGTGGATGAACACCACCGGCAGACCTTCCGGCGAACCACTCTCATCGACATACAGCACATGCGGCGCTTGCACGGCCAGATCGTGCCGGGCGTAAGGTTTGATCTGCGGGTACAGGGTCTGCATTGCGCACTCCATGAAGGGCTATTCTTCGGCTGGCGCCATCATAAACCCGAATCATGCCAGGGCGCACCGGCAACGAGTGCTAACAATCGGCGTCGCCCTCTCGGACTCGGCTGCCCTTAAGATAGCGCCCCGCCCATCAACACCGAGGGAGCCCCATGAAAACCTCTGCGCGGCGTCGGCCACGGCGATGGCAGCTAGCAGGTCCAGACGCGGCTCCGGCGGTGCAGCTAGAGTGGAAAAAGACAGCAGTGCGAGAACAGCGATGGTTACTGCTGGGGGCGCTGACGACAGCCTCCGCCCCCTGCGCCATTATTTGCCGTAGCGCTCCCGGCCCCATGCCAGCAGCGTTTCCAGCAAGCCTTTGAGCACCACCTGAGTAGGCCCGGCCAGATCCTCACGGTAAGTGAACGGCTCGACCTCCTCCATATAGGTGCTCTGGGCCAACTCCAGTTGTACCGCATGGATGTGCTGCGCTGGGTTGCCGTAGTGACGGGTGATGTGCCCGCCTTTGAAACGTCCGTTGAGCACGTGGCTGTAACCTCCGGCCCCAGCGCACACCTCCTTGAGCCGCTCGGCCAACTGCGCGTCGCAGCTGGCGCCGTTGAACGTGCCAAGGTTGAAGTCCGGTAGTTTGCCCTCGAACAGATGCGGGATATGCGAGCGGATCGAATGCGCATCCCACAGCAGGGCATAGCCAAACGCTTCGCGTAGACGCGCTAGTTCGTGCTTGATCGTGTCGTGATAGGGGCGCCAGATCTGCTCCAAGTAAGTCGCACGCTCGTCAGCAGAAGGCGTCAGGCCGTCTTTGAACAGTGGCTCGCCCTCGAACAACGTGGCCGGATACAGGCCCGTGGTAGCTCCGGCGTACAACGGCTTGTCATCGTCAGGCCGATTGAGATCGATGACAAATCGCGAGTAGTGCGCCGCTACTACACTTGCGCCCATCTCGCGGGCGAAGTCGTAGAGCTGGGGAATGTGCCAGTCAGTGTCGGGCAGGCTGCGCGCCTGATCGACCAGGCCATCGCGCACAGCCGGCGTCAGGCCAAGGCCTGCATGCGGCATGCTGATCAGCAGCGGCAGCCGACCTTGATGGAAACTCAATACCTTGTGCATGTCTGCCTCGCTCAATTGGAAATCTCGTGGCCGCGGCGCACCACGCGCTTGGGCAAGTCACCGCCGAGCCAGTAGGCCAGGTCGGCGGGGCGTTCGATCTGCCAGGCGATGAAGTCCGCCAACTTGCCGACTTCCAGCGAGCCGTGGCTGGCGCCCAGCCCTAGCGCGGTAGCAGCGTGCAGGGTGACGCCGGCCAGGGCCTCCTCCGGGGTCATGCGGAACAACGTGCAGCCCATGTTCAGCATCAAGCGCAGCGACAGGCCTGGCGAGGTGCCTGGGTTAAGGTCGCTGGCCAGGGCGATCTTCACGCCATGCTTGCGCAGCGCATCCATCGGCGGCAGCTGGGTCTCGCGCAGGAAGTAGAAGGCGCCCGGCAGCAGCACGGCAACAGTGCCGGCCGCAGCCATGGCGATGGCATCCTCTTCGGTCATGAACTCCAGATGATCGGCGGACAACGCCTGGTAGCGCGCCGCCAGGCTTGAGCCACGCTGCGACGACAACTGCTCGGCATGCAGCTTGACCGGCAGGCCCAGTTCATGCGCCTTGATGAACACCCGCTCGACCTGGGCCGGGGAGAACGCCAGGTGCTCGCAGAATGCATCCACCGCATCCACCAGGCCCTCGGCCGCCAGCGCGGGCAGCAGCTCGTCGCAGATGTGCGCGATGTAGTCATCGGCCCTGCCTGCGTATTCCGGCGGCAAGGCATGAGCGGCCAGACAGGTACTGCGCACGGTCAGTGGCAGCTCTTCGGCCAGGCGCCGGGCCACGCGCAGCATCTTGCGTTCGTTGGCCAGGTCCAGGCCGTAGCCGGACTTGATCTCCACGGTAGTGACGCCATCGCGCATCAGCGCTTGCACGCGCTGGCGGGCACTGGCGAACAGCTCGTCCTCGCTGGCCGCGCGGGTGGCCCGCACGGTGCTGGCAATGCCGCCGCCTTGCGCGGCAATCTCGGCATAGCTGACGCCCTGCAGGCGCTGTTCGAACTCGCCGCTGCGGTTACCGCCGAACACCGCGTGGGTGTGGCAGTCGATCAGCCCTGGGGTAACCCAGGCGCCCGCCAGATCCACCGTGCGCTCGGCATCGACCGACGGCAGTTCGCGACGCGGGCCGATCCACTCGATCAGGCCTGCGTTGCTGACGATGGCCGCGTCGTCGATGATCGAGTAGCTGCCTTGGGCCATGCTGGCCACCTGGCAATGCTGCCAAAGGGTTCTCATAGAGCGTCTCCGTTACTAACGATGCAGCTCGGCGTGTTCCCTGGCCAGCTCGCCCTGGCCTGCGCGCGGTTTGCACCACAGCAGGTAGGAGGCCACCAGGAACACCACCCAGACCACACCGACGAGCAATGCCGCCTGGGTATCCGGGAAGTAACCGAGCACCGCAAAGATGAACACCATGAAGGCAATCGCCAGCGCTGGTCCATACGGCCAGAACGGCACCGGGAACTTGAGCTGGGCCGCCTCTTCGCGCGTCATCCGGCGACGCATGGCGACTTGAGTAACCAGGATCATCAGCCACACCCACACCGTAGCGAAAGTGGCGATCGAGGCAATCAACAGGAACACGTTTTCCGGGATCAGGTAGTTGAGCACCACGCCGATCAACAGCGCCGCCCCCATCACCAGCACCGTGAGCCACGGTACGCCGTGTTTCGACAGCTGGGCAAAACCGCGTGGCGCGTGGCCCTGTTGCGCCAGGCCATACATCATCCGGCCAGCGCCGAAGATGTCGCTGTTGATCGCCGACACAGCCGCAGAAATCACCACCACATTGAGCACGGCGGCGGCCGAGCCAATCCCCAGGTTGCTGAAGATCTGCACGAACGGGCTGCCTTGGCTACCGATCTGCGGCCACGGGTACAGGCACATCAACACGAACAGGGTGAGTACATAGAACAGCAGGATGCGCAGCGGCACGGCGTTGATCGCCTTGGGAATCACCCGCTGCGGATCCTTGGCTTCACCGGCGGTGATGCCGATGATTTCAATACCGCCAAAGGCGAACATCACCACGGCAAAGGAGGCGATCAACCCGCCGATACCGTTGGGCATGAAGCCGCCATGCTCGAACAGATTGCCGACCCCCACGGCAGCGCCGTTGCCGACCTGGCCAAAGCCGAAGGCCATGATGCCCAGGCCGGCGAGGATCATCGCCACGATGGCGCCGACCTTGAGCAGCGACAGCCAGAACTCCATCTCGCCGAACACCTTGACGTTGCACAGGTTCAGCCCGCCGATCAGGAAGACGATGCCCAGTACCCAGATCCAGCGCGGCACGTCGGGGAACCAGAAGCCCATGTAGATACCGAAGGCGGTCACGTCGGCAATGCAGACGATGATCATCTCGAAGGCGTAGGTCCAGCCGAGGATGAAACCGGCCATAGGCCCCAGGTAAGTGCTGGCGTAGTGGCCGAAGGAGCCGGCCACCGGGTTGTGCACGGCCATCTCGCCGAGGGCGCGCATGACCATGAACACCGCGGCGCCGCCAATCAGGTAGGCCAGCAGCACGGCGGGGCCGGCCATCTGGATGGCCGAGGCAGAGCCGTAGAACAGGCCCGTGCCGATGGCAGAGCCGAGGGCCATGAACCGAATATGGCGGGACGATAGCCCGCGTTTGAGTCCTTGAGCTTGTTGCATTCTGCGTCCCTTTTATTTTTTTTGGACGAACAACCGCATGTTGGGGCCGCTTTGCGGCCCCAGCTTTTAAAGGCTCGGCAACACTCCAGCCGGCAACAACCCCGTCAGCGTGCCCTCAGCCAGCAGTTCGCTGGCAATCTCGATATCCGGCGAGAAGAACCGGTCACGCTCGTAGTGCGCGACTTTCTCGCGCAGTGCCTTGCGGGCCTGTTCGAGCTTGGCCGAGGTTTTCAGCCCCTTGCGCAGGTCGAGCCCTTGGCACGCGCCCAGCCATTCGATAGCCAGCACGCCACGGGTGTTCTCGGCCATTTCCCACAACCGCTTGCCCGCCGCCGGGGCCATCGACACATGGTCTTCCTGGTTGGCCGAAGTCGGCAGGCTGTCGACGCTGTGCGGATGCGACAGCGCTTTGTTTTCGCTGGCCAGCGCGGCAGCCGTCACCTGGGCGATCATGAAGCCCGAGTTGACCCCGCCGTTTTCTACCAGGAACGGCGGCAGCTGGGACATGTGCTTGTCCATCATCAGCGAGATGCGCCGCTCGCTCAGCGCACCGATCTCGGCAATCGCCAGTGCCAGGTTGTCAGCCGCCATCGCCACCGGCTCGGCGTGGAAGTTACCGCCGGAGATCACATCGCCTTCGGCGGCGAACACCAACGGGTTATCCGACACCGCGTTCGCCTCGATGGCCAATACCTCGGCAGCCTGGCGCAACTGGGTCAGGCAGGCACCCATGACCTGTGGCTGGCAGCGCAGCGAGTAGGGATCCTGGACCTTGCCGCAGTTCTCGTGCGAGCGCGACACCTCGCTGGAATCGCCGAGCAGATCGCGGTAGCAGGCTGCCGCGTCGATCTGCCCGCGCTGGCCACGCACTTCGTGAATACGCGCATCGAATGGCGAACGCGAACCCAGCGCCGCTTCGACGGTGAGGCCACCGCAGGTGATCGCCGCAGCGAACAGGTCTTCGGCGTGGAACAACCCACGCAAGGCGTAGGCAGTCGACGCCTGGGTACCATTGAGCAGGGCCAGGCCCTCTTTGGCTGCCAGGGTCAGCGGCTCGAGACCGGCCACTGCCAGGGCCTCGTTAGCGGGCAACCACTGGCCCTGGTAACGCGCCTTGCCCTCGCCCAGCAGCACCAGCGACATGTGCGCCAATGGTGCCAGGTCGCCCGAGGCGCCTACCGAACCCTTGAGCGGAATGTGCGGATAGACTTCAGCGTTGACCAAGGCGATCAGCGCATCGATGACCTTGCGCCGAATACCGGAGAAACCCCGGCTCAGGCTGTTGATCTTGAGCACCATGATCAAGCGCACCATGGCGTCATCCAGCGGCGCGCCGATGCCGGCAGCGTGCGACAGCACCAGCGAGCGCTGCAGGTTTTCCAGGTCTTCGCGGGCAATGCGGGTCGAGGCCAGCAGGCCAAAACCGGTGTTGATGCCGTAGGCTGTGCGGTCCTCGGCGAGAATCTGTTCGACGCAAGCGACGCTGGCATTGATCGCCGGGCCAGCACTGTCATCCAGGCGCAGTTGCACGGGCGCGGCGTGGATCGCGCGCAGCTGGGCCAGGGTCAGGGTACCGGGTTTGAGGGTCAGTTCGGTCACTTCGCTACTCCATTCGCATGGGGCCCACAGGCCCCTTCTTGTTATTCAGTATCGCCCTTGTTCGGTGTCGATGATCAACCTGTGATCATCGGCAGATCGAGGCCCTGCTCTTTGGCGCAGTCGACAGCGATCGGGTAACCGGCGTCGGCATGGCGCATGACGCCGGTGCCTGGGTCGTTGGTCAGCACGCGGGCAATGCGCTCGGCGGCTTCGTCGCTACCATCGCAGACGATGACCATCCCTGAGTGTTGCGAGAAGCCCATGCCCACGCCGCCACCATGGTGCAGCGAAACCCAGGTAGCGCCGCTGGCGGTGTTGAGCAGGGCGTTGAGCAGCGGCCAGTCGGACACCGCGTCGGAGCCATCGCGCATCGATTCGGTTTCGCGGTTCGGGCTGGAGACCGAGCCGGAATCAAGGTGGTCGCGGCCAATGACGATCGGCGCCGACAACTCACCGCTACGCACCATTTCATTGAAGGCCAGGCCCAGCTTGGCCCGCAGGCCCAGGCCAACCCAGCAGATACGCGCCGGCAGGCCCTGGAAGCTGATGCGCTCACGGGCCATGTCCAGCCAGCGGTGCAGGTGGGCGTCGTCAGCGATCAGCTCTTTGACCTTGGCATCGGTTTTGTAGATGTCTTCGGCTTCGCCCGACAGCGCGGCCCAGCGGAATGGACCCACGCCGCGGCAGAACAGCGGACGGATATAGGCCGGAACGAAGCCTGGGAAGTCGAAGGCATTGCTCACGCCCTCTTCCTTGGCCATCTGGCGAATGTTGTTGCCGTAGTCGAAGGTCGGCACACCTTGCTTCTGGAAGTCGAGCATGGCCTGCACGTGCACGGCCATGGACTGCTTGGCAGCCTTGACCACTGCCGCCGGTTCGGTCTGGGCGCGGTCGCGGTACTGCTCCCAGGTCCAGCCAGCGGGCAGATAGCCGTTGAGCGGGTCGTGGGCGCTGGTCTGGTCAGTCACCATGTCCGGACGCACGCCACGCTTGACCAGCTCCGGCAGGATTTCGGCGGCGTTGCCCAGCAGGGCGATGGAGATGGCCTTGCCTTCAGCGGTGTATTTGCCAATGCGCGCCAGCGCATCGTCCAGATCGGTGGCTTGCTCGTCGACATAGCGGCTGCTCAGGCGGAAATCGATCCGGCTCTGCTGGCACTCGATGTTCAGCGAGCAAGCGCCGGCCAGGGTCGCCGCCAGTGGCTGGGCGCCGCCCATGCCGCCAAGGCCGGCGGTCAGCACCCACTTACCCTTGAGGCTACCGTTGTAGTGCTGGCGACCGGCTTCGACGAAAGTTTCGTAGGTGCCTTGGACAATGCCCTGGCTGCCGATGTAGATCCAGCTGCCGGCGGTCATCTGGCCGTACATGGCCAGGCCCTTGGCATCCAGTTCGTTGAAGTGCTCCCAGTTGGCCCAGTGCGGCACCAGGTTGGAGTTGGCGATTAGTACGCGCGGGGCGTTGCTGTGGGTCTTGAACACGCCGACAGGCTTGCCAGACTGCACCAGCAGGGTCTCGTCGTCTTCCAGGCGGGTCAGGGTCTCGACGATCTTGTCGTAGCACTCCCAGTTACGCGCGGCGCGGCCGATGCCGCCGTAGACCACCAGCTCCTTGGGGTTCTCGGCCACCTGCGGGTCGAGGTTGTTCATCAGCATGCGCAGCGGCGCTTCGGTCAGCCAGCTTTTGGCGGTCAGCTTGTTGCCACGCGGGGCACGGATTTCTACGTCACGGTATTTGTTGTTGTCAGTCACGGGGAAGGTCCTCTGCGGTCATCCGACGGCGGTGTGTCGATGGACAATATACAAACACACCTTTACTTGTATGTACAAGCATGGACAACTAAAAATATTGTGCCTTTCCCTTAAATGATTAGGGCCGCTTTGCAGCCCATCGCGGGGCAAGCCCGCTCCCACGCAAGCCTGTAGTGCGCACGTGGGAGCGGGCTTGCCCCGCGATGGGCTGCAAAGCGGCCCTGGTAATCGTTATCTCAGCGCGCAGTCAGCTCAATCAGGCAAAACCGCCCCTGCACATCCAACCCCAGCAAGCCATCATTGCCTTCCAGCCGCAGGCAGTCGTACAACCCCAGGCTCTGCGACTCATGCCCGGCCAGCCCGACTTCGACATGATTGCTGCCAGCAAACAGCAACACCGTCGGCGCCGAACTGAATAACCGGCTGCTGCCATCGAACCACTGCAAGCGCGCCCGATAGCGCTGCGGCGCATAGATCAGGTTGAAATCCCTGATAGGGCCACCCAGCAGCTTGCAGCTGACCTGGCTCTCGCCATTGAAGGCGAAGGCATCGAAGCTAAGTAGCGGTCGGCTAGCCTGGCCATCGACCAACAAGCGCATGCCGTCGCCTTGCAGCACGGTGATGATCCGCTGATAACCGCTGAAGCTGGAGAAACCGCCGGACTCTTCGATATCGGCAATCGACAGGCGCCAGCCAAATCCTTCCAGGCTATCGCCCGCGTCGCGGGCAATCTCCTCGGTGAAACCGCCGCCGTTCTTCCACGGCATGCGTGGGTAGTCGCGGGCACGCAACAACTGCAACTGGCTCATTTGCTGAAACGTCCTTCCAAGCGATGACGGGAGCCGGGGTGGATCAATCGCGCAGCAGTAACTGGCTGGCGACCGGACCAGGTACGCCGGCGAATCAACAGGCACGGCTCGCCACGTTCGATCTGCAGCAAACGGCACTCTTCGGGCTCGGCAAGAATGGCTTCGACCACGTGCTCGCCCTCGGTCAGCGGAGCGACTTGGGACAAGTAGGCGTAGGGCGTCTGCCGGGTGAAGTCCTGGCTCAGGTAATCCGGGGCGATCAGGGCGTTGACGTAACGGTCTTCGATCTGCACCGGGATGCCGTTCTCGTAATGCACGATCAGCGAATGGAACACCCGCTGACCTTCGCGCATGTCCAGCGCCAGGGCGCGCTCGGAGCCTGCCGCTTCTTCGGCCAGGGTAATCACTTGGCAGCTATGCTGATGGCCACGGCTGGCGATCTCGTCGGCGATGTTGTTGACCTCGAACAGCGCCGAACGGGTCTTGGGTTCGGCAACGAAAGTGCCTACCCCTTGCATGCGGACCAACAGGCCATCGGCGGTCAGTTCGCGCAGGGCGCGGTTGATCGTCATGCGGCTGAAGCCCAGCTGGCTGACCAGCTCGCTCTCGGAGGGCACCCGGTGGTGGGGCGGCCACGTGCCGTTTTCGATCTGCTGGATGATCATCTGTTTGACCCGGGCGTACAGCGGCGCCGGCCCTTCGCCCATCTGGGCCACCAGCGCGGAGACAGGAGGTGTCGGCACGGCTTTTATCCTTGTGCGGTATGAGTGAACGGTAGCTTGCCGGAGTTTACCGGGCAGGCAAACGCCTGTATATGTATATACAAGCTAACAAGAACAGGAAAAACCCATGCCCGTCTTCTTCGCCGAGCGCGCCCTGCTGTCCACTGGCTGGGCGCGCAACGTCCGTCTTGAGGTCGCCGCCGATGGTCGACTGTCCAGTCTCCAGGCCGACGCCTCGGCCGAGGGCGCCGAGCGTCTGGCCGGCCCGCTACTGCCGGGCATGCCCAACTTGCACTCGCACGCCTTCCAGCGCGCCATGGCAGGCCTGGCTGAGGTGGCGGGCAATCCCAACGACAGTTTCTGGACCTGGCGCGATCTGATGTACCGCCTGGTCGGTCGGATCAGCCCGGAGCAACTGCAAGTCATCGCCCGCCAGCTGTACATCGAAATGCTCAAGGCCGGCTACACCTCGGTGGCAGAGTTCCACTACGTGCATCACGACCGCGATGGCCAGGCGTATGCCGACCCCGCCGAGCTGTCCCGGCGTATCAGCGCCGCCGCGAGCAGCGCCGGGATTGGCCTGACGCTGCTGCCGGTGCTGTATAGCCATTCGGGCTTCGGTGGCCAGGCGCCCAGTGACGGCCAGCGCCGCTTCATCAACTCAAGCGAACAGTACCTGCGCTTGCAGGAGCAGCTACAGCCGCTGTTGGCCGCTCAACCAGCGCAACAGCTAGGCCTGTGTTTCCACTCCCTGCGCGCGGTGACCCCGGCGCAGATTGCCGGTGTCGTGGCGAACGGTGACCAGGCCTGCCCGATCCACATCCACATCGCCGAGCAACAAAAGGAAGTCGACGATTGCCTGGCCTGGAGCGGCCTGCGTCCGCTGCAATGGCTGTATGAACATGTCGATGTCGACCGCCGTTGGTGCCTGGTGCATGCCACCCATGCCGACCCAGATGAAGTTCGCGCCATGGCTCATAGCGGCGCGGTGGCCGGGTTGTGCCTGAGCACCGAAGCGAACCTGGGGGACGGGATCTTCCCTGCGGTGGACTACCTGGCCCTGGGTGGCCGCATGGGGATTGGCTCGGACAGCCATGTATCGCTCAGCGTGGTCGAGGAGCTGCGCTGGCTGGAGTATGGCCAACGGCTGCGTGACCAACGACGTAACCGGCTGTACCGGGGCGATCAACCGATGGTTGGCAGAACCCTCTACGATGCCGCGCTCAGTGGTGGCGCGCAGGCGCTGGGGCAGCCGATTGGCGAGCTCAGCGTGGGCAAGCGCGCCGACTGGCTGGTGCTCGACGGGCAGGATCCGTACATTGCCACCGCCGAGGGCGACGCCATTCTCAACCGCTGGCTGTTTGCCGGCGGTGATCGCCAGGTGCGTGATGTGATGGTCAACGGGCAGTGGGTGGTGCGCCAGGGGCGGCATGCGCAGGATGAGGACAGTGGGCGAGCGTTCGTCGAGGTGCTGCGCCAGCTGCTGGACTGATTAAACGCAGTTCCACCGCTATCGCGGGGCAAGCCCGCTCCCACGCTATCTATCTAGGGTCTGTATGAAAAGTCTTGAGACGCCGGTCAGGCAAGGCGAAAACAGCCGAGGAACGGTCGGAGTCGCGCTCGACTTTACTGGAGTAAATGAGCATTCCGAGGCTGTTTTCAACGCAGCATGACAAGTATCAAGGCTTTTCGTACAGAGCCTAGGCAAGCGTGGGAGCGGGCTTGCCCCGCGATGACAACCGCATTACCTGGCGGCGATATCCCGATCCGCCACCCGCCAGATCAAGCGATTGGTGTCATACCCTTGCTGGCGCGCCTTGGCCAACAGGTTTTCACGCTGCCACGCCGGCAACGATGGGGTGCGCGACAGAATCCACAGGTACTTGCGATCAGGGCTGCCGACGATGGCCGTGCGGTAATGGGCATCCACATACAGCACCCAATACTCACCCTTGGCCACGCCCGGCGCCAGACGGGTAAACCAGTTATCGAACTCGACCCATAGCTTGTCGGTATGCCCCACTTCCTGCGGCTTGGCATTGCCTTCGGCACGAATCCACTCGCCATCGAGCATCCGGCAGCGGTTCAACACACCAAGGGTGCCATCGGGCTTGGCGTTGTAATGCGCCTCGGACTGGGCACAGTCGCGCTGAAAGTACATCGGCAGGCGCGCCAGCTCATACCATTTGCCCTGGTAGCGCTTGAGGTCCACCGTGCCAGCCGTCTTCGGCGCCAGCGGGTCGACGCTGGAGCTGGCACAGCCGCCCAGCAGCAGCGCCAGGCAGACGCCCAGCAGCAGGGTCAGCCGCCTCATTTGAGGCCCTGCCCGGAGTACATCAACACCTTGTCCGCCGCGTACTGCACGCTGATGAAGCTCTTCTCGTCACCCCAGGTGCAGCTGCTCATGCCCAGCGCTCCGGAGCATTCGGTTGGCGTACCCAGCAGTTGCTCGACCTCGACCTTGTTCATGCCGGCCTTGAGCTTGGAATAGTTTTCCTGATTGATCTTGCTGCACGCGGTCAGGACGACGCACAAGGACAACAGGGCGAGGGAACGCAACGACATGAAGGGACACTCCTGGGACATGGGGCTCAGGCGAGGCGCCTGTGGAGAGCTTAGAAGGCAAAAAGCCTCCTCGGTTCCCTGCCCAGGGTGCTTTGACCCCCTGCCATTGGTCGACTGGTTCGCAATTGATTAATGTTTTACCCACGCAGGTCGACACAGCTCCCAGCGGTGTGGCCGATTGCCGCACCCTCCCTTCGACGTGCTTCCCTGCGCAGACTTTGCCATGACCAACAACCTCAAGTTCAGCCACAAGATCCTGCTGGCCGCTGCCCTCGTGGTGGCCGTTGCCTTTACCTGCTTCGTGCTGTTCAACGATTACCGACAACGCCAGTCCCTGCGTAGCGATACCGAGTCGACCCTGCAGGACCTGGGCAACCTGACTGCCGGCAACATCCGTAACTGGCTCGACAGCCGTATCCAGCTGCTCGACACCTTCGCCCAGCAGATTGCCGTCGACGGCAAGCCCGGCCTGGACCGCGCCCTGGCGCTGCCGGTGTATGCCAGCAACTTCCAGCTCACCTACTTTGGCGGCCAGGACGGCAGCATGCAGTCGGTGCCGGTAGGCAACCGCGCCGCCGACTACGATCCGCGCGTGCGCGGCTGGTACAAAGCCGCCAGCGCCGCCAACCAGACCATCGTCACCGAGCCGTACGTCTCGGCCTCGGCCGGCAAGCTGGTGATCACCCTGGCAACCCCCGTGCAGCAAGGCGGCCGACTGATTGGCGTCAGCGGCGTCGACACCGACCTGCAGACCATCAGCAACCTGATCAACGCGCTGGACTTCGATGGCAGTGGCCACGCGTTCATCGTCAATGGCGAAGGCAAGATCCTGATTCATCCCAAGGGAGAGCTGGCGCTCAAGAGCCTCGCCGATATCTACCCGACCGACACCCCACGCATCGGCCGCGGCCTGAAGGAGGTCGAGTTCGAGGGGCGCAAGCAGTTCATCAGCTTCACCCATGTCGACGGCGTGCCCTCGGCTGACTGGTACGTGGCGCTGGTGCTCGACCAGGACGCAGCCTTCGCCATGCTCAGCGAACTGCGCACCTCGGCAGTGGTGGCGACGCTGATCGCGGTGGTGGCGATCATCGCCCTGCTGGGCCTGCTGATCCGCGTCTTGATGGAACCGCTGCACATCATGGGCCGCGCCATGCACGACATCGCCCAGGGCGAAGGCGACCTGACCCGGCGCCTGACCATCCACGCCCAGGACGAGTTCGGCAGCCTCGGCCAGTCGTTCAACCGCTTCGTCGAGCGCATCCATGAGTCGATCCGCGAAGTGTCCTCGGCCACAGGTCAGGTCAATGCGGTGGCTAGCCAGGTGATTACGGCCTCCAACGCCTCGATCCACAATGCCGACCAGCAGTCGAGTCGCACCAGCAGCGTTGCCGCAGCGATCAACCAGCTTGGTGCCGCCGCCCAGGAAATCGCCCAGAACGCCGCCCTCGCCTCGCAGCACTCAAGCGATGCGCGCAGCCTGGCCGAGGACGGCCAGCAGGTGGTCGGCCAGACCATCGAGGTGATGAACCAGCTGTCGGCGCGGATCAGCGATTCGTGCGGCAACATCCAGACGCTCAACTCACACACTGCCAACATCGGTCAGATTCTCGATGTGATCAGCGGTATTTCCCAGCAGACCAACCTGCTGGCACTCAATGCCGCCATCGAAGCTGCCCGTGCCGGTGAGGCCGGGCGCGGCTTTGCCGTGGTCGCCGACGAAGTGCGCAACCTTGCGCATCGCACGCAAGAGTCGGCGCAGCAGGTTCAGCGCCTGATCGAAGAGCTGCAAGCGGGCGCCCAGGTGGCGGTGAGCACCATGAACCAGAGCCAGCAGCAGAGCGAGCACAGCGTGGGCATCGCCAACCAGGCCGGTGAACGGCTGGGCAGCGTGACCCAGCGCATTGGCGAGATCGACGGCATGAACCAGTCGGTGGCGACTGCCACTGAAGAGCAGACAGCCGTGGTCGAGTCGATCAATGTCGACATCACCGAGATCAATACGCTGAATCAGGAAGGAGTGCAGAACCTGCAGAGCACCTTGCGCGCCTGCAATGACCTGGAGCACCAGGTGGACCGTTTGAAGCAGTTGGTGGGCAGTTTCAGGATCTGATCCTGCAACTGCTGGTAACAGCGAGATCATGCGCGGGAGCGGGCTTGCCCTGCGATGGCGATGGTGAATTCACCACTACTATCGCGGGGCAAGCCCGCTCCCACGTTCGATCCAAACGATGGTGCGCCCTTAGAACCTGGAGCCAGGCTCGAGGAGAAAATCCATCTCTTCACTGGTACTAGGGCGTCCCAGCATCAGGTTGCGATGCGGGAAGCGCCCGAACCGGGCAATCACCCGCTGATGCTGTTCGGCATAATCCAGAAAACCTTCGAACAACCGGCGGTTAGCCTCCGGTTGCTCTTCGAGCAGGGTCTGGTAACGCTCGACGCTCAGGTTCTGCCAATCGAGCACCTCGGCATGCTCCAGCACCAGCAGCACGAACACGCGCTGGATCGGCAGCAGCTGGTAATCCCAGCCTTTCTGCAAGCCCTGCATCGCCACCACTTGGGCACGGCGGTCGCCTTCGAAAGCCAACGGCGTGTCGCGGTGGATCATGCGCGGCAGCTGGTCGAGCAGCAGGATCAGCCCCAGCCAGCCCTGCGGGCTCTGCTGCCACTCATCCAGGCCACCGGCCAAGGCTTGCTCGCATAGATCGCCGAAGCGCTCGCGCGCTTCGTCGTCATGGTGCTTGCCAAACCACAGCGTACTCTTCTCGTCAGCCACGGCCTGGGCACTGGTGCCCCAACCGAACCACCATTCCAACAACGGCTGCCAAGGTGCGAGCATGACTTACTCCTTGTGGTAGGCGGTGACGCGCTCCACCTCTTCCTTCGAGCCAAGGATTACCGACACACGCTGGTGCAGGCTTTCTGGCTTGATGTCGAGGATACGCTCGTAACCGTTGGTGGAGGCGCCGCCGGCCTGCTCGATGATGAACGACATCGGGTTGGCTTCGTACATCAGGCGCAGCTTGCCCGGCTTGCTCGGCTCGCGGGCATCGCGCGGGTACATGAACAGGCCGCCACGGGTGAGGATACGGTGCACGTCGGCCACCATCGAGGCGATCCAACGCATGTTGTAGTTCTTCTTCAGCGGGCCGGTCTCACCTGCCAGCAACTCGCCGACGTAACGCTGCACCGGGGCTTCCCAGTGGCGTTGGTTGGACATGTTGATGGCGAACTCGGCGGTGCTGGTCGGCACCTGGATGTTTTCGTGAGTCAGGACGAAGCTGCCCAGCTCGCGGTCCAGGGTGAAGCCCTTGACGCCATTACCCAGGGTCAGGATCAGCATGGTCTGCGGACCATAGATCGCGTAACCGGCGGCGACCTGCTCGGTGCCAGGCTGGAGGAAGGCGTTCTCGTTGAGGGTTTCGTTCTGGCTCAGGTATTCGTTGGGGCAGCGCAGGACCGAGAAGATGGTGCCGACCGAGACGTTGACGTCGATGTTCGACGAACCGTCCAGTGGGTCGAAGACCAGCAGGTAGGCGCCTTTGGGGTATTTACCGGGGATCTGGTAGGCATTGTCCATTTCTTCGGACGCCATGCCGGCCAGGTGACCGCCCCATTCGTTGGCTTCGAGCAGGATCTCGTTGGAGATCACGTCGAGCTTCTTCTGCACTTCGCCCTGCACGTTTTCGGTGCCCATGCTGCCCAGTACGCCGCCCAGGGCGCCTTTGGACACGTTGTGGCTGATCTCCTTGCACGCACGCGCCACCACCTCGATCAGGAAGCGCAGATCGGCAGGGGTATTGTTGCTGCGGGTCTGCTCAATCAGATAGCGACTCAGGGTAACGCGGGACATGTATGGCTCCGAAAAGGATAGGGGGTGAAAAACCCCCGCAGTTTACAGGGAGAGTGACGGCCTAGCGAGTAAAGAGACGCGCCTGGCGGATCAGACGGTAGATTGGGGGTTGAGTTCATTGGTTGCAGGGCCGATGGTCGGCGGGGGCCTCATCGCGGGACAAGCCCGCTCCCACGCAGCCATGAGCGACGCATGACCGCCGCTGCGAGCAGCGGCTGCGTGGGAGCGGCTGGTAGTAGCTGCTGCGTGGGAGCGGGCTTGCCCCGCGATAGCATGGCTCAATCCAACGCCTTCCAGATTTCCGTCGCATACTCGCGAATGGTCCGATCCGACGAGAACCAGCCCATTCGCGCAGTATTGAGCACCGCCATGCGCCACCATTCCTGCGGCTTGTGCCAAAGCTCCTCGACCCGGCGCTGGGCATCCCAGTAGGCATCGAAGTCGGCACAGACCAAGAAGCGGTCATAGGCAATCAGCGAATCGATCAGGTGCGCATAGCGCGACGGATCATCCGGGGAGAACACCCCACTGCGAATCGCCTGCAAGACATCCCCCAGACGATGGGAAGCGGCAATCGCCGCATTGGCACCGAAGTCCCCTGCCCGCTTGCGCGCCTCGACCTGCTGAGCAGTCAGGCCGAAGATGAACATGTTTTCCTCGCCGACCTGCTCACACATCTCGACGTTGGCGCCATCGAGGGTGCCGATGGTCAGCGCGCCGTTGAGGCCGAACTTCATGTTGCTGGTACCGGACGCTTCATAGCCGGCGGTGGAGATCTGCTCGGAGAGGTCCGCCGCCGGGATGATGCTCTCGGCCAGGCTGACGTTGTAGTTGGGCAGGAACACCACCTTGAGCAAGCCGCGCACGGTCGGGTCGTTGTTGACCACCCGGGCGATGTCGTTGGCCAGCTTGATGATCAACTTGGCCTGGTGATAACTGGCCGCCGCCTTGCCGGCGAAGATCTTCACCCGCGGCACCCAGTCGGTGCCAGGCTCAGAGCGCATCGCCTGATACAGCGCCACGGTGTGCAGCAGGTTGAGCAACTGGCGCTTGTACTCGTGGATGCGCTTGACCTGAACGTCGAACAACGCCTCAGGATTGACCGTTACCCCCAGCCGATCCTGAATGATGCTGGCCAGCGCGCGCTTGCTATGCAGGCGCTGGGCGGCGAACTGCTTGCGAAACGCCGGCTTGTCAGCGAATGGAGCAAGGTTGGTCAGGCGTGTTTCCGAATCGTCCAGCACCTCTGCCCCCAGCGACTCGATGAGCATGCTGGTCAACTGTGGATTGGCTTGGTACAGCCAACGACGGAAGGTGATGCCGTTGGTCTTGTTGTTGATCCGCTGCGGATACAGCTTGTGCAGCTCGGCAAACACCGTGCTCTTCATCAGCTTGCTGTGCAGTGCCGACACGCCATTGACGCTGTGCGAGCCGAGGAAGGCCAGGTTGCCCATGCGCACCCGGCGGCCGTTGTCTTCTTCGATCAGCGACACCGCGCGCAGCACGTCGAAGTCGTGCAAGCCTTTGGCCCGCAACGCGTCGATATGGTAGGCGTTGATCAGATAGATGATCTGCATGTGCCGTGGCAGCATGCGCTCCATCAGGGCTACCGGCCAGGTTTCCAGCGCTTCCGGCAGCAGGGTGTGATTGGTGTAGGCCAACGTGCCGACTGTGACTTCCCAGGCTTTCTCCCAAGGGATTTCATGCTGGTCGACGAGTAGCCGCATCAACTCGGCCACAGCGATCGAGGGGTGGGTGTCGTTGAGCTGGATCGCCGCAGCGTCTGGCAGGTTGAGCAAGGTGTCGTGCATGTTCAAGTGCCGACGCAGCAAATCCTGCAGCGAGGCGGAAACGAAAAAGTACTCTTGGCGCAGGCGCAACTCCTGCCCCGCTTCAGTGCTATCGGCTGGGTACAGCACCCGCGAGATGCTCTCGGCTCGCGCCACTTCCGCCACCGCGCCTAAATGGTCGCCGGCATTGAAGCGTTCCAGATGCAGCTCTTCCAGGGCCCGCGCACGCCACAGGCGCAGGGTATTGACGCTGGCACCCCGCCAGCCGACCACCGGCGTGTCGTAGGCCACCGCCCGCACCGTCTCGCCCGGCCACCAGACCTGGCGCTGCTGGCCGGCGCTGTCCTGCACGGTTTCAACGCTGCCGCCAAAGCTGATCGGGTAGATCACCTCGGCGCGCTCGAACTCCCAGGGGTTGCCGAAATCCAGCCAGTTTTCGGTCTGCTCCTGCTGCCAGCCATCGACCACCGCCTGGCGGAACAGGCCGTGCTCGTAGCGGATGCCATAGCCATGCGCGGCGATGCCGAGGGTCGACATGCTTTCCATGAAGCAAGCCGCCAAGCGGCCCAGGCCACCATTACCCAGCGCCGCATCGGGTTCGAGCAGGCGGATTCGCTCAAGGTCGACATCCAGCCCATCGAGGGCTTCCCGGGCAATGTCCAGCAGCCCGAGATTGCTCAGGCTGTCGAACAGCAACCGGCCTATCAGGAACTCCAGGGAGAGGTAATAGACGCGCTTCTGGCTGCGTCGATAGGCCTGTCGGGTGTGATCCATCCAGTGGTCGACCATATGGTCGCGCGCGGCCAGGGCGATGGCCTCGAACCAGTCATGATCGAAGGCGTGCTCCGGGTCCTTGCCGACCGCGTAGGTCAGCTTGGCCAATACAGCGGCACGAAATTCGGCCACCTCGGCGTCACGTGCTTTAGGTTCCTGGGACATGCGGCATCCTCGGGCAAGTTGACGAAAGCGGAGGGAGATTGTTGAGACTAGACCCTTCGACAGAGAGTGACAGTTCCCGTTCGCAGTTTTCATGCCCATAACGGCAATCGGGCAAAAGGTTGTTCACAAATTGAACAACTCCGGTATGATCGCGCGCCCCAAGACCGTGATCTGCCCCCCATAACTATGAAACCGACCCTGATTGCCGCGGCCGAAGTCGACCGCCTGGAAACCTGGCAGCGCTATGCCAGCCATATGTGCGGGGGCTGCCATTCGACCTGCTGCACCCTGCCTGTTGAAGTGAAGATCAAAGACCTGATCCGTATTGGCGTGGTGGATGAGTTCGAAAAGGACGAGCCGCCAAAGAACGTCGCCAAGCGCCTGCAGAAGGAAGGCATCATCGAACGCTTCAACCAGAAGTCAGGGATCTTCACCCTGACCCGGATGAGCAACGATGACTGCATGTATCTGGATCGTAAAAGCCGCCTGTGCACCATTTATGACAAGCGCCCGGATACCTGCCGCAACCACCCCAAGGTCGGGCCGCGGCCGGGGTACTGCGCCTACAAGCCCAAAGCCGTTACGCGCCAATAGCTGGCCAGTCTGTTAGCACGCCGAGCTTACTGCGTGGGAGCGGGCTTGCCCCGCGATTGGGCCTCTGCCTGACACCCCACACAAACAAAAACGCCCCCGGCCTTTCGACCGGGGGCGTTTTCATTCAGCCTGAGCTAACTCAGTTCTTGGCTTTCTTGGCAGCGCGGGTACGCTCGCCTTCGTCCAGGATCTTCTTACGCAGACGGATCGACTTCGGCGTGACTTCGCACAGCTCGTCGTCCTGGATGAATTCCAGGGCCTGTTCGAGGGTGTGGCGAACTGGCGGAACCAGGGCGATGACTTCGTCCTTGCCCGAAGCACGCATGTTGTCGAGCTTCTTGCCTTTGGTCGGGTTCACGCCCAGGTCGTTGTCACGGCTGTTCAGGCCGATGATCTGACCGTTGTAGATCTCTTGGCCGTGTTCAACGAACAGCTTGCCGCGAGCCTGCAGGGTTTCCAGCGAGTAGGTCAGAGCCTTGCCAGTCTCGACCGACACCAGAACGCCGTTCAGGCGGCCGGACATCTGGCCCGACTTCATGGTGTCGTAGCGATCGAAGATCGAGGTCAGGATGCCTGCACCGTTGGTCAGGGTCAGGAACTGGTTACGGAAACCGATCAGACCACGAGCTGGAATGTTGTACTCCAGGCGAACACGGCCCTTGCCATCCGGAACCATGTTGGTCAGGTCGCCTTTACGCAGACCCATCTCTTCCATGACCTTGCCCTGGGATTCTTCAGGGATGTCGATGGTGACGTTCTCGAACGGCTCCTGCTTGACGCCGTCGACTTCGCGGATGATCACTTCAGGACGGCCTACGGCCATCTCGAAACCTTCACGACGCATGGTTTCGATCAACACCGACAGGTGCAGTTCGCCACGGCCCGATACCTTGAACTTGTCAGGGGAATCGGTTTCCTGAACGCGCAGGGCAACGTTGTACAGCAGCTCTTTGTCCAGACGGTCCTTGATGTTACGGCTGGTGACGAACTTGCCTTCCTTGCCGCAGAACGGCGAGTCGTTGACCTGGAAGGTCATCGAAACGGTCGGCTCGTCAACGGTCAGCGGCTTCATCGCTTCTACCGCGTCAGGTGCGCACAGGGTGTCGGAGATGAACAGCTCATCGAAACCGCTGATGCAGACGATGTCGCCCGCTTGGGCTTCTTCGACGTCGATGCGGTGCAGACCGTGGTGGCCCATCAGCTTGAGGATACGGCCGTTACGCTTCTTGCCGTTGGTGTCGATGGCGACAACCGGGGTGTTCGGCTTGACGCGACCACGGGCGATACGGCCAACGCCGATAACACCGAGGAAGCTGTTGTAGTCCAGAGCGGAGATCTGCATCTGGAACGGACCGTCACGGTCGACAGACGGCGCAGGTACGTTGTCGATGATCGACTGGTACAGCGGGGTCATGTCTTCGGCCATGTCGGTGTGGTCCAGACCGGCGATGCCGTTCAGGGCCGAGGCGTAGACGACTTTGAAGTCCAGCTGTTCGTCGGTAGCACCGAGGTTGTCGAACAGGTCGAAGATCTGGTCCAGAACCCAGTCAGGACGCGCGCCCGGGCGGTCGACCTTGTTGATCACGACGATTGGCTTCAGACCTGCTTCGAAAGCCTTTTTGGTCACGAAGCGGGTTTGCGGCATCGGGCCGTCTTGGGCGTCGACCAACAGCAGCACCGAGTCAACCATCGACATTACACGCTCAACCTCGCCACCGAAGTCGGCGTGGCCGGGGGTGTCGACGATGTTGATGTGGTAGCCGTTCCAGTTGATGGCGGTGTTTTTCGCCAGAATGGTAATGCCGCGCTCTTTTTCCTGGTCGTTGGAGTCCATCACGCGCTCGTCGTTGAGCTCGTTACGCTCCAGGGTGCCGGACTGGCGCAGGAGTTTGTCGACCAGGGTGGTTTTACCATGGTCAACGTGGGCGATGATGGCGATGTTACGCAGATTTTCGATCACAAATGTATCTCGATCAGAGGATTCGGTTTGCTGCCCAGTCTAGGCAGCCAATATGAAGGTAAAAGGCTCAGCGGGCCCATTGGTCGGGAGGGCGATGGCGGATGCTGCCGCCATACAGCCCTGGCGTCTTATGCCGGACGATAAACACGCACATTGGCATGTCCCTCACTGAGCAGGTGATGCGCGTGCAGGCGGCTCATGACGCCCTTGTCGCAATAAAGAAGGTACTGACGATTGCCATCGAGGTGCTTGAAGCGGCTGTTGATGGCATAGAAAGGCATGACCTGGACCTCGATGCCGTCGATCACCAGGGGTTCGTCTTCCTGGGCATCGGGGTGGCGAATATCGATGACGATCTGGCCAGGCAGGGCTTCGCCCACTTCCTCGACCTGAATGTCCTGGCCCAGCTCGTCGATAACGTGGTCGATCGAGATGAAACGGGCACGCTCCAAGGCGCGCTCGAGCACCTGCATGTCGAACTGGTTTTCTTCATGCACGACCCGGTGCGGTTTGGCACAGGTGGTCGGGTTCACCGAGATCACGCCGCAGTATTCTGGCATGTGCTTGGCGAACTCGGCGGTACCGATCTGATAAGCGGTGTCGATGATGTCCTGCTTGTGGCTGGCCAATAGCGGGCGCAGTACCAACTTGTCGGTGGCCTGGTCGATCACTGCCAGGTTTGGCAGGGTCTGGCTGGACACCTGGGAGATCGCCTCGCCGGTGACCAGGGCGTCGATTTCCAGACGGTCGGCGATTTTCGCCGAGGCGCGCAACATCATGCGCTTGAGGGTGACGCCCATGTAGCTGTTGTCGACCTTGCCGAGAATCTCGCCGACCACTTCTTCGAACGGCACGCTGATGAACAGCACGCGCTGGCTGCTGCCGTATTTCTTCCACAGGTAGTGGGCAACTTCCATCACCCCCAGCTCGTGGGCACGGCCGCCGAGATTGAAGAAGCAGAAATGGGTCATCAGGCCGCGGCGCATCATCTGGTAGGCGGCCACCGTGGAGTCGAAGCCACCGGACATCAACACCAACGTCTGCTCCAGGGCGCCCAGCGGATAGCCGCCGATGCCCTGGTGCTGGTTGTGGATCACGTACAGGCGCTGGTCGCGGATCTCGATGCGCACCATCACTTCTGGAGTCTTCAGGTCGATCCCAGAGGCGCCGCACTGCTGGCGCAGTTGGCTGCCGACGTAGCGATCGACGTCCATCGAAGTGAAGTCATGGTGGCCGCCGCGCTTGCAGCGTACGGCGAAGCGTTTACCGGCCAGCAGGTGACCGAAGTGCTGCTTGCACTTCTCGACGATATCGTCGAAGTCGCCCAGCGGGTATTCCTCCACTTGCAGGAAGTGGGTGATCCCCGGCATGCAGGACAGGCGCTCGATCATCTCGCGCTGGACTTTTTCGTCTTCGACGCGGGTGACCACTTCGAGGTTGTCCCAGACACCATCGACCTTCAGCTCAGGGTCCAGATCCTTGAGCACATTGCGAATGTTCTTCGCGAGCTGACGGATGAAGCGCTTGCGCACTGGCCGGCTCTTGATGGTGATTTCTGGGAAGACTTTGACGATAAGTTTCATGGGTAAACAGCGCGCCCAGGGCCTGCCGAAAATGAGGGGCGCGAATTATAGCGGAAATTGCTCAGGATTTGAGCAACTTTTGTACAGAAGGTTTGACTTTCTCTGCCAAGCCCTGTTTTACAGGCCTGCAGCTATCGCGGGGCAAGCCCGCTCCCACGCAGCCTCCACGTTCTCCTGTACAGGCAGCGTGGGAACGGGCTTGCCCCGCGATAGAGCCCTGGCGATGAGAAGCAGTCGAATTTCGCACCATTACGGTGCATAAACTTTCAAAAACGCCTCTTATCAGTGCGCCACAGCCCGCCCATCCCGGAATAAATGCCCATAAACGCCTGCTTTTGTCCTGCCCTCGCCATTTTTGGGCACTGGCATGCAATTTGCTCCCTTGTGAGGCAGGTAAGCTTGGCCGACTATGCGCGCCCGGCGACACCCTTTTTCCAGGGCAGCGGCCCACCGCGCTCTAGACCATCCGGAGGACAACATGTCGAAGTCGGTTCAGCTCATCAAAGATCATGACGTCAAGTGGATTGATCTGCGTTTCACGGACACCAAAGGCAAGCAGCAACACGTCACCATGCCAGCTCGCGATGCGCTGGATGATGAGTTCTTCGAAGCTGGCAAGATGTTCGATGGTTCCTCCATCGAAGGTTGGAAAGGCATCGAAGCCTCCGACATGATCCTGCTGCCGGATGACAGCACCGCCGTGCTGGACCCGTTCACCGAAGAGCCGACCCTGATCCTGGTCTGCGACGTGATCGAGCCGTCCACCATGCAAGGCTACGACCGCGACCCACGCGCCATCGCCCGTCGCGCCGAAGAGTACCTGAAGACCACCGGTATCGGTGACACCGTCTTCGTCGGTCCAGAGCCTGAGTTCTTCATCTTCGACGACGTCAAGTTCAAGTCCGACATCTCCGGTTCGATGTTCAAGATCTTCTCCGAGCAAGGCTCGTGGATGACCGACCAGGACGTCGAAGGCGGCAACAAAGGCCACCGCCCAGGCGTCAAAGGCGGCTACTTCCCGCTGCCGCCGGTCGACCACGACCACGAAATCCGCACCGCAATGTGCAACGCCCTGGAAGAAATGGGCCAGGTCGTCGAAGTTCACCACCACGAAGTGGCAACTGCCGGCCAGAACGAAATCGGCGTCAAGTTCAACACCCTGGTCGCCAAGGCTGACGAAGTTCAGACCCTGAAGTACTGCGTGCACAACGTTGCCGACGCATACGGCCGCACCGCGACCTTCATGCCTAAGCCACTGTACGGTGACAACGGTTCGGGCATGCACGTGCACATGTCGATCGCCAAAGAAGGCAAGAACACCTTCGCTGGTGAAGGCTATGCCGGCCTGTCGGAAACCGCCCTGTACTTCATCGGCGGCATCATCAAGCACGGTAAAGCCCTGAACGGCTTCACCAACCCGGCTACCAACTCCTATAAGCGTCTGGTACCAGGCTTCGAAGCTCCGGTCATGCTGGCCTACTCGGCCCGTAACCGTTCGGCTTCGATCCGTATCCCTTACGTTTCCAGCCCGAAAGCTCGCCGCATCGAAGCGCGCTTCCCGGACCCAGCTGCCAACCCATACCTGTGCTTCGCTGCACTGCTGATGGCTGGCCTGGACGGCATCCAGAACAAGATCCACCCAGGCGATGCCGCCGACAAGAACCTGTACGACCTGCCGCCTGAAGAGGCCAAGGAAATCCCACAGGTTTGCGGTAGCCTGAAAGAAGCCCTGGAAGAGCTGGACAAGGGCCGTGCGTTCCTGACCAAGGGCGGCGTGTTCTCCGATGACTTCATCGATGCCTACATCGAACTGAAGTCGGAAGAAGAAATCCGCGTTCGCACCTTCGTCCACCCGCTGGAATACGATCTGTACTACAGCGTCTGATGCTAGCGGCGCCTGGCGCCGCAACCATCACCAAGAAACGGCCTCCTCGCGAGGCCGTTTCTGTTTTCAGAGGCACCTTTTTCGGAAGTGTCTGACTGCCGATATTTGAGACGGGTTGCACACTTCGGGGCTCCACTGCCACAGGAGACTCATCATGCGCCTTGCCTCACTTGCGCTGTGCTGCGCACTCGGCCTCACTGGCTGCAGTGCCGAGCCAGTCGATCCTGCCCTGTCCCGATTACTCGACAGTATCGAACGCCGGCTGGCGCTTGCCGAAGCCGTGGCCCTGCACAAGTGGGACCGCCAGCAACCGGTCCAAGCCACTGCCCGCGAGCAATCGGTGCTCGACGCCGTGCGCCGCTCAGCCCCAGCCCATCAACTCAGCACAGAACACGCCGAGGCGTTCTTTGCCGACCAGATGGAAGCCAACAAGCTGCTGCAATACGCCTTGCTGTCGCAATGGCGACTGGATGGCGAAGCCCCCGATCTGCCGCGCCAAGACCTGCAAAGCAAGATTCGCCCTCGACTGGATGTCCTGCAGGATGATCTGCTGCGCAACCTCGCGCAGTTCCGCCATAACCGTTCTGCCCAGTGCCCTGAGCAAGTCGCCAGCGCACTGCGCCAGCGCGAAGGCGACTTCCTGCATTACCTGGCGATGATTCGCGCCTCTGGCCAGCTGTGTGAATGAGTCAAGCGTCGCTATGCTCTATATTGGTGCATGAAAAGTCTAAGCGCCCCGTGATGCAGCCCAATTTGGGTCACGTGAAACGATAAACCACGATTTAAATCCCCCGAATGGCGCGGTAGCAGGTGTTTCTCGGGAAATTGCGCTTCTTTTCGGAGCCTTGGTTTGTTTCTTGCATTTTCAAGCCATCACGCGGATCACCAGCGCGCCCGCCCTTGGCCCAGCCATCGGCGGCCCATGTGCCAAAAGAGGTCAACGACGCCCCATGACCATCAGCGATGCACAGCACCGTCTGCTTCTGGACAACCTGACCACCGCCACGCTGCTGCTCAACGCCGAGCTGCGCCTGGAGTACATGAACCCGGCTGCGGAAATGCTCCTGGCCGTCAGTGGCCAGCGCAGTCATGGCCAGTTCATCAGTGAGCTGTTCACCGAGTCGACTGAAGCGCTCAACTCGCTGCGCCAGGCGGTGGAACAAGCACACCCGTTCACCAAGCGCGAAGCCCAACTGACCTCGTTGACCGGCCAGAGCATCACCGTCGACTACGCCGTTACGCCGATCCTGCATCAGGGCCAGACCCTGCTGCTGCTTGAAGTACACCCGCGCGACCGACTGCTGCGCATCACTAAAGAAGAAGCCCAGCTGTCCAAGCAGGAAACCACCAAGATGCTGGTGCGTGGCCTGGCCCACGAGATCAAGAACCCGCTGGGCGGTATTCGCGGCGCAGCGCAGCTGCTCGCGCGCGAGCTGCCCGAGGATGGCCTGCGTGACTACACCAACGTGATCATCGAAGAGGCCGACCGCCTGCGCAACCTGGTCGACCGCATGCTCGGCTCGAACAAACTGCCGTCGCTTGCGATGACCAACGTGCATGAAGTGCTGGAGCGCGTGTGCAGCCTGGTCGAGGCCGAAAGCCAGGGTGGCATCACGTTGGTACGCGATTACGACCCGAGCCTGCCGGACGTGCTGATCGACCGCGAACAGATGATCCAGGCCGTCCTCAACATCGTGCGTAACGCCATGCAGGCGATCAGTGGCCAGAACGAGCTGCGCCTGGGTCGTATCACCCTGCGCAGTCGTGCGGTGCGCCAGTTCACCATCGGCCACATCCGTCATCGCCTGGTGGCTAGGGTCGAGATTACCGACAACGGCCCCGGCATCCCGGCGGAACTGCAAGACACCCTCTTCTATCCCATGGTCAGCGGACGCCCGGACGGCACCGGGCTCGGCCTGGCCATCACCCAGAACATCATCAGCCAGCACCAGGGCCTGATCGAATGTGAAAGCCACGCCGGCCACACCACCTTCTCGATCTTCCTGCCCCTGGAACAAGGAGCCACAGCCCAATGAGCCGTAGTGAAACCGTCTGGATCGTCGACGATGATCGCTCCATCCGCTGGGTCCTGGAAAAAGCCCTGCAACAAGAAGGCATGACCACCCAGAGCTTCGACAGCGCCGACGGCGTCATGGGCCGCCTGGCCCGGCAGCAGCCGGATGTGATCATCTCTGACATCCGCATGCCCGGTGCCAGTGGCCTGGACCTGTTGGCGCAGATCCGCGAACAGCATCCGCGCCTGCCGGTGATCATCATGACCGCCCATTCCGACCTGGACAGCGCCGTGGCCTCGTACCAAGGCGGCGCGTTCGAGTACCTGCCCAAGCCATTCGACGTGGACGAGGCGGTGTCGCTGGTCAAGCGTGCCAATCAACATGCCCAGGAGCAGCAAGGCCTGGACGTACCGGCAGCCCTGACCCGCACCCCGGAGATCATCGGTGAAGCGCCGGCGATGCAGGAGGTGTTCCGCGCCATTGGCCGGCTCAGCCACTCCAACATCACCGTGCTGATCAACGGTGAGTCGGGCACCGGTAAAGAGCTGGTCGCCCACGCCCTGCACCGCCACAGCCCGCGCGCGGCGTCGCCGTTCATTGCCTTGAACATGGCGGCGATCCCCAAGGACTTGATGGAGTCCGAGCTGTTCGGTCACGAGAAGGGCGCCTTCACCGGCGCGGCCAACCTGCGCCGTGGCCGCTTCGAACAGGCCGACGGCGGCACCTTGTTCCTCGACGAGATCGGCGACATGCCCGCCGACACCCAGACCCGACTGTTGCGGGTGCTGGCCGACGGCGAGTTCTACCGGGTTGGCGGCCATGTGCCGGTCAAGGTCGACGTGCGCATCATCGCCGCGACCCATCAGAATCTGGAAACCCTGGTGCAGGCCGGCAAGTTCCGGGAAGACTTGTTCCATCGCCTGAACGTCATCCGCATCCATATCCCGCGCCTGGCAGATCGCCGCGAAGATATTCCGACCTTGGCGCGGCACTTCCTCGGGCGCGCGGCCCAGGAGTTGGCGGTCGAGCCCAAACTGCTCAAGCCGGAGACCGAAGAGTTCATTCGCAACCTGCCGTGGCCAGGCAACGTGCGCCAGCTGGAGAACACCTGCCGCTGGATCACCGTAATGGCCTCCAGCCGCGAAGTGCTGATCGGCGACCTGCCGCCCGAGCTACTCAACCTGCCGCAGGATGCCGCGCCGGTGACCAACTGGGAGCAGGCGTTGCGCCAATGGGCCGACCAGGCGCTGGCCCGGGGTCAGTCGAACCTGCTCGATAGCGCAGTGCCCAGTTTTGAACGGATCATGATCGAGACGGCGCTCAAGCATACGGCGGGGCGTCGGCGCGATGCTGCGGTGTTGCTGGGTTGGGGGCGCAATACCCTGACGCGCAAGATCAAAGAACTGGGAATGAAGGTCGATGGCGGGGATGATGATGAAGGCGATGAGCATTGATCTACGCTAGCCATTGACCGGCATCGCGCGGCAGCCCCTCCTCACGCGGGAGCGGGCTTGCCCCGCGATAGCATTGTTGCAGACACACCCTGCTCCAATCCTGCCTGGCAACGGTTCACATTGCGGCCTACCTTGAGAGCTCATCATTCAAGGAGACCGACATGGATCGTCCCGCCTCCAACCGCCTGCGCCGAGGCCGCTTTTCAGAGCCCGGCCGTATCTACCTGCTGACCAGCACAACGAAGGACCGGCGGCCCATATTCGCCGATTTCGGTGCTGCCCGCTGCCTCCCCCCGCTCCTCCACCAAGCCGAAATTGAAAACGCCCTTCGCTCTCTTGCCTGGGTAATCATGCCCGATCACTTCCACTGGCTGATCGAACTGCGCGACAGCACGCTGTGTAGCTTGATGCGGCGATTCAAATCCAGAAGCCGTTGCTCGCTATACAAACAAGGCAAGGTAGAGGGACGGTTATGGCAGCCTGGCTACCATGACCGGGCACTGAGGCGCGATGAGGATGTGCGCGACTTTGCGCGCTATATCGTGTGCAATCCGCTGCGGGCAGGCCTGGCAGAGCGCCTTGGCGATTACCCTCATTGGGACGCTGTTTAGCTGTGAGGATGCGATCGCGGGGCAAGCCCGCTCCCACGTTAATGCTCGTTGTTACGGGCTGAACCGCCCTACCATACCCCGCAATTGCTGCTCCAACTGCCCCAACTCGCCTTGCGTCAGGTGTTGTAAGGCCAACGAGACTTTGCGTGGGAGCGTTTGCGTGGGAGCGTTTGCGTGGGGCGTTTGCGTGGGGCGTTTGCGTGGGGCGTTTGCGTGGGAGCGGGCTTGCCCCGCGATAGCGGTGTTTGCCATGACGCTAATCGCGGGGCAAGCCCGCTCCCACGTTGATGCGCGCTGTTAAAGATTGAACCGCGCCACCATGCCCCTGCAATACTGCTCCAACTACTCTTACTCGCCTTGCGTCAGGCGCTGAAAGGCCAACGAGCGTTTGCGTGTGAGGCCTTAACTTTATCTGGGGTCGAACTGTCTGCATGCACCGTTGCTGTGCTTCATGCACCTCGCAAAGGCACAAATCCCCTCAAAGCCTGGCCGAACTGTCTTGAAACGCAATGTTTCCGGGCTTTCCGAAACTGGCACGACACCTGCAACAAGTACTGTATCTCCAGTTTCGGGGACCTCGGTACAGGCAGGCCGGGAATTCCCCTCTTTTATTCGTGCAGTTCGCTGCACACCCAACGCCCAGCGTGCTCCCGGCCTATCGCCGCGCTGCACGCTCCAGTTCTGGGGACCTCGGTACAGGCAGGCCGGGAATCCCCTCTTTTATTCGTGCAGCCTCACCTGCACTCGCCAGCGTCCCGCATCCTCTGCACCGACCCAGTCGCCCTGCAGAGGGCGCGCGGCAACCACTGTCAGCAGCAAGCCTTCCTCGCTCTTCTGCACCCGCCACCCCACTGGCTTACCCTGCAACGTCAGCTGCCCACGCTGGGACTTGCCCTGTGCTTCGAAGACCACTGCAACCGTGCCTTCGACATTCTCGCCATGCAGCTTGGGCTCTTCGTTGAACCACAGGTCCAAGCCGCCCTGCACCACTTCTATCTGCTCCAGCACGCGCTCTTCAGGGGTGGTAAGGCGGCCGATCATCAGCCCGACCATCACCCCGACGATGGCCAGGGAAAACATCACGCGCGGGAAGGCTTTCGAACGCAGGTCGGGTTCGGGGGTAGAATGCCCGTCATCTTCATGCTTGGAGCCGTGCATGTTTCACGTCATCCTTTTTCAACCAGAAATTCCGCCGAATACCGGCAATATCATCCGCCTCTGTGCCAACAGCGGCTGCGCCTTGCACCTGATCGAGCCGATCGGCTTCGAGCTGGGCGACAAGCGCTTGCGCCGGGCCGGGCTGGATTACCATGAGTATGCCACGCTCAAGCGCCACCAGAGCCTGGCCGGATGCCTGGAAAGCCTCGGCCAGCCGCGCCTGTTCGCCTTCACCACCAAAGGCTCGCATCCGTTTCACGAGGTCGCTTACCAGCCGGGCGATGCGTTCTTGTTTGGGCCTGAAAGTCGCGGGTTGCCCGCCGAAGTGCTGGACAATTTGCCGGCTGAGCAGAAGCTGCGCCTGCCGATGCGTCCGGGCTGTCGCAGCTTGAACCTGTCCAATACCGTTGCAGTGACGGTATACGAGGCGTGGCGTCAGCAAGGGTTTGCCTGACGGCCATGAAAAAAGCGCCCCAAGGGGCGCTTTTCGTTTCTCGCAAGCCGTGCTTACTGCAGCGACGGTGCTTCGCCAGCGGCCTGCATGCGCTCCATCTCTTGCGCGTACAGGGCGTCGAAGTTGACCGGCGACAGCATCAGGGCCGGGAACGAACCACGGGTCACCAGGCTGTCCAGGGTTTCGCGCGCATACGGGAACAGGATGTTCGGGCAGAATGCACCCAGGGTGTGGCTCATCGATGGCGCGTCGAGGTTCTTGATCAGGAAGATACCCGCCTGCTGAACTTCGGCAATGAACGCCACTTCGTCACCGTTCTTGACGGTTACCGACAGGGTCAGTACGACTTCGTGGAAGTCACCTTCCAGGGCTTTCTGACGGGTGTTCAGGTCCAGCGAAACCGCCGGTTCCCACTGCTGACGGAAGATCTGCGGGCTCTTTGGCGCTTCGAACGACAGGTCGCGCACATAGATGCGCTGCATGGAAAATTGTGGGGCGTTTTCGTCGGCGGCGGCGCCGTTATTTTGTTGGTCAGTCATGGCAGATCCTTTTCCTAATGGGGTTCTAAGCGGTGTGAATCAGGCCGCGAGAAGGCTGTCGAGCTTGCCCGCCCGCTCCAGGGCATAGAGGTCATCGCAACCACCGACATGGGTACTGCCGATCCAGATCTGCGGCACCGAGGTACGGCCGGCCTTCTGGCTCATTTCGGCGCGAACCTGTGGTTTGCCGTCGACCTTGATTTCCTCGAACGCCACGCCCTTGCTCTCGAGCAGGTACTTGGCGCGCATGCAGTAGGGGCAGTAGTCGCTGGAGTAAACGATGACGGGCTTCATATCACTTCACCAGGGGCAGGTTATCGGCTTTCCAGCTGGAAATGCCACCGCTGAGCTTGGCGGCGGTATAACCAGCCTTGAGCAGTTCACGGCAATGGGTACCAGACTGCTGGCCCATGCTGTCGACCACGATCAGGGTCTTGTCTTTGTGTTTCTCCAGCTCTGCCATGCGAGTGGCGAGCTTGTCTTGCGGGATGTTCAGCGCACCGACGATGTGCCCTGCCGAATATTCCTTGCTCGGGCGGATGTCGATCACCAGACCCTTGTCGGCATTGACCAGGGCGGTCAATTGGCCGTTGCTCAGGCTCTGCCCGCCGCGACGAATTTCATTGACCAGCAGCAGGATCAGCAGAACGAAGAAGATCGCCACCAGAATGAAGTGGTTTGTGGCAAAAGTGATCAGGTTAGCAACCATCAGGTGTGTTCCACGCGATTGAAAATGGCGGCCAGTATACACAGCCCCAAAGGCCCACCAAAGCCCGTAGGCCAGGCAGGCGAACAGCTTTCATTGCAGTTGGTCGGGACGATGGTCGGGCAGCACGATGAATTTTCGCCCCAGATGGCGTATTTGCCCTAAAATGCGTGTCTTTATCATCTTCTAGCAACCGTGAGTGGGATTGATGACGAGCACGCCTAAACCCCTGGTCCTGATCATCCTGGATGGTTTCGGTCACAGCGAAAGCCCCGAGTACAACGCCATCTTTGCAGCCAACACCCCGGTCTACGATCGCCTGCGGGCTACTCAGCCCAACGGCTTGATCTCCGGCTCTGGCATGGATGTCGGCTTGCCCGACGGCCAGATGGGCAACTCTGAGGTCGGTCACATGAACCTCGGAGCCGGGCGCGTGGTGTACCAGGACTTCACCCGGGTGACCAAGGCCATCCGTGACGGCGAGTTCTTCCATAACCCCGTGCTGACCGGTGCCGTGGACAAGGCCGCCAGCGCCGGCAAGGCCGTGCACATTCTCGGCCTGCTCTCCGACGGCGGCGTACACAGCCACCAGGACCACCTGGTCGCCATGGCCGAACTGGCCGCACAACGTGGCGCCGAGAAAATCTACCTGCACGCCTTCCTCGATGGTCGCGACACCCCGCCACGCAGCGCCCAGTCGTCGATCGAACTGCTCGACGCAACCTTCGCCAAGCTGGGTAAAGGCCGCATCGCCAGCCTGATCGGCCGCTACTTCGCAATGGACCGTGACAACCGTTGGGACCGCGTCAGCGCCGCCTACAACCTGATCGTCGACTCGGTGGCCGACTACACTGCCGATACCGCCGTGGCAGGCCTTGAAGCCGCCTACGCACGCGACGAAAGCGATGAGTTCGTCAAAGCCACACGCATTGGCGAAGCGGTGAAGGTCGAAGATGGCGATGCGGTGATCTTCATGAACTTCCGCGCCGACCGTGCCCGCGAGCTGTCGCGCGTGTTTGTCGAGCCAGACTTCAACGAATTCCCGCGGGCCCGCCTGCCCAAGCTTGCCGCCTACATCGGCCTGACCCAGTACTCGGCCAAGATCGCTGCCCCTGCGGCCTTTGCCCCAGCCAGCCTGGACAACGTACTGGGCGAGTACCTGGCGAAAAACGGCAAGACCCAGCTGCGTATCGCCGAGACCGAGAAGTATGCCCACGTGACGTTCTTCTTCTCGGGCGGGCGTGAAGAGCCGTTCGAAGGCGAAGAGCGCATCCTGATCCCGTCGCCGAAGGTCGCCACCTACGACCTGCAGCCAGAAATGAACGCCCCTGAAGTGACCGACCGCATCGTCGAAGCCATCGAGCAGCAGCGCTTCGATGTCATCGTGGTCAACTACGCCAACGGCGACATGGTCGGCCATACCGGCGTGTTCGAGGCGGCGGTCAAGGCTGTCGAGGCGCTGGACACTTGCGTGGGACGCATCGTCGAGGCGTTGGACAAGGTTGGCGGCGAAGCGCTGATTACCGCCGACCACGGCAACGTTGAACAAATGGAAGACGAGTGCACCGGCCAGGCGCATACCGCTCACACCACCGAGCCGGTGCCGTTCATCTATGTCGGCAAGCGCAAGCTTAAGGTCCGCGAAGGCGGCGTGCTGGCGGACGTGGCGCCGACCATGCTGCAACTGCTGGGCCTGGAAAAGCCAGCAGAGATGACCGGAACCTCGATCCTGGTGGATGCCTGATAACTACGGGGCCTGTCCAACAGGTCCTGGCACACCGCCTGTTTTATGATCGACTCGATTGCTGTGGGAGCGGGCTCGCCCGCGAAGGGCCGCAAAGCGGCCCCAGTCTCACGGTTTTCCAGACCAACGCCTCGCCGCAGATGCCGCGAGGCGTTTTTTTTGCAGGCCCAGGCGGGCATACTAGGCCAGTCTCCATCCCTGGTACGCCCAACCTCATGCTTCGCGCCCTGATTCTTCTCGCCCTGTCTTGCCTGCTCAGCCCGGCCTTCGCCGATGAGCGTGCGCAGACCCAGCAACAACTGGACGCCACCCGCCAGGACATCGCCGAGCTCAAGAAGATGCTGGGCAAGCTCCAGGAGGAAAAGTCTGGCGTGCAAAAAGACCTCAAGAGCACCGAGACCGATATCGGCGCGCTGGAAAAACAGGTGGAGGCGTTGCAGCAAGAACTAAAAAAGACCGAGGGCGAACTGGAGCGCCTTGATACCGAGAAAAAAAAACTCCAGTCCGCCCGCGTTGAACAGCAACGCCTGATCGCCATTCAGGCCCGTTCGGCTTACCAGAACAATGGCCGTGAGGAATACCTCAAGCTGCTGCTCAACCAGCAGAACCCTGAGAAATTCGCCCGCACCCTGACGTACTACGATTACCTGAGCAAGGCGCGCCTGGAGCAACTGCGCACCTTCAACGAAACCCTGCGCCAGCTGGCCAATGTCGAACAGGACATCGCCAGCCAACAGGCGCAACTGCTGGCCCAGCGCGGCAATCTCGACAGCCGCCGGCAAGAGCTCGAAGCCGAGCGCAGCAAGCGCCAGCAGGTGCTGGCCAAGCTCAACAGCGACCTGAAAGAGCGCGACCAGAAACTGCAAGCGCGCCAGCAGGATCAAGCCGAGCTGGGCAAAGTCCTCAAAACCATCGAGGAAACCCTTGCTCGTCAGGCCCGCGAAGCCGAGGAGGCGCGCCAGAAGGCCTTGCTCGCTCAGCAGGAGGCTGAGAAGCGTCGCCAGCAAGAAGCCCTGGCCGCTCGCCAAGCGCCAGAGCCGCCGAAGAAAAAGGCCCTGACCACCCTCGGCCCACTGGTTTCTGGAGATGGCGCCAACTACGGCGGCGCATTTTCTGCCGCTCGGGGAAAACTTCCATGGCCAGTCAATGGTCGACTACTGGCACGCTTCGGCGATGCGCGCGGTGGCGATGCCCGGGCCAAATGGGATGGCGTGATGATCAGCGCCGCCACCGGCACCCAAGTGCGCGCTGTGCATGGCGGTAGAGTGGTATTTGCCGACTGGTTGCGCGGCGCTGGACTTCTGGTCATTCTCGACCATGGTAATGGTTACCTGAGCCTGTACGGCCACAACCAGAGCCTGCTCAAGAGCGCCGGTGACGTAGTCAAGGCCGGCGAAGCCATCTCCACCGTGGGTGACAGCGGTGGTCAGGATAGCGCAGGCTTGTACTTCGCCATTCGCCAGCAGGGCCGCCCCAGCGACCCCGCGCAATGGTGCCGTGGCTAGGCATTTTATTTTTACGGTGGCTGCACCGTGGCTCCTGCGGGAGCGCCAACAGGATCAGGAGTTCGTTCGACATGCTGCACTCGCCTCGCCTCACCCAACTGGCCCTGACCATCGCCCTGGCGATCGGCGCGCCCCTGGCCGTTGCCGCCGAGCCGGCCAAGCCAGCCGCGGTGCCAGCGCCGGTGCCTGCCACCGAGGTGACGGCCAAGTCGCCGCTACCGCTTGAGGAGCTGCGCACCTTTGCCGAGGTCATGGACCGGATCAAGGCGGCCTATGTCGAGCCGGTGGACGACAAGACCCTGTTGGAAAATGCCATCAAGGGCATGCTCAGCAACCTCGACCCACACTCCGCCTACCTCGGCCCTGAAGACTTCCAGGAGTTGCAGGAAAGCACCAGCGGCGAATTCGGCGGCTTGGGCATCGAAGTCGGCATGGAAGACGGCTTCGTCAAAGTCGTCTCGCCGATCGACGACACCCCGGCCTCCCGCGCAGGCATCGAGGCGGGCGATTTGATCGTCAAGATCAACGGCGCGCCCACCCGCGGCCAGACCATGACCGAAGCGGTCGACAAGATGCGTGGCAAGATCGGCGAAAAAATCACCCTGACCCTGGTTCGCGATGGCGGTACGCCGTTCGACGTCACCCTCGCCCGCGCGGTCATCCAGGTCAAGAGCGTCAAGAGCCAGCTGCTCGAGAACGATTACGGCTACATCCGCATCACCCAGTTCCAGGTCAAGACCGGCGATGAAGTCGGCAAGGCCTTGGCCAAGATGCGCAAGGACAACGGCAAGAAGCTGCGCGGTGTGGTCCTGGACCTGCGCAACAACCCAGGCGGCGTGCTACAGTCGGCGGTAGAAGTGGCCGACCACTTCCTCACCAAGGGCCTGATCGTCTACACCAAGGGCCGTATCGCCAACTCTGAACTGCGCTTCTCGGCCAACGCCGCCGACGCCAGCGAAGGCGTGCCGTTGGTGGTGCTGATCAACGGTGGCAGCGCCTCGGCCTCGGAGATCGTCGCCGGCGCTCTGCAAGACCAGAAGCGCGCCGTGCTGATGGGCACCGACAGCTTCGGCAAAGGCTCGGTTCAGACCGTGCTGCCACTGGCCAATGACCGCGCCCTGAAGCTCACCACCGCCCTGTACTTCACCCCCAACGGCCGCTCGATCCAGGCCCAGGGGATCGTTCCGGACATCGAAGTGCGCCCAGCCAAGCTGACCGCCGAAGCCGATACCGAGAACTTCAAGGAAGCCGACCTGCAAGGTCACCTGGGCAACGGCAACGGCGGCGCCGACCGCCCGACCGGAAGCAGCAAACGCAAGGATCGCCCACAGGATGATGACTTCCAGCTGAGCCAGGCCCTGAGCCTGCTCAAAGGCCTGAACATCACCAAGGGCGATTGATCCTCTCGATGCGTTATCTGCTGTTTACGCTGTTCTGGCTGCTGGCTGGCACCGCCCATGCGGCGCCAGCCAAGGCTTATATGAGCATCATCATCGACGACCTGGGCCAGAACATCGAGCGCGACAATCGCACGCTCGCCCTGCCTGGGCCGGTCACCATGGCGATCATGCCCGACACGCCGCATGCCAGCGACTTCGCCCGTCAGGCGCACAAGGCCGGCAAGACGGTCATCCTGCACATGCCCATGGATCCGGCCACCGGCCCCTACGCCTGGCACCCCGATATCCCGTTGCCGGAACTCGCTAGCCGGCTCAATGCCGCCCTGGCGAAGGTGCCCCACGCTGCCGGCATCAACAATCACATGGGCAGCCGCATGACCGCCCAGCGCACGCCAATGACCTGGTTGATGGCTGAGTTGCAGCAGCGTCACCTGTTCTTCGTCGACAGCCGCACCAGTGCCGCCACGGTCGCCGCCGCCGAAGCTCAGGCGATCGGCCTGGCGCATGTGTCGCGGGATGTGTTCCTGGATGATGTGCGCACCACAGAAGCGATCACCGCCCAGCTCCAGGTGGGTATTGCCCAGGCCCGCAAGCAGGGCTCGGCGGTACTGATCGGCCACCCCTATCCACAGACGCTGGAGGTTCTGCAACGGGAAATTCCGCGCCTGAAGAGCCAGGGCGTCGAGCTGATCGAGCTTTCACAGATGATTGCCGAGCGTGGTAACCAAGCCATGCCCGGACATGGCAAAAACGGCCGCTACAGCAACCGCTGACTATCTGTCAGATCTATCTACCGCTTGCCGCCCAGGCAGTTGAAAACAATGGAACTCCAAACATTACGGAGACTTCCATGTTCAAGCACCACCCTTTCTGCCTGGGCGCAGCCCTGATCAGCCTGGCCATAACGGCCAGCGCCGAAGATACCGTCCAGCCTTCGGTCCCCACCCCTGAGCTGCTGACCAATGCCCACGGTGAGCGTCGCCAATGGACCGGCATTGGCCGCCTGACCCGGCCAGGCGGTAGTCAATGCATTGCCAGCCTGATCGACAGCCGCGCGCCCGGAATGGCCGCATCAGGCCCCGCCTACCTGGTCACCGCGGGGCATTGCGTGGACAAACGCAACGGCGTGATCGGCCATGACACTGAGATCGAAGGCAGCATCAGCTTCAACTTCTTCGTAGACACCCAGGACCAGCGCCACACCTTCGCCCTCAAACGCACGGTGTGGAGCAGCATGCAGGGCCTCGATCTGGCCCTATTGGAGCTGGACGCGAGTCTCAGCCAGGTCATGGCGCACGGCATTGTGCCGTTAGCGCTAGCCGCAGATTCTCCCCCTGGCGCAAACGTGCATGTCATCGGCGAGTCATCCGCCAATGAGCTTGGCTTGCGCCTGACAACCTGCAGCCAGGCCACTACCGACTTCGTGATCGCAGCCCCGTGGGTATGGCGCAACATCTACAGCAACGACTGCCTAGGCCTGGGACCCGGCTCCTCCGGCAGCCCAGTGATCGATGTGCAAAGTGGCCGCCTGCTCAGCGTGCTCAACAGCGTTTCTGAACCGATAAGCGGCAAAGCTGCCCCTTGCTCACTGAGCAGCCCCTGCCAAGTGCCGGTTCAAACCGATAAACCCGCGTTGACGACGGGCTTTTCCATACCACTGGGCCGCTTGCAAGGGTGTTTCGCTCAAGGCTTTGCCAATCTGTCACTGGACAGTTGCCAACTGCTGCCGGGCTTTGAGTTGATCGTCGAAAGAAATCCCCGATCGCTCACCAAGATCGCGACCGATGCAGAGGGTAACGAGCGTCTACCCAGGTGGGGCCTTAGCTTTTCCCTGAATACGCCACGCTACCGATACAAAACCGTGCGCAACCCGCTCGCCTGTGAAAACCCTGAGGGCTACAGCGGCACTATCGCTGCTGAGCAAAATCACATTGACGAGCCCATCGGTCCAGAACCAGGCTGGCACTTCCTCTGCCTGCTCGGCGTAGACTCAGCCGAGCACAAGCCCTCCCCGGCCTTGATGGGCAATAGCCTGAGCCTAGCGACCCAGCTGCTTCCCGCAGCTCCCGTGCCAGACCCCGACATGACCGTCACAGCGCTGCCCAACGGCAATGTACAAGTCAGTTGGCGCACCGCACCGCCGCACCTGACCCTGTACCGGGTAAAGCGCGGGCCACCTGCGACGACTGACTGCCAGGATCCCGCTGGCTTTCGTCACCTGCGCCATAAGCGCTATGAGTTCAAGGCCCAGCAACTGCCACTGACGCTGTGCACGGTCAGTGAAGACTTGATAGAGCAACGCTCTGCAGTACGCACCGATCTGTTACAACCAGCGGCTTCAGGGAAAAAATGAGCGTCGCAACGAGAAAGGGCCCTGTTCTCACGAACAGGGCCCTTCTCTTTTGCTTCAACCGTTGTCAGCTATAGACACGGCCAAGCAACTGGCGATGGCTCTCGAACTGATCGAGCACATCACGCACCACCTGTTCAGGGGTAAAGCCCATCAGGTCGTACTCCTGGCTGCCGTCGTGCAGGTACACCTCGGCGCGGTAGAAACGCTGGCGGACTTCCGGCTCACCTTCGACCGGTGCCTCGCTCGGCGCGGCCATGTAGCCGTCCAGGCTGACTTCATAGACGAACGGGTTACCCTCTTCCATCATCACCCGCAGGCCCATCATGTTGCGCGACTGGCCCACCCGGGTTTCGACCTCGAAGCCCAGGGTGCGCAACTGTGCGGCGGCATCCTTGAGCGCAGGGCTGACCTGCTTGTCCATGAAGCGCTGAACCACGGCCTGAGTCGGCTGCAGGTCCATCGCACTGAGGCGCTCGCTGAAACCGCGACGACCACGGGCGGCCAGCTCGGCGCGCTCCTGCTCAAGCTGCGAGTCCTGCTTCATGGCCTTGTACAGGCCGAACATGAACAGCACCAACACCACCGAGAACGGCAGCCCGGCCAGTACCACCATGGTCTGCATCGCCGCGAAGTTGCCGGCGAACAGCAAACCGATGGTGACCAGGGTAATCACCACCGACCAGAACACCACCATCCAATGCGGCGCGTCTTCGTCGACCTGACCACCTTTGCACGACAGGTTGGCCATCATCACCGCGCCGGAGTCGGCTGGGGTGAGGAACAGCACGAAGCCCACGAACACCGCTACACCAATGACGATCTTGGCCGCTGGGAAGTACTCCAGCAGCTGGTAGATCGACATCGACGGCTGCTCCAGCGCGGTCTTGCCCAACTCCACGGCGCCATGGTTCATCACCAGGTCCAGTGCAGTGTTGCCGAAGATCGACAGCCAGGCCAGGGTGAAGCCCAACGGGATCAGCAGCACGCCAGCGACCAGCTCACGCACGGTGCGGCCTTTGGAAATACGGGCAATGAACATGCCGACGAATGGGCCCCAGGAGATCCACCAGGCCCAGTAGAACACGGTCCACAGGCCCAACCAGCGCTCGGACTTGCCGGCCTCGCCTTCATAGACGTAGAGGTCGAAGGTCTTGAGCACGATGCCGTTGAGGTAGTCGCCAATGTTCTGCACGAAGCCGTTGAGCAGGTGCAGGGTGTCACCCGCCAGCAGGACAAAGATCAACAGGCCGCTGAACAGCAGGATGTTCAGGTTGGACAGACGACGGATGCCATTTTCCACACCGGAAACCGCCGCCACCGTGGCAACCGTGGCCATGACCAGGATCACGATCAGCAGGTTGGTCTTGCTGTGGTCCATGCCGAACAGGTATTCCAGCCCCGAGGCCACCTGCATCGAGCCGATACCCAGGTTGGTCACCAGGCCCAGCAGGGTCACGAACATACCGAAGATGTCCACTGCGTGACCGGCGCCACCCTTGACCCAACGCTCGCCCATCAACGGGTACAGCGCCGAGCGCAATGCCAGCGGCTGGTTGTGGCGGTAGGCGAAGTAACCCACGGCCAGGCCGACCAGGGCGTAGATCGCCCAGCCATGCAGGCCCCAGTGCAGGAAGGTCAGTTGCAGGCCCTGGCGCGCAGCCTCGGCGCTGGCCGAAGGTCCTTCAGGCGGATTGAAGTAGTGGTCCAGCGGCTCGGAGGCGCCAAAGTACAGCAGCGAGATACCGATACCGGAGGAGAACAACATGCCAGCCCAGGCGCCGTAGCTGAAGTCAGGCTGGTCATCCTTGCCGCCAAGCTTGAGCTTGCCGAAATTGGAGAAGGCCAGGACCACCACGAATACCAGGTATCCGCCGATCACCAGCATGTAGTACCAGCCGAAGGTGCGGGTCAGCCAAGTCTGGGCGACGTTGAGAACTTCACCGGCTTTTTCCGGTACAGCGATAAGCAAGGCAGTCAACACAAGGATCAGCAGCGCGGAGGTGATGAACACCACGTTGTTGACCCGGACCCTCTCGGCGGGGGGTTTGGTTAGGGAGGCAGAACTCATTGCACGAATGCTCCGGGGAGTGCGGCTGTGGAGGCTAATCAGTCATTTCCCGCGCAATTGGTGCAATAGCCCTACTGCGTCAGGTGTTATAAAAGCACCTTGGAAACCGTGATCCCGAATCGAAACGTTGCAAAAAACCAGACAGATGGCCTGAGTGCGAGCCGCCTCCCATGCTTGGGTGCGCGCATTAGCCACAGATCATCTCGCCCGCTCCAAGGGCCTGTCGCACGGCCTGTGACCGTTCGGCAGAATCTGTCATTCGCATCGCTCTAGCCCGTCAACGCCTTGTATTCCGGGGGTTACACGATTTCCTGGGGTGACAATCAGTGCCGCTTGGACCAGCTGAAAAACTGTCAATGGCACAAATTGTCGCAGAGCTTATTCTTTATTGATTGAACGTTCAATCAAAACAAAATAGACTGGCCTTCGCCGAGGCAGCCGCTTGTCGTCTGCCCGCAGGCCTGAGGAGAAAGCAAGATGCCCAAGGTCGGTATGCAACCCATCCGCCGCCAGCAGTTGATCGAAGCCACCCTGCAGGCGGTCGATCAGGTCGGACTGGGGGACGCCAGCATTGCGCTTATTGCCCGTTTGGCCGGGGTGTCGAATGGCATCATCAGTCACTACTTTCGGGACAAGAACGGCCTGATCGCAGCGACGATGCGTTACATCATGAACATGCTCAACGAAGGCGTAAGAGCACGTCGCCAGGCCCTGACGGACGACAGCCCGCGCGCTCACCTGAAGGTGATCATCGAGGGCAACTTCGATGCCAGCCAGGTGAACGGCCCGGCAATGAAAACCTGGTTGGCCTTCTGGGCTTCCAGCATGCACCAACCCGATTTGCACAGGTTGCAGCGGATCAACGATCACCGCTTGTATTCCAACCTGTGCTGTCAGTTCCGCCGCGCCCTGCCGCTCTACCATGCGCGTAAGGCAGCCCGCGGGCTGGCAGCGCTGATCGACGGCCTTTGGCTGCGTGGCGCTCTGTCGGGAGATGCATTCGACACCGAGCAGGCAATACGAATTGCCTACGAATACATGGATCTACAACTGGCTAAGCAGCACACCCTGGCCACAACCGACCAGGCCGCTGAACAAGCGCGCACGGCACTTGCCCACCCGGCAGGAGCGTGACGCGCAAAGCCAACCACACACTCCACTTGCGAGGACACTATGGCCCGTTTCGGAACGCAAAAACTCTACATCGATGGTGGTTATGTCGACGCTGGCTCTGACGCCACCTTCGAAGCCATCAACCCGGCTACCGGCGAAGTCCTCGCCCACGTGCAGCGTGCTACCCAGGCTGACGTCGAAAAAGCCGTCGAAAGCGCCGAGCGTGGCCAGAAAGTCTGGGCGGCGATGACCGCCATGCAGCGTTCGCGCATCCTGCGTCGCGCCGTCGACATCCTGCGCGAGCGCAATGACGAGCTGGCCCAGCTGGAAACCCTGGACACCGGCAAGTCGTACTCGGAAACCCGCTACGTAGACATCGTCACCGGCGCCGACGTGCTGGAATACTACGCAGGCTTGGTACCGGCCATCGAAGGCGAGCAGATCCCCCTGCGTGAAAGCTCCTTCGTCTACACCCGTCGCGAGCCGCTGGGCGTCACCGTCGGTATCGGCGCGTGGAACTACCCGATCCAGATCGCCCTGTGGAAATCCGCTCCAGCCCTGGCCGCTGGCAACGCGATGATCTTCAAGCCGTCGGAAGTCACCTCGCTGACCACCCTGAAACTGGCTGAAATCTACACCGAAGCTGGCCTGCCAAACGGCGTCTTCAACGTTCTGACCGGCAGCGGTCGCGAAGTCGGCACCTGGCTGACCGAGCACCCGCGCATCGAGAAAGTTTCCTTCACCGGCGGCACCACCACCGGCAAAAAAGTCATGGCCAGCGCTTCGAGCTCCTCGCTCAAGGAAGTGACCATGGAACTGGGCGGTAAATCGCCGCTGATCATCTGCGCCGACGCCGACCTGGACAAGGCCGCCGACATCGCCATGATGGCCAACTTCTACAGCTCCGGTCAGGTCTGCACCAACGGCACTCGGGTGTTCATCCCTGCCGCGATGAAAGCCGCCTTCGAAGCCAAGATCGCCGAGCGCGTTGCGCGCATCCGTGTCGGCAACCCAGAAGACGAAAACACCAACTTCGGCCCGCTGGTCAGCTTCCAGCACATGGAAAGCGTGCTGGGTTACATCGCCAAGGGTAAAGAAGAAGGTGCCCGCGTCCTGTGCGGCGGCGAGCGTCTGACCGAAGGTGATTTCGCCAAGGGCGCATTCGTTGCCCCAACCGTGTTCACCGACTGCACCGACGACATGACCATCGTCAAAGAAGAGATCTTCGGCCCAGTGATGAGCATCCTCTCCTACGAGAGCGAAGAAGAAGTCATCCGCCGCGCCAACGACACCGAGTACGGCCTGGCCGCTGGCGTATGCACCAACGACATCAGCCGCGCCCACCGTATCATCCACCAGCTTGAAGCTGGCATCTGCTGGATCAACGCCTGGGGTGAGTCGCCAGCTGAAATGCCAGTAGGCGGCTACAAGCAGTCGGGCGTTGGCCGTGAAAACGGCGTCAGCTCGCTGGCCCAGTACACCCGCATCAAGTCGGTCCAGGTTGAGCTGGGCGGCTACTCGTCGGTCTTCTGACCAACCGTTTCCAGCTGCTAGCTTCAAGCTGCAAGAAAGAGCCGGTCGGCGTCATGCCACCGGCCCTTGCAGGCCTCATCCATTCGCGAGCTTTGCACAACTGCTTTTCTTGCAGCTTGTAGCTTGAAGCTTGCCGCTCAAATGGGAGAAACCCATGGAATACGATTACATCATCGTCGGCGCAGGTTCGGCCGGTAACACGATCGCCACCCGCCTGACCGAAGACGCCAACGTCAGCGTATTGCTGCTCGAAGCCGGCGGTCCGGACTACCGCTTCGACTTCCGCACCCAGATGCCAGCCGCCCTGGCCTTCCCGCTGCAGGGCCGCCGCTACAACTGGGCCTACGAGACCGATCCAGAGCCACATATGGACGGCCGCCGCATGGAATGTGGCCGCGGCAAGGGCCTGGGTGGCTCCTCGCTGATCAACGGCATGTGCTACATCCGTGGCAACGCCCTGGACTTCGACGGCTGGGCCAAGTTGCCAGGGCTGGAAGACTGGACTTACCTGGACTGCCTGCCGTACTTCCGCAAAGCGGAAACCCGTGACATCGGCCCGAACGATTACCACGGCGGCGAAGGCCCGGTCAGCGTCACCACGCCTAAAGCCGGCAACAACCCGCTGTTCCACGCCATGGTCGAAGCCGGCGTGCAGGCCGGCTACCCGCGCACTGAAGACCTCAACGGCTACCAGCAGGAAGGTTTCGGTCCGATGGACCGTACCGTGACCAAGAAAGGCCGTCGCGCCAGCACCGCTCGCGGTTACCTGGACCAGGCCAAGAAGCGTCCGAACCTGACCATCGTCACCCACGCCCTGTCTGACCGCATCCTGTTCGACGGCAAGCGCGCCGTGGGCGTGACCTACCTGGTCGGCGACAGCGAAGAGCGCGTCGAAGCGCGTGCACGCAAGGAAGTCATCGTCAGCTCCGGCGCCATCGCTTCGCCGCAACTGCTGCAACGCTCCGGCGTCGGCCCCCGCGCCCTGCTGGAAAGCCTCGACGTACCGGTGGTGCACGACCTGCCGGGCGTCGGCGAGAACCTGCAAGACCACCTGGAGCTGTACCTGCAGTACGCCTGCACCCAGCCGGTCTCGCTGTATCCGTCGCTGCTGTGGTGGAACCAGCCGGCCATTGGCGCCGAGTGGTTGTTCAATGGCACTGGCATCGGCGCCAGCAACCAGTTCGAGGCCGGTGGTTTCATCCGTACTCGTCCTGAGTTCGAGTGGCCAAACATCCAGTACCACTTCCTGCCGGTAGCGATTAACTACAACGGCTCCAATGGCGTGAAGGAACACGGCTTCCAGGCGCACATGGGCTCGATGCGTTCGCCAAGCCGCGGCCGTATCCAGCTCAAGTCCAAGGACCCGCGCCAGCACCCGAGCATCCTGTTCAACTACATGGCCACCGAGCAGGACTGGCAGGAATTCCGCGACGGCATCCGCCTGACCCGCGAGATCATGGCCCAGCCAGCGCTGGACCCGTACCGTGGTCGCGAGATCAGCCCGGGTGAGCACGTGCAAACCGACGAAGAGCTGGACAAGTTCATCCGTGAGCACGCCGAGACCGCGTTCCACCCATCGTGCTCGTGCAAGATGGGCAGCGACGAGATGGCGGTGGTCGACAACGAAGGCCGCGTGCATGGCATGCAAGGCCTGCGCGTGGTCGATGCCTCGATCATGCCGATCATCATCACCGGCAACCTCAACGCCACCACGATCATGATCGCCGAGAAAATCTCCGACAAGATCCGGGGCCGCAAGCCACTGCCGCGCAGCACGGCCAAGTATTACGTGGCTAACGGCGCGCCAGTCAAAGGCAAGTCGATGCGTGAAGTGAAACAAGGCTGATTTGCGCGTTATCCGCTTGGGGCTGCTGCGCAGCCCCAAGCTTCTTCATGAGCACACGCTCAGGTTGGAATAGGGAAAAACCGCCGCATCAACGAGTCATCATCGGCCCCCAGTCGCCGCGCCAACACCTCCCGATCAAACACCTCCCCCGTACGCATCTCATACACCCTCGCCCCCGCCGGCACCTGACCCAATCCCTTCAGCCGTACCTCCATGAACCGATGGTTCATTCCCTTCACAGCGGTCACTTTCTCGACCTGTAGATAACGCCCCGGCAGCATCAACGACTCGACCTCATCCGGCCGTCGCGAGAACGGCGCCACCGGTGTAGCCTCAGCAAACTCGCCTGGTTCCAGCACATACACCACCGCATGGTCATCAAATACCGTCTTGCCGCTAACCTGCGCCTGTGGGTTGTTGAACACTTCCCAAAGCGCGTAGGGGTTTTCGGTGAACGAGGTGAAATCGGTGGTCACCAGCACATCACCCACCCCTACCCCACCCTCGCGAAACATCGACGTGCCGGTACCGCGTAATACCGACGCTGCCCGGTACAGCGTTAACTGATTGTTCACCCCAATCTGGCCCAGCGCATGCGCCAGGTCGTGGCTTCGCTGGATACTGACGCTGCGCCTGCCCTCAAGCGGCAAGCCACGCCAGAGGTTGTTGTAGCGCTCCGGTGAGCTGGTGTATTCGGCAATGGCTGCCGAACCATAGCCATACTCATCGCGGTACACCGGATACGGCTCACTGAAGGCATCCAGGTATTCGCCACTCGTACCCAACACATCCAGATCAGCCCAAGGTACTGCGCCCATCAGCGATTCTTGACGCGCCAGAGCGCGATCGGAATACGCCAGGAGCTCATCGGCTGCGGGCAGCATGTAACGCTCCCAGTCAGGCCCGGAAACGGCCAGTTCGCTCTGCGCGCCGATACGCAGCGGTTGCCGCGCATCGGCAAACAACTCGCCACTGCGCATCATCGCCGCGTCCAACAAGATGAACAGGATATCCAGCACCACAGCCCACCACGCTGCCACACGCCAAGCCGACTTACCGTTGATGGCGCGATCCAGATGCAAGCCAAGACTGCCCACGCCAAGCCCCAGCGAAGTCAGCACCACCGGCCATCCAAACGGCGCCATAGGTGCAATGATCACGCTGGCAGCCTGCAACCCGGCCAGCCAATTCGCCTTGCGCAGCTCGGCATTACTGGTCAGGCGCTCATGGGCGTTGTTGACCAGTTGCGCCATGGCTTGCTCGCGCAAGCGTACGAACAGGTCGCCAGTGATGGCCTGCCCGGCGATGCCGATATCGCCCCGCGCTTGTGCCAGCAACTTCAAGTAGTTGCGCAGGCGCGGTCGCAGTGATTGCGACAGCACATCAACGCCGATGAAATACTCGATCAAACGCTCACGGCCCACGGACGTGCCCGCCTGATCGCTCAACCACGCCTGCAGTGCGTGGCGATCATCGAACACCCGTAGCGCATCCTGCTCATCCGCCAGGTACAGGCAACGCCTGCCCGTGCCGAGCGTTCGCTGGAACAGTGTCCGGGCGGCGATGCCACCAATGCTCAAGGCACTCCAGCCGCTCTGCGCCGAGGCCGCACAGCTGCGACGCAGCGCCTGCACAGTGATCGGCACAGTGGCTACCACAAGGCTCGCCGCGCGCACCTCGGCGCGCTCCGCCTCGGTAAGCGCCGACCGCTCAAGCGCGGCCACAAAACGCGCCCGGGCCAGCACACAGAAGTCCTCACTGTGTTGCGCCTGAAAAGCTTGCAGCAGCTGCGTGTAGCGCTCAGAGAAGTTCATCTGCCAGAACATATCCAGCACCGCTTGGGGCGCCAGGCGAACTTCGTTGTGCTCGTCATATTCGCCATGGCTGGCATCCACCCGATAGAAACCGCCATAGACAGACAGCTGGTCAGCATCGGTTTGCTGCGCCGGACTGAATCGCTGCATCACCAGCTCAGTTAACGTCAGCGAACGCCGCGGCGGCCCCCGATGACGCCAGCCGGTATAACTCAGCGCGCTGCTGGCGGCCGATTCGAACTCATGCCAATAGAGCGTGTCAGGGTCGAGCCAGTACCCCAGCAGGCGCTGCAGCACGTGGCCGGCAGCCTGCCGGGCAAGGCCATGCAAATCAGGAAATCGACCCAGGAAACGCTGGGCAATGTGTTCAAGTGTCTGGTTGTTGCCGCTACTCATGTTGCTCTGCCTAAGTGAAGGTGGAGCACCACTTCAGCTCAAGTCGCCTGCCGCCATGCGGTAACGCTTTACAGCCCGCGCTGGCATCAGGTTAGAATCGATTGGCACGCAACCTGCGTGCTCGGCGTCAGCCTTCCCTTCGCGTTTCCCCGGAGTACTGCCTTTGGATGCAAGCACCATCAATAGCCTGTTCCTGATCGGCGCATTGCTGGTGGGTGCAAGTATCTTGGTCAGTTCGCTGTCATCGCGCCTGGGCATCCCTATTCTGGTCATCATCCTCGCGGTCGGCATGGTCGCTGGAGTCGATGGTGGCGGCATCATCTTCAACAACTACCCAACCGCCTACCTGGTGGGCAACCTGGCCTTGGCGGTGATCCTGCTCGACGGCGGCTTGCGTACGCGAGTGGCGAGCTTTCGCGTAGCCTTGTGGCCGGCGTTGTCGCTGGCCACAGTGGGCGTTTTGATCACCACAGCGTTGACCGGCATGGTCGCCGCCTGGCTGTTCGACCTGAGCCTGATTCAAGGGCTGCTGATCGGCGCCATCGTCGGTTCGACCGACGCCGCAGCGGTGTTCTCGCTGCTCGGCGGCAAGGGTCTGAACGAACGGGTTACCGCCACGCTTGAGATCGAGTCGGGCAGTAACGACCCGATGGCGGTGTTTCTCACCGTCACCCTGATCGACATGATTGCCAGCGGCCAGACGGGCCTGCACTGGAGCCTGTTGACCCACCTGCTGCGCGAGTTCGGCATCGGTGGCCTGCTGGGCCTGGGCGGCGGCTGGCTGATGCTGCAGCTGGTCAACCGGATCAACCTGGCCGGCGGCCTGTACCCGATCCTGGTGGTCGCCGGTGGCCTGGTGGTGTTCTCCCTGACCAACGCCCTGCATGGCAGCGGCTTCCTTGCCGTGTACCTATGCGGCCTGGTCTTGGGCAACCGCCCCATTCGCAGCCGCCACGGCATTCTGCACATGCTCGACGGTATGGCCTGGCTGGCGCAGATCGGCATGTTCCTGGTACTCGGCCTGCTGGTCACGCCGCACGACCTGCTGCCGATCGCCTTGCCCGCGCTGGGCCTGGCGCTGTGGATGATCCTGGTCGCCCGCCCCCTTTCGGTGGTCGCCGCCCTGTTGCCGTTCAAGGCTTTCCATGGCCGCGAGAAAGGCTTCATCTCCTGGGTTGGCCTGCGCGGTGCGGTGCCGATCATTCTTGCGGTGTTCCCGCTGATGGCCGGGCTGCCGCAGGCGCAGCTGTTCTTCAACCTGGCGTTCTTCATCGTGCTGGTATCACTGCTGGTGCAAGGCACCAGCCTGCCGTGGATGGCCAAGCTGCTGAAGGTTACGGTGCCGCCGGACCCAGCGCCGATCTCCCGCTCCGCGCTGGAGGTGCACGTCACCAGCGAGTGGGAGCTGTTCGTCTATCGCCTGGGCGCAGAAAAATGGTGCATCGGCGCCGCCCTGCGCGAGCTGAAGATGCCTGAAGGCACGCGGATTGCCGCGCTGTTTCGCGGCGAGCAATTGCTCCACCCCTCGGGCAGTACCGTGCTGGAAGTGGGCGACATGCTCTGCGTGATCGGTCATGAGCACAATCTGTCGGCGCTGGGCAAACTGTTCAGCCAAGCGCCCCAGCGAGGCTTGGATCTACGCTTCTTTGGCGACTTCGTCCTTGAAGGTGATGCCGAGCTGGGTGCAGTGGCGGCACTTTATGGCCTGAAACTCGATGGCCTGGACGCGAAAATGCCGTTGGCGCAGTTCATCCGACAAAAGGTCGGAGGCGCTCCAGTAGTAGGGGATCAGATCGAATGGCACGGCACAATCTGGACCGTCGCGGTGATGGACGGGAACAAGATCCACAAAGTCGGCGTCAGATTCCCGGAAGGTACTCGGCCTGGCCCCGGGTTGTTCCTCTAGACTTCGACTTACCTCGTTTTACAAAAACCCTGCACAAGACTCTGCCTATGTCCCTGCGCGTGTATCTCCGCGCAGCCCTGCTCGGGCTGTGCTTGTCCCTCTCGTTCGCTGTCAGCGCGGCCGAGGCTCCAACCACCGCCAGCATCCAGAACAGCCTCGACAAGATTGCCGATCGCAAGCTTCCAGAGGCCGAGCAGAAGGCTCTGCAGCAAGTCCTCGAAGACACCTTGAGCCTGCTCGCCAGCAAGGAAGACAGCGAGAAGAAGCTCGCCGCGCTCAAGCAACAGCTGGCCGACGCTCCGCGCCTGACCAGCGAAAGCCAGCGCGAACTGATCAAGCTCAAGACCAGCAAGACCATACCGGTTGCCCAACGCTACGCCAGCCTCAGCGTGCCGCAGTTGGAACAGCTGCTCAGCGAACGCAGCACCCTTCAGGGTGAGCTGCAAAAAGCGCTGTCCGAAGCCAATAGCCTGATCATCAACTCGCAGACCCGCCCCGAACGGGCCCAACGCGAGATCAGCAACAACCAGACTCGCGCCCAACAGATCAACAGCAGCCTCAAGTCCGGCAAGGACAACGGCAAGACCCTGTCCGCCGACCAGCGCAACCAGCTTAATGCCGAACTGGCATCGCTCAACGCCGTGACCCTGCTGCGCCGCCAGGAACTGGCTGGCAACGGCCTGCTGCAAGACCTGGGCAACGCTCAGCACGACCTCTTGATCGAACGCGCAGCACGTCTGGAGCAAGAAATCCAGGACCTGCAGACGCTGATCAACGACAAGCGCCTGGCCCAGTCGCAGCAAACCGTCACCCAGCAGTCGATCGAAGCGCAAAAAGCCGGTGGCAGCAGCCTGTTGGCCACCGAGAGCGCTGCCAACCTCAAGCTTTCCGACTACCTGCTCAAAAGCACCGACCGCCTCAACGAGCTGACCCAGCAGAACCTCAGGACCAAGCAGCAGCTCGATAGCCTGACCCAGGCCGACCAGGCCCTGGACGAGCAAATCAACGTGCTCAAGGGCAGCCTGCTGCTGTCCAAGATCCTCTACAAGCAGAAGCAGACCCTGCCGCACCTGAAGCTCGACCGCGACCTGGCCGACCAGATCGCCGACATCCGCCTGTACCAGTTCGAGATCAACCAGCAGCGCGAGCAGATGAGCAACCCAGTGGGCTACGTCGACCGCCTGCTGGCCACGCAGCCCGAGCAGGATGTCACCCCACAACTGCGCAAAGCCCTGCTGGAAGTGGCGATTACCCGCAGCGACCTGCTTGAACGGCTGAACCGCGAACTGTCCGCCCTGCTTAACGAGTCGATCACCCTGCAGCTCAACCAGAAGCAGCTGCTGAGCACTGCCCAGGGCCTGCGTACCACCCTGGAAGAGCAGATGTTCTGGATCCCCAGCAACAAGCCGCTGGATTGGGAATGGCTGCGCAGCGTGCCGCAACGCTTCGTCGACCAGGTCGCCAACCTGCCCTGGGGTTCGGGGATCAAGGAGCTGACTGACGGCCTGATCCAGCGGCCGCTGCTGTTCCTGCCGCTGTTCCTGGTCATCGGCGGGCTGTTGTGGCGCCGCAAATACCTGTACCAGCGGCTGGGCAAGGTTCACCAGGACATCGGCCACTTCAAGCGCGATAGCCAGTGGCATACGCCCCAAGCCATCCTGATCAACATTCTCCTGGCCTTGCCGGTCAGCATTGCCCTGGCCCTGGGCAGCTACGCACTACAGATCGACGCGCGTGGGCAGAACGCCAACCTCGGCGCGGCACTTTGGCAACTGGCCCAGGCCTGGTTGGTGTTCTACACCGCCTATCGCATCCTTGCCCCGGGCGGAGTGGCAGAAATCCACTTCCGCTGGCACAAGCCGCAAGTCGAGTTCCTGCGCGGCTGGGTGCGCCGCCTGGGTACCGTGGTACTGGCATTGGTCGGCGTGGTGGCGGTGGCTGAGCACCAGCCCTCGGCGTTGGCCGACGACGTCCTGGGGATCGGCGTGGTGCTGACCTGCTACGCGCTGATGGCCTGGCTGCTCAGCCGACTGCTGCTCAGCAGCCCGGCGCACCGCGATACCTCGCTGTTCCGCAAAGCAGTCGGGGTGGCCTTCACGGCCCTGCCGATCGCGCTGTTCGTGGCGGTATGCTTTGGCTACTACTACACCGCGCTGAAGCTCACCGACCGGCTAATCTACACCCTCTACCTGCTGCTGTTCTGGCTGGTGATCGAGGCCGCCTTCGTCCGGGGCCTGTCGGTGGCCGCTCGGCGCCTGGCCTACCAACGTGCGCTGAGCAAGCGCCAGGCGACCAAGGAAGGGCTCGATGGCGAGGTCATCGCCGAGGAGCCGACGCTGGACATCGAGCAGGTCAACCAGCAGTCGCTGCGCCTGATTCGCCTGGCCCTGCTTGGGGGGTTCATTGGCGGCCTGTACTGGGTCTGGTCGGACCTGATCACGGTGTTCGCCTACCTCAACAACTTCACCCTCTACGAGTACACCAGCGGCACCGGTGCCGCCGCCAGCATGGTGCCGATCAGCCTCGGCGATCTGCTTGGCGCGCTGGTGATCGTCGGCATCACCTTCGCCCTGGCGGGCAACTTGCCTGGCCTGCTGGAAGTGCTGGTGCTGTCGCGCTTGAACCTGGCCCAGGGCAGCGCCTACGCCACCACCACGTTGCTGTCGTATGTGATTGCCGGGGTGGGCTTCGTCAGTACCCTGTCGACCCTCGGGGTCAGCTGGGACAAGTTGCAATGGCTGGTCGCCGCGCTATCGGTGGGCCTGGGCTTTGGCATGCAGGAGATCTTCGCCAACTTCATCTCCGGCATCATGATCCTGTTCGAACGCCCGGTGCGCATCGGCGACACCATCACCATCGGCAACCTGTCTGGCACGGTGAGCAAGATCCGCATCCGTGCCACCACCATCACCGACTTCGACCGCAAGGACATCATCGTCCCCAACAAGACCTTCATCACCGGCCAGCTGATCAACTGGTCGCTGACCGACACGGTTACCCGGGTGACCTTGAAGCTGGGCATCGACTACGGTTCGGACCTGGACCTGGTGCGCGACCTGCTGCTCAAGGGCGCCCATGAGAACCCGCGGGTACTCAAGGATCCGGAGCCGCTGGTGTACTTCCTCAACTTCGGCGAAAGCTCGCTCGATCACGAGCTGCGCATGCACGTGCGCGATCTAGGCGACCGCAACCCGACCCTGGATGAGATCAACCGCTACATCAACCGCGAGTTCAAGGCGCACAACATCAAGATTTCGGTGCGCCAGGTCGAGGTGTTCCTGATGGATACCCAGGGGCAGAAGCAGAAGTTGATTGCTGTCGAGGGGGGTGATGGCACTGCACCGCAGGGCACTCGGCCGGTGTAACTGGACTCCAAAGGGCGTGAACCGCAGAATTGCGTCGAGGGCTACGCCCTCGTTCGCAGGCAAGCCCACGCCCACAGGAGCCGCATAATACCTGTAGGCGCTGGCTTGCCTGCGAAGGGCCGCACAGCGGCCGCCAATTCTCCAACCAGGAGCCGGCCCTTGAAAGCCCTCGACCAACTGACCTTCGACAACCGCTTCGCTCGCCTGGGCGATGCGTTCTCCACCCAGGTCTTGCCCGACCCGATCGCCGACCCACGGCTGGTCGTCGCCAGCCACTCGGCCATGGCCCTGCTCGACCTCGACCCCGCGCAAGCCGAGCTGGCGCTGTTCGCCGAGCTGTTCAGCGGGCACAAGTCCTGGCAAGACGCCGACCCACGGGCGATGGTCTATTCGGGCCACCAGTTCGGCTCCTACAACCCGCGCCTGGGCGACGGTCGCGGCCTGCTGCTCGGCGAAGTGGTCAACGATGCTGGCCAGCACTGGGACCTGCACCTCAAGGGCGCCGGCCAGACCCCTTACTCGCGCATGGGCGATGGCCGCGCAGTACTACGCTCGTCGATCCGCGAGTTCCTCGGCTCCGAAGCCCTGCACGCCCTGGGCATCCCCAGCAGCCGCGCCCTGTGCGTAATCGGCTCCAGCACCCCGGTCTGGCGCGAAACTCGCGAAAGCGCGGCGATGCTCTTGCGGGTTGCCCAAAGCCATATCCGTTTCGGCCACTTCGAATATTTCTACTACACCCGCCAGCCGGAGCAACAACAGCTGCTGATCGATCATGTGCTGGATCAGCATTACCACGAATGCCGCGAGGCCGAGCAGCCGTACCTGGCCATGTTCCGCAGCATCGTCGAGCGCAATGCCGAGCTGATTGCCCGCTGGCAAGCCTATGGCTTCTGCCACGGGGTGATGAACACCGACAACATGTCGATCCTGGGTATCACCTTCGACTTCGGCCCGTTCGCCTTCCTCGACGACTTCGACGCCAATTTCATCTGCAACCACTCCGATGACCGAGGCCGCTACAGCTACTCCAACCAGGTGCCAATCGCCCACTGGAACCTCAGCGCCCTGGCCCAGGCCCTGACACCCTACATCGAGGTCGAGGCGCTCAAACAAGCGCTTGGGCTGTTCCTGCCGCTGTACCAGGCGCATTACCTGGACCTGATGCGCCGCCGCCTGGGTTTGACCAGCGCCGAGGACGATGACCTGGCGCTGGTCGAGCGCTTGCTGCAACGCATGCAAAGCGGCGGCGTCGACTACACGCTGTTCTTCCGCCGGCTTGGCGAGCAGCCGGTGGCCGAGGCCCTGAAGGTGGTGCGTGATGATTTCATCGACCTCGCCGGCTTCGATGCCTGGGGCGCAGATTATCTGGCCCGCTGCGAGCGGGAGCCTGGCAATGCCGAAGGGCGGCGTGAGCGGATGCATGCGGTGAATCCGCTGTATGTGCTGCGCAACTACCTGGCGCAGAAAGCCATCGAAGCGGCTGAGGGCGGCGATTACAGTGAAGTGCGGCGGTTGCATCAGGTGCTGAGCAACCCCTTCGAACAACAACCCGGGATGCAGGCCTATGCTGAACGGCCGCCAGAGTGGGGTAAGCATCTGGAGATCAGTTGCTCATCCTAGTACTAGTCTTTCCCGGGGGCGCAAAGCGGCCCCAAAACACTCAGGAGCTTCTATGTCAGAACCATTACTGATCCCCTGCCCGCATTGCAACGGCCTCAACCGCCTGCCCGCCGCACGCCTGAACGACGCCCCCAAATGCGGCCGCTGCAAACAGGACGTACTCCTGAGCAAACCCTTCGACCTCAGCGAAAGCAGCTACGCCAGCCAGATCAAAGGCGACCTGCCGCTCCTGCTGGACGTCTGGGCCGACTGGTGCGGCCCATGCAAATCCTTCGCACCGATCTTTGAACAGGCTGCCAGCCAACTCAGCGGCCGCTGCCGCCTGGCCAAACTCGACAGCGAGGCCAATCGCAACCTGGCCGGGCAACTGGGCATCCGCTCGATTCCCAGCCTTATCCTGTTCAAGAATGGCCGCGAAATCAGCCGCCAAGCGGGCGCCTTGCCACTCCAGTCATTGCTGGAGTGGTTGCGTAGCCAAGGGGTCTAGGCGTTTTCTTCGAGCAGCGAGTGCAACTCGACAAACTGCTGAGTGAGCTTGTGCCGGGGCTCCAGATGGATCAGCGGCAAGCTGGCGTGGTGCGATTCGCGCATCTTCACCGAGCTACTCAGGTACACCGGCAACACCGGCAAACCCTCTTCCAGCAGCTCATCGAGCATCTGTTGCGGCAAGCTGGCGCGTGACTGGAACTGGTTGACGACAATGCCTTCAACCACCAGATCTTCGTTGTGGTCATCCTTGAGTTCTTCGATCTCAGCCAGCAGGCCATACAGCGCCTGGCGCGAGAAGCTGTCGCAATCGAACGGAATCAGCACTCGATCGGCGGCGATCAACGCGGAAACCGCATAGAAATTCAGCGCAGGCGGGGTATCGATGTAAATGCGCTCGTAATCCTCATCCAGATCATCGAGCAGTTTGCGCAGCTTGTTGATCTTGTGCTTGGCCTCAAGCTTGGGCTGCAGGTCGGCCAGCTCCGGGGTCGCGGTGACCACGTGCAGGTTGTCGAACGGTGTTTCGTAGATATCGACCTTGTTCTTCTTGGCAAACGGCCCGCTGGACAGGCTCTGCTTGAAGAAGTCGGCGATACCCATGGGGATGTCCTCACCAGTCAGCCCGGTCAGGTATTGGGTCGAGTTGGCCTGGGCATCCAGGTCGATCAGCAGGGTCCGATAGCCCTCATTGGCGCTCACCGCTGCCAGGTTGCAGGCGATGCTCGACTTGCCCACACCACCTTTCTGATTGAATACCACGCGCCGCATGAGAGACCTCCGTGTATCAACGAATGCCCGAGTATGTGGGCAGTGGCCGGGCTTGACCAGTACCGTTGCTCAACCTTCTCCTACAACAACCGATACCTTGTCCAGGCACTGTTATCAGACGTATCTGGCTCGCCAGCGAAGCCATGTATCGCTAACCTCGTGATTTTTCCGCTGGCCACGGTCTAAGCATTTGCTACAGCTCGGCAGCACCGGGATAATGCGCGCCAGTCGGCGAATGCCAATCCCCTGTCAGGCCGTTGTGGCGCTCATTTCAATGCAGAACGCGTCTCCACAGGGCGGGAAACAGACACATCGTGATCACCTTCGACATCAGCCAATGGCGCGCTTGGGCTCCAGGCCTGCAGACGCCTGTCGATTGGCAGGCCTGGGCCGATGGCGCCGATCTGCCTGCAGATGACGGCCAAGCGCCATACGTAGGGTTCTTGCCGGCCATGCAACGGCGGCGGCTGAGCTATCTGGCGCGCATGGCGTTTGCGGTCGGCTGGCCGCTGGTCGAAGGTATCGAGGCCTTGCCACTGGTGTATGTCTCGCGCCACGGCGAAACCCCGCGCACCTTCGCCCTGCTCAGCGAGCTGGCCGAGCGCCAGCCGTTGTCACCCACCCAGTTCAGTTTGTCGGTGCACAATGCGGTGATCGGCTTGTGGTCGATCCTGCGCGGCGAAACCAGCGAAATGACCGCCCTGGCGGCGGCCGGCGACGGTTTCGAGCAAGGCGTGATCGAGGCCGCGGGCCTGCTCCATGAGGGGGCGCCGGCGGTCCTGCTGATCGTCGCCGAAGAGCAGCCGCCAGTCGCCTACCGGCCGTGGATCGATGATGTGCCCTGCTCCTACGCCTTGGCCCTGCTACTGACCCCCGGCACGCAGTGGCAACTGACCCTCGGCCAAGCGTTGTCAGGGCAAGCAGCAACGGTCCCTGCGCCGCTGCCGCATGCACTGAGCTGGCTACGCGCCCTGCTCAGCGAGCAAACCCGCCTCACTCACCCAGGAACGCAGCGCTCATGGACCTGGCAACGACAGCCATGAACACGCCTCGCGACGCCTACTATTGGCGCCTGCTGGCGACCGCCCTGAGCTTCTTGCTGTTCGGCGTCGGTGGCCTGTGCCTGCGGCTGCTGGTGTTTCCTTTGCTCGCCTGCCTGCCAGGTGATGCCGAGCGCCATCAACAACGCGCCAGGCGCACCATCGGCTGGCTGTTCTGGCACTTCATCCGCTTCATGCGTGCCAGCGGCGTGCTGACTTATGAGATCATTGGCGCCGAGCGCCTGGGGCGCCCTGGGCAGATGATCATTGCCAACCATCCGTCGCTGATCGATGTGGTGTTTCTTATCGGCCTGGTGCGCAACGCCAACTGCGTAGTCAAGCAAAGCCTGTTCGCCAACCCGTTCACCCGTGGCCCGGTCCGCGAGGCGCAGTACCTGGGTAACGATGGCAGCATGCAGATGTTCGATGCGGCAGTCGATGCACTGCACCAGGGCCAGCCACTGATCATCTTCCCGGAAGGCACCCGCACCGAACCCGGCAAACCACCGGCCTTTCATCGTGGCGCCGCCGCAATCGCCCTGCGCGGTGCGAAGATCATCACGCCTGTGACCATCAGCGTCAGCCCCACCACGCTGACCAAGAACGAGCCGTGGTACCGCATCGCCCGGCGCCGCGTGCACGTGCGCCTGAAGGTCGGCGGCGACATTGACCCGGCGGCTTTCGCAGCCCAGGGCCCGGCGCCCATGGCCTCGCGCCGGCTCAACGACTATCTGCATCACTATTTCATCAAGGAGCTCGCCGAAGATGAGCGATCCACAGCAACACCTGAACCGTGATATCAAGCAGTTGATCATCGATGCCCTGGGCCTTGAAGACATCACCGTGCAGGACATCGACGACCAACAGCCCCTGTTCGGCGAAGGCCTGGGCCTGGATTCGGTGGACGCGCTCGAACTCGGCCTGGCCCTGCAGAAGCACTTCGGCATCAAGATCGACGCCGATGCCAAGGACACCCGTAGCCATTTCAGCAACGTCGCCAGCCTGGCGGCGTTCGTCACTGCCCGTCAGGCCGCCTGAGACCGCCCCATGCAAAACCGTGAAGACATCTTCAATATTCTGCGCGACGCCTTGGTCGAGCTGTTTGAAACCAACCCTGCCAGCATCACCCTGGACTCCAACCTGTACCAGGACCTGGAGATCGACAGCATCGATGCCATCGACCTGATCGACCATATCAAGCGCCAGACCGGCAAGAAGATCAGCGCCGAAGACTTCAAGAGCGTGCGCACCGTGGGCGATGTGGTCGAAGCCGTATTCCGCCTGGTCAACACTGCGGCATGAAACGCCTGGTCGGCCTTGGCCTGGTGCTGGCCGGCGTGCTGTATCCGTTTGCCGTGCATTTCGGTCTCGGCCACTTCGCGCCCTGGCAGTTTGCCGTGTTGCTCGGTGGCCTGTGGCTGGCCCGCAGCGTCAGCGCACCGCGCCGCCCCGGCAACCTGTGGATGGCGGCAGTAGCGCTGACGTTCTGCGCCGTGCTGGCATTTTCCGACAGCAGCCAACTGCTGCGTTGGTATCCGGTGCTGGTCAACGCCTTCATGCTGGTGTTGTTCGGTTCGAGCCTGAAATACGGCCCGCCGCTGGTTGAGCGCTTGGCCCGCTTGCGCGAACCGCAACTGCCTGAAGCGGCGCTCAGCTACACCCGCCGAGTGACCCAAGTGTGGTGCGGCTTCTTTGTGCTCAACGGCGGGATCGCTGCGGCTCTCACCCTCTGGGCGCCGCTGAGCTGGTGGACACTGTACAACGGCCTGATTGCCTATATCGCCATGGGCCTGCTGTTTGCCGGTGAATGGCTGACACGACAACAGGTGCGAGGACGCGCATGAACTGGATCAACCCCGAGCAGCTGTTGCGCCCCGTGGACGGGCCGCGCTTGGTCACGATGGCGCCCGCCCTGACGCATGCCGAGCTGTGTGAACAGGCCTTGCGCCTGGCCGGTGGCCTACAAGCGAAAGGTATCCAGCGCCTGGCGGTGCACCTGCAAGACGCTGCCGCGCTGGCCATCGCATTGCTCGGTGCCTGGCGCGCCGGCGTGCAGGTCTTGCTACCGGCCGACCTGCAAGCGCAGACCCGCGCACGCTGGAACGATCAGGTCGACCTGTGGATAAGTGACCAGCCCGACGACCTCAGCATCGCTGACCTACGGGGCGAACCGCTGCCACCCGCCGAGCTGGATCTCGATAAGTGCCGGATTGGCCTGTGCACCTCAGGTTCCAGCGGCCAAGCCAAGCTGATCGACAAGCGCCTGCGCCAGCTGGCCAATGAAGTCACCGCCCTGGAGCAGCTGTGGGGCGCGGCGCTTGGCGATGCCTGGATCATCGGCAGCGTGGCCACCCAGCACATCTACGGCTTTCTGTTCCGCGTGCTTTGGCCTCTCTGTGCCGGCCGGGGTTTCCTGCGCCAGCCAATGCCCTTCCCCGAAGATCTGCAACGGGCCAGCCGCGAACTGCCAAGCTTTGCCTGGGTGGCCAGCCCGGCACTGCTCAAGCGCATGGGCGATAACCTTGATTGGCCAGCGTTGAGCCAGGTGCGCAAGGTGTTCTCATCAGGGGGTGAGCTGCCGGCCGCGGCAAGTGCACGTCTGCAGCAGCGGCTTGGCCAATGGCCCGTGGAGATCCTCGGCAGCTCGGAAACCGGCGGCATCGCCTGGCGAGAGGGCGGCGACCTGTGGCAACCCTTCGCAGGCGTGCAACTTGCTGTGGATGAACAGGGCGCCCTGCGCATCGCCTCGCCCTACTTGCCGCCTGGCCATATCGAACAAAGTGCCGACGCTGCCGAACTGTTCAGTGATGGCCGCTTGCGCCTGCTCGGCCGCCTCGACCGCATCGTCAAGCTGGAAGAAAAACGTATCGCCCTGCCCATGCTCGAACAGGCGCTGTGCCGCCACGCCTGGGTCAGCGAAGCGCGCCTGGGCGTGATCGAGGAAGGCCGTGCCTCGCTGGGCGCCTTGTTGGTACTTAGCCCAGCCGGCGTGCACGCCTTGCGCAACCAGGGCCGGCGGACCTTGCTCGACAGCCTGCGCCAGCACCTGGCCCAGTATTGCGAGGCGCTGGCCCTGCCTCGGCGCTGGCGGCTGCTACGGCAATTGCCGATGAACGCCCAAGGCAAGCTGGCCGAGGCGCAGGTCCAGGCCCTGCTCAAAGCACCACGGGCGAATGATCCACAGGTGCTTGAGCGGCTGGAAGAGGGCGCTCTGCTGCGCCTGTGGGTACCTGCGGACCTGCCCTGCTTCACCGGCCACTTCCCGACCACGCCGATCCTGCCGGGCGTGGTGCAGATCGACTGGGCGATTACCCTCGGCGCAGCACTGGTGCCGCCAGGGCTGCGTTTCGCCGGCATGGAAGTGCTCAAGTTCCAGCAACTGGTGCGCCCCGCAGACGAGCTCGAACTGAGCCTGCGCTTCGACCCGCAACGCAGCAAGCTGTACTTTGCCTTCAGCCGCGCAGGGCAACCCTGCTCCAGCGGTCGCATTGCGTTGGAGGCCGCCTGTGCATAAGCCTTGCGCGGTGATCCCGGTGTACAACCACGAACGGGCGGTGCCTGCCGTGGTCGCTGAATTGCGCCGGGCGGGCTTACCCTGCGTGCTGGTGGACGACGCCAGCCATCCGCCCTGCGCCGGGGTGCTACGCCAGCTGGCTGGCCAGCCGCAGGTGTTCCTGATCACCTTGAGCAGCAACCAGGGCAAGGGCGGCGCGGTGATGGCCGGCTTGCGCGAGGCGGCGCGGCTGGGGTTTAGCCACGCCCTGCAAGTGGACGCCGATGGCCAGCATGACCTGGCTGATATCGCCACCTTCCTGGCCCAGTCGCAGGCCCATCCGCAGGCGCTGATCTGCGGTTATCCACAGTACGACGCCAGCGTGCCCAAGGGCCGCCTGTATGCCCGCTACCTGACTCACGTATGGGTGTGGATCAACAGCCTGTCGCTGGCGATCCCTGATTCGATGTGCGGTTTTCGGGTCTACCCGCTGCCAGCGACCCTGGCCCTGATCGACTCGGTGCAACTGGGCCTGCGCATGGATTTCGACACGGAAATTCTCGTGCGCCTGGCCTGGCGCGAGCAACCGATGCGCTGGCTGCCAACCCGTGTGCATTACCCGCAGGACGGCGTCTCGCACTTTCGCCTGGTGCACGACAACGCGCTGATTTCGCGCATGCACGCGCGCTTGTTCTTCGGCATGCTGCTGCGCGCGCCACTGATCCTCTGGCGCCGGTGGCGACGATGAACAGCCCATCACGGCACTGGGCCGAGCAACGCGAACGCGGCAGTTTCTGGTTGATGAAGCTCACCGCCGGGCTGGTGCGCCTGCTTGGCCGGCGCCTGCTCAGCCCGCTGATCCACGCCATCGTGCTGTACTTTTTCCTGTTCGGCCGCCGTGCCCGGCGCAGTGCCTGGCAGTATCAACAACGGCTGGCTGCGCACAGCCGCGCAGCCACGCCAGCGCCCAGCCACTGGCAGGTGTTTCGCCAGTTCATGGCGTTCGCCGACTCCCTGCTGGACAAGCTCGACGCCTGGAACGGCAAGCTGCGCCTGCAAGATATCGAAATCGACGACCCTGCCGGCCTGCGCCAGCAACTGCGCGGCAGCCGCGGGCAAATGCTGGTCGGTGCGCACCTGGGCAACCTCGAGGTGTGCCGGGCCTTGGCCGAGTTGGGCGAGCAGGTAACCATGAATGTGCTGGTGCACACCCGCCATGCCGAACGCTTCAATCGCTTGCTGGGCGAAGCTGGGGCCAGCCACCTGCGGCTGATCCAGGTCAGCGAGCTGGACCCGGCGATCATGCTGCAGCTGTCCGAACGCCTGGAACGCGGCGAATGGCTGGCGATTGCTGGCGACCGCGTCCCCTTGCATGGCGCGCGTACGGTCGAGGTGGATTTCCTCGGCCATCCGGCCGCATTTCCCCAAGGCCCCTGGCTGCTGGCGGGGTTGTTGGGTTGCCCGGTCAACCTGCTGTTCTGCCTCAAGCGCGAAGGCCGCTATCGGATCACACTGGAGCCGTTCGCCGAGCGCCTGCACTGGCGGCGCGACCACCGCGAACAGGTGATCGGCGAATGGGCTGCGCGCTACGCTGCGCGGCTGGGCCATTATTGCCAGCAGGCGCCCACCCAGTGGTTCAACTTCTACCCCTTCTGGAAAGACCGATGACGACGCATGAGTCTGTAACCTTCGGCGAGGCGCCGCTCGCCATCGAGGATGTCCTGGCCCTGAGCCAGCGCCAAGCAGCCGCACGCCTGGAGGAGGCCCCCGCCTATCGTGAGCGGATCGCTCGCGGCGCGCGTTTTCTCGACACCCTGCTGGACAAGGAAGGGGTGATCTACGGCGTCACCACCGGCTATGGCGACTCGTGCGTGGTGGCAGTACCGCCGGAGCACGTCGAAGCCCTGCCGATCCACCTGTACACCTTTCACGGCTGCGGCCTGGGCAAGCTGCTCGAGCCTGCGGCCACCCGCGCGGTGCTGGCGGCGCGGCTGCGCTCGCTGAGCCATGGGATGTCGGGGGTGCGCCTGGAGTTGCTGGAACGGCTGCGGGCGTTCCTCGAACACGACATCCTGCCGCTGATCCCCGAAGAGGGCTCTGTGGGCGCCAGCGGCGACCTGACCCCGCTGTCATACGTAGCGGCGACCCTGTCTGGCGAACGCGAGGTGCTGTACCGCGGTGAAAAGCGCAGCAGCGCCGACGTCCATCGCGAGCTCGGCTGGCAACCGCTGGTGCTGCGCCCCAAGGAAGCCCTGGCATTGATGAACGGCACCGCCGTGATGACCGGCCTGGCCTGCCTGGCCTTTGGCCGCGCCGACTACCTGCTCAAGCTGGCCACCCGGATTACCGCACTCAACGTGATCGCATTGCAAGGCAACCCTGAGCATTTCGACGAGCGCCTGTTCGCCGCCAAACCGCACCCCGGCCAGACCCAGGTCGCCGCCTGGCTGCGCCAGGATCTGGCCATCGACGCCCCGGCTGCCCCGCTGCACCGCCTGCAAGACCGCTACTCGCTGCGCTGCGCACCCCATGTACTGGGGGTGCTGGCCGACAGCCTGGGCTGGTTGCGCAGTTTTATCGAAACCGAGCTCAATAGCGCCAACGATAACCCGATCATCGATGGCGACGCCGAGCGAGTTCTGCATGGTGGCCATTTCTATGGCGGCCATATCGCATTCGCCATGGACAGCCTGAAGACCCTGGTGGCCAACGTCGCCGACCTGCTCGACCGCCAGCTCGCGCTGCTGGTCGACGAACGCTACAACCATGGCCTGCCGAGCAATCTGTCCGGCGCCGAAGCCGACCGTGCGATGCTCAACCATGGCTTCAAGGCAGTGCAGATCGGCGCCAGCGCCTGGACCGCCGAGGCGCTCAAGCAGACCATGCCTGCCAGCGTGTTCTCCCGCTCCACCGAATGCCACAACCAGGACAAGGTAAGCATGGGCACCATCGCCGCACGCGATGCCTTGCGCGTTCTTGAGCTGACCGAGCAGGTCGCTGCGGCAACCCTACTGGCGGCCAATCAGGGCGTCTGGTTGCGTGGCCGCCAGGCAGGTGAGCGACCACTGCCGCCAGCGCTGGCTGAGATGCATGGCGCATTGCTGGAAGACTTCGCCCCCGTCATCGAAGACCGCGCATTGGAGCGAGAACTGCGCCTGTGCCTGAGCCGTATCGCCGAACGACACTGGAGGCTGCATGCGTAGCCCCGGCGTGTTCCACGTCGATACTGAGATCGTCGTGCCGTTCTTCGATGTCGACAGCATGCACATCGTCTGGCACGGGCACTACGTCAAGTACCTGGAAGTCGCCCGCTGTGTCTTGCTCGACAAGCTCGAGCACGACTATCGGCAGATGCATGCCAGCGGCTACATGTGGCCGGTGATCGACTTGCAGCTGCGCTACATCCGTGGCGCCACTTTCGGCCAGCGCCTGAACGTGCGCGCCAGCCTGGTGGAGTGGGAAAGCCGGCTGAAGATCAATTACCTGATCAGTGATGCTGAAAGTGGCGAGCGCATGACTCGCGCCAGCACGGTGCAGGTTGCAGTGCACATCGATAGCGGCGAAATGCAACTGGCCTCACCGCAGGTGATGCTCGACGCGGTGCAGAAGGTGCTGTCATGAAACTTGCCACTGGGCCCGCTTTGCTGGCCATCGCAACGCTGCAAAACCCTGTGGGAGCGGGCTTGCCCGCGAAGGGTCGCAGCGCGACCCCAAACCCTCCAAACCACTCCATGGCGCTGGCGTTACGCGCCCTCACCACGTTAGCCCTGCTGCTCACCAGCCCACTAACCTTAGCCTTCACCCTCGAAGACCTGCAAAAGCAGCTAAGCGAACCCACTGTAGTCAAAGGCCCCTTCATCCAGGAAAAACACCTGCGCGCCCTTCCCCAGCCCTTGGTCAGCCGCGGCCAATTCGTCCTGGCCCGCGACCACGGCCTGCTCTGGCTGCTGCAAACACCGCTGCGCCAGGACTACCGCATCACCGCCAACGGCATTGCCCGGCGTGATCCATCCGGCTGGCAAACCCTGCCCAGCCGTAGCGCCGGCGCCGAGCAGAACCGTCTGTTTTTCGCTGTCCTGCAAGGCGACAGCAGCGGCCTGCAACGCGACTTCGAGCTGAACTTGCAAGGCACCGCCGAGCACTGGCAACTGCAGCTGAACCCTCGCTCGCTGTTGCTCAAGCAGATCTTCCGCCGTATCGACATCGCCGGCGGCCAGTACGTCGAGCGCATCGAGCTTGAGGAAAGCCAAGGCGACAGCACCGTGCTGCGCCTGCCAGCCAGCAGCGGCGCCACTGCCCTGAGCGATACGGAGCGCAGCGATTTTGCCGATTGAACGCCTGTTGCCCCGGCTGTTCCTGGCCTTGCTGATTGCCGTGCTGGCTGTCGCCGGCTGGCAGTGGCAGCGTGGCGCGCCGCTGTCGGGCGACTTGATGGCGCTGGTGCCCGGCGACACCCAAGATCCGTTGGTACAGCGCGCCGAGCAACGCATGCAGGCACCGCTGAACCGCGAGATGCTGGTGTTGGTCGGCGACCAGGACCGCCAGCGCGCCGTAGCCCTCGCCGAACGCCTGGCCGGACAGTGGCAAGCCAGCGGCCTGTTCGAAAAGGTCCAGTGGAGCCTGCAGACCGACCTGCAAGCAGTGCGCGAGCAACTGCTGCAAGGCCGCCTGGCGATGCTCTCGGCCGCTGATCGCAGACAGCTGGTCGAACAACCCGAGGCCTTTATCGAACAACGCGTGCAAAGCCTGTTCGACCCCTTCACCGGCTTTAGCCTGGTCCCCAGCCAGGACGATTGGCTAGGCCTGACTGGACGCATCCAGGCCAGTCAGCCGAAGCCGGCCAATGTCCAGCTCGACACCGCCAGCGGTGCGCTGATCGCCGAGGCTGACGGCAAGCACTGGGTATTGCTGCGCGCGCGTAGCCTGGGCGACGCCTTCGACCTGAAGTTGCCGTTACAGGTCGCCGACCTGCTGGCCGCCAGCCGGCTCCACGCCGAGCAGAGCGGGGCCCAACTGTTGGCGGTCAGCGGCCTGTTGCACGCCGCCAATGGCCAGCGCCAGGCCAGCCGAGAGATCACTTGGGTCGGCGGTGGCGCTACCCTGGGCATTCTTCTGCTGTTGCTGCTGACGTTTCGCCGCTGGCGGGTGTTGCTGGCATTCGTGCCGGTGCTGGTTGGCATGCTGTTCGGCGCGGTGGCCTGCGTGGCGTTGTTCGGCAAGATGCATGTAATGACCTTGGTCCTGGGTTCCAGCCTGATCGGGGTGGCGGTGGACTATCCACTTCACTACCTGTCCAAGAGCTGGAGCCTGCGCCCTTGGCGCAGCTGGGCGGCCCTGCGGCTGACCTTGCCGGGACTGAGCCTGAGCCTGGTCACCAGCTGCATCGGTTACCTGGCCCTGGCATTCACCCCGTTTCCGGCACTGACCCAGATCGCTGCATTCTCGGCGGCGGGCCTGGTCGGCGCCTACCTCAGCGCAGTGTGCCTGCTACCGGCACTGCTGCAGTCTGTCGAGCTGCGCCCGGCAGACTGGCCGCTGCGCATTGCCCAGGCCCTCACCGACCTACGTGAACGCCTGCTGAGCAAAGTCCCCAGTGCCGTGTTGCTGGGCCTTTTGATGCTGTTCTGCGCCGCAGGCCTGTGGCAACTGGACAGCCGTAACGATATCCGCCAGTGGGTCGGTAGCTCACCGCAGTTGCTGCAAGAGGCGCAGACCGTCGCACGCATCACCGGTTACCAGCCGACCAGCCAGTTCTACCTGGTCCGCGCCGCCGACCAAGGCCAACTGCTCGAACGCTTGCAGGCGTTGAGTACAAAGCTCGACGAGCTGGCTGACCTGGACAAGCTCAAGGGCTACATGAGCCTCAGCCAACTGGTCGCCAGCGCTGGTGCTCAGCGACAGCTACGCCAGGCGCTGGCGCAATTGCCTGCCCATTGGCAACCGTTGCTGGCACTGGGCGTGCCGCAAGATGCATTGGCCGCAGAGCTTGAACAACTGCGCAGCCTGCCGGATCGCTCGATCGAGCACGTCCTGGCTGGCCCGCTCGGCGAGGCTTGGCGACCGTTGTGGCTGGGCGAGGATGGCCATGGCGTGGCGGCGATCGTCAGCCTGCAAGGGCTCAACGATCCGGCGCTGCTGCGCTTGCAGACCGATGAACTGCCAGGGGTGCAACTGGTGGATCGGCTCGGTCAGCTGAACCAGTTGTTCGCCGCTACCCAAGTCAGCGCCGCTGAGTTGAAACTGCTGTCGTGCGCGCTGATCCTGTTGCTGTTGGTCGTGCCTTTCGGTTTGGCTGGCGCTCTACGGCTGGTCGCCCTGCCGCTGCTGGCCGCGCTGTGCAGCCTGGCCAGCCTTGGCTGGCTGGGACAACCGCTGACCCTGTTCAGCCTGTTCGGCCTGTTGCTGGTAACAGCGATCAGTGTCGACTACGCGATCCTTATGCACGAACGGATCGGCGGCGCTGCGGTCAGTCTGCTCGGCACCCTGTTGGCGGCGCTCACCACCTGGCTGTCGTTTGGCCTGCTGGCACTGTCCAGCACGCCGGCGGTGAGCAACTTTGGCCTGGCAGTGAGCCTGGGCCTGGCCTTCAGTTTCGTCCTGGCGCCTTGGGCCGCCGCCCGTGATAGAGAACCTGCGCAATCATGAAACCCCTGCTGCTGTTGCTGACCCTGCTGCTGAGCGCCTGCGCTGCGCGGCCACCGCTACCAGAGCGTCTACCCCAGCTGACATTGCCGCAGCAATTGCACGTGCAACGCGAACAAGCCGGGCAACGCCAGGACTGGTTGTTGGTGGTGCAGCGTGAAAATGGCCGCCTGCGCTGGTCGCTGCTCGACCTGATGGGCATCCCCCAGGCGCGGCAGTTGCTCGATGGCCAGGACTGGCAAGCCGATGGCCTGCTGCCGCCCAACCCTGCTGCGCGGGAGTTGTTCGCCGCCGTGCTGTTCGCGCTAACCCCCGAGCAGCAACTGCTGCAGCTTTATCCACAGGCCCGGCAGCAGGAGCAGCGGCGCTGGCTGGATACACGCTGGCAGGTCGACTATCGCCGCGCCGACCACTTCACCTTGAACCTCGGCCAGGGCCTGCGTTACCTCGTCAGCCCTCTGCCCAATGAGACTGCGCCATGACCGCCTACCTCAATGCCCTGGGCCTGGTCTGCGCCCTTGGCCAGGGCCAGGCCGAAGTCGCCCGCAAGCTGTTCGCCGGTGACTGCTCAGGCATGCAAGCGCAGGGCGGCTGGGTGCCGGAGCGCAGCCTGCCGGTCGGCGCCGTGGCCGGCCCGTTGCCGCAGCTACCCCTAGCAGGCCAGCAAAGCCGCAACAATCAGCTGCTGTATGCCGCTGCCCTGCAGATCGAGCCGGTCATCCGCCAGGCCATCGCGCGCCACGGCGTCCAGCGGGTCGGTGTGGTGCTAGGCACCAGCACCTCGGGAATCGACGAAGCCAGCGCCGGCATCGCCCATTACCTGGACGCTGGGCACTTCCCTGCGGACTATCGCTATGACCAGCAGGAACTGAGCGCCCCGGCCAACTTCCTGGCCGCTTGGCTGCAACTCGAAGGCCCGGCTTATGTCATCTCGACCGCCTGCACCTCCAGTGGCCGCGCCCTGTTGAGCGCACGTCGATTGCTCGACCTGGGCCTGTGCGATGCGGTGCTGTGCGGCGGCGTCGACAGCCTGTGTGGCCTGACCGTCAATGGCTTCAACGCCCTTGAGGCCGTCAGCTCACAGCGCTGCAACCCGTTGTCGGTCAACCGCGACGGGATCAATATCGGCGAAGGCGCGGCGCTGTTCCTGATGACACGCGAAGGTTCAGGCATTGCCCTGCTCGGCGCGGGCGCCAGCTCAGACGCGCACCACATTTCCGCCCCCGAACCTAGCGGCAGGGGCGCCTTGCAGGCCATGGGCAAAGCGCTGGACAATGCCCGTCTCGAGCCCGCGCAGATCGATTACCTGAACCTGCACGGCACCGCCACCGAACACAACGACGCCATGGAATGCCGGGCCGTGCACAACCTGTTCGGCGCCCAGCTGCCTTGTTCATCGAGCAAGCCGATGACCGGTCATACCCTCGGCGCCGCCGGCGCCCTGGAAGCAGCCTTCTGCTGGCTGAGCCTGAGCGAGCACAACCCACTTGGCCTGTTGCCGCCGCACCTCTGGGATGGTCAGGCCGACCCACAACTGCCCGCGCTCAATCTGGTCGATGGCAGCCAACGCTTGGCGCTGCACGGACCGCGCCGGTTGATGAGCAATTCGTTCGCCTTCGGCGGCAACAATGTCAGCCTGATTCTCGGAGATGCACCATGACCACCTGGCCCCTGGCCGACCTGCTGCCGCACGCCGGTGACATGATCCTCATCGATGGCATCGACAGTTGTGACGAGGAGCAGATCCACACCCACGCAACGGTCCGTGCTGGCGGCCAATTCAACCGTGCCGACGGCAGCCTGCCCGCCTGGCTGGCGCTGGAGCTGATGGCGCAGAGCGTGGCGGCCTATGCCGGCTGTCGCGCACGGCGGCTGGGCCAGCCAGTGGAAATGGGCTTTCTGCTCGGCACACGCAAGTTCGAGTGCACTGTCGAACACTTTCCCGTCGGCGCCCAGCTGCGTATCCACGCCCTGCGCTCGCTGGAAGACGACAACGGCATGGGTGTGTTCGAATGCCACCTGCGCGGCGACGGCATCCAAGCCAGCGCCCGCCTGAATGTCTACCGCCCGCCCCAGGCAAGCCAGTACCTGGCCGAGCCGGCACCCGAGGAACACCCGCATGACTGACACCATCCTGGTCACCGGCTCCAGCCGCGGCATTGGCCGCGCGATCGCCCTGCGTCTGGCCCGCGCCGGCTACGATCTGGTCCTGCATTGTCGCAGTGGCCGCAGCGAGGCCGAGGCGGTTGCCGAACAGGTCCGCGCGCTGGGGCGCCAGGCGCGCATCCTGCAATTTGATATCGCCGATCGGGCGGCCTGCGCTGCCATCCTCAATGAGGATGTCGAAGCGCATGGCGCTTACTACGGCGTGGTGTGCAACGCCGGGCTGACTCGCGATGGCGCCTTCCCAGCCCTGAGCGAGGACGATTGGGACCAGGTCATGCGGACCAATCTGGATGGTTTCTACAACGTCCTGCACCCCTTGATGATGCCGATGATCCGCCGCCGTGCGCCGGGGCGGATCGTCTGCATCACCTCGGTTTCCGGGCTGATCGGCAATCGCGGCCAGGTCAACTACAGCGCCTCCAAGGCCGGCCTGATCGGTGCAGCCAAGGCCCTGGCGATCGAACTGGGCAAGCGCCGGATCACGGTCAACTGCGTCGCCCCAGGGCTGATCGACACGGCCATGCTCGACGAGCACGTGCCGGTCGAGGAGTTGCTCAAGATGATTCCGGCCCAGCGCATGGGCACCCCGGAAGAGGTCGCCGGCACGGTCAACTTCCTGATGTCCAGTGAAGCGGCCTACATCACCCGCCAGGTCATCGCGGTCAACGGAGGGTTGTGCTGATGCGCCGTGTCGTGGTCACCGGCATGGCCGGCATCACTGCCCTGGGCAATGACTGGGAAACCCTTTCCAGGCATTTTGTGAGGAACCGCAGTGGCATTCGCCGCATGCACGAATGGGACGTTTTCGAAGACCTCAATACCCGCCTGGGCGGGCCCATCGACGAATTCACAGAGCCCGCGCACTGGACCCGCAAGCAACTGCGCAGCATGGGCCGGGTCGCCCGCCTGGCGGTAGCGGCCGCAGAACGAGCGCTGGCCGATGCCGGTCTGCTCGACGATCCGAGCATCCGCGATGGCCGCATGGGCGTGGCGTGCGGCTCCTCTGCTGGCAGCACCGACGAGATCAAGGCGTTTGGCAACATGCTGCTCAATGCCAGGGCCGATGGCCTCAATGCCAACTCCTACGTGCGCATGATGCCGCACACCACTGCGGCCAACATCAGCATCTTCTTCGGCCTCACCGGACGGCTGATCCCCACCTCCAGCGCCTGCACCAGTGGCAGTCAGGGGGTCGGCTATGCCTACGAGGCGATCAAGTTCGGCCGCCTGCCGATGATGCTCGCCGGTGGCGCCGAAGAGCTGTGCCCGACCGAGGCCATGGTGTTCGATGCCCTGTATGCGACCAGCCTGATGAACGACACCCCTGAACTGAGCCCGCGCCCTTACGACAGCGCCCGCGACGGGCTGGTAGTGGGTGAGGGTGGCGGCATGCTGGTGCTGGAGGAGCTGGAGCATGCACTGGCCCGTGGCGCGCGCATTCATGCCGAGATCGTTGGTTTTGGCAGCAATGCCGATGGCCAACACATCACGCGTCCTGAACAAGCCACCATGCGCCGCGCCATGGAGCTGGCGCTGGAGGATGCCGGGTTGGCGCCAGAGGCGATTGGCTACGTCAACGGCCATGGCACGGCCACTGAACAGGGCGATATCGCCGAGACCCTGGCTACCAGCGAACTGTTTGGGCCGCGGATGCCGATCAGTTCGCAGAAGAGCTTCCTTGGCCATACGCTTGGCGCCTGTGGTGCGCTGGAATCGTGGTTCAGCATCGAGATGATGAATCGCGACACGTACGTGCACACCCTCAACCTGGACAACATCGACCCGCGCTGTGGCGAGCTCGACTACGTGCGTGGCGGCATGCGGGTGATGAGCAATGAGTACGTGATGAACAACAATTTTGCCTTTGGTGGGGTGAATACCTCGTTGATCTTCCGGCGCTGGCCAAGGGCTTAACGGCGCCTGCATCGGCCTCTTCGCGGGCAGGCCCGCTCCCACTGGGTTCGGTGGTGCTGCATATCCTTGTGGAGGCGGGCTTGCCCGCGAAGAGGCCAGTACGGGCTACAGGGTACTTTCGCGGGTCAGCAGCTCGGCAAATGCCTTGGCCATCGCCGAGCCACCCGCCTGACGCTGGACCAGCCACACCGCCGTACCCGCGCCCTCATCGAGCAGGGTGCGATACACCACGCCATCAATACGCATGCGCTGGAACGACGCCGGCAGCACCGACACCCCCAACCCCGCCGACACCAGGCCAATGATGGTCATCGCCTCCCCCGCCTCCTGGGCAAAATGCGGGCTGAACCCCGCTTGCCGAGCCAGACTCAACAACTGCGCATGCAAGCCGCTGCCATAGCTGCGCGGAAAGAACACGAACGGCTCATGGGCCAGCGCCGCCATGTACACGCCCTGCTCGCTCCCCTGCGCCAGCGGGTGCGAGGCGTTGATCACTGCCACCAGCGGCTCTCGGAACAACTCGGTGACGACCAACCCCTCAGGCAACGGCATTGGCCGCATCAGGCCGACTTCGATCGACTCGTCGAAGACCGCCTCGGCGACATCGCGACTGCTCATCTCCTTGAGGTTCAGGTGCACGGCGGGAAAGCGTTGGCGAAATGCATGAATCGCCTTGGGAATCTTCGAGGTAAATGGCGCCGAAGAGGTGAAGCCGATCTTCATTTCACCCAACTCGCCCAGTTGCGCTCGACGGGCGACATCCGCGGCTTTTTCCACTTGGGCGAGTACCTGGCGCGCCTCCTCTAGAAACAACCGGCCAGCTTCGCTCAGCTCTACCCGACGATTGGTGCGCTCGAACAATCGCGCGCCCAGCTCCTGCTCCAGCGCCTGGATCTGCTGGCTCAGGGGGGGCTGGGAAATCCCCAGCTGCTGCGCGGCACGGCCAAAGTGCAGCTCCTCGGCAACGGCGATGAAGTAGCGCAGGTGACGCAATTCCATGAGCAGCTCCAAACAAGTCGTAAAACGTCTTAAATAGGTCGAACAATATATTGGATCTAATCATTAGCCAGCTATATGCTTTTTACAATTCGCAACACCGGCCCGCGTGCCTGAGGGACCCATTCGTGAAAACTGCTGTAGCGCCCCTGCCTGTCGACCCTGAGCCTGCCCCGCTGAACGAGATCTGGATCGAGAAAGGTACTCCCGCCTTCCTCAAGACCGTGCTGGCATTGTTCAGCGGCGGCTTTGCCACCTTTGCCCTGCTCTACTGCGTGCAACCGATGATGCCGTTGCTGTCGCAGGAGTTCTCCATCAACGCCGCGCAGAGCAGCCTGGTGCTGTCGGTGTCGACGGCGATGCTCGCCTTTGGCCTGCTGGTCACCGGGCCGATCTCGGACCGGATCGGCCGTAAGCCGGTAATGGTATTCGCCCTGGTCTGCGCTGCGCTGTCGACCCTGGCCAGCGCGGTAATGCCAAGCTGGGAGCTGGTGCTGGCGACCCGGGCCATGGTGGGCTTGTCGCTCAGCGGCCTGGCAGCGGTGGCAATGACTTACCTGAGTGAGGAAATTCATCCGCAGCACATCGGCCTGGCCATGGGCCTGTACATCGGCGGCAATGCCATCGGCGGCATGAGCGGGCGGCTGATCACTGGCGTGCTGATCGACTTCGTCAGCTGGCACACGGCGATGCTGACCATTGGCGGGCTGGCCCTGGCAGCGGCGCTGGTGTTCTGGAAAGTGCTGCCCGAGTCGCGCAACTTCCGCCCGCAAGCGATGAACCCGCGCAGCCTGCTCGATGGCTTTGTCATGCACTTTCGCGACGCCGGTTTGCCGTGGTTGTTCCTTGAAGCGTTCCTGCTGATGGGCGCCTTCGTCACCCTGTTCAACTACATCGGCTACCGCTTGCTGGCCGAGCCCTATCACATGAACCAAGCGCTGGTGGGCTTGCTCTCGGTGGTTTACCTGTCGGGTATCTACAGTTCGGCGCAGGTCGGCGCCCTTGCCGACAAGCTGGGGCGGCGCAAAGTGTTCTGGGCGAGCATCCTGGTGATGGCAGGCGGGCTGTTGCTGACCCTGGCCAGCCCGCTGGCGATGGTGATCCTGGGCATGCTGGTGTTCACCTTTGGCTTCTTTGGCGCGCACTCGGTGGCCAGCAGCTGGATTGGCCGACGCGCATTGAAGGCCAAGGGCCAGGCGTCTTCGCTGTATCTGTTCTGCTATTACGCCGGATCGAGTGTGGCCGGGACGGCCGGTGGGGTGTTCTGGCACATGGCCGGATGGAATGGGATTGGCCTGTTCATTGGCAGCCTGTTGGCGGTGGCGTTGCTGGTTGCGTTGCACCTAAGCCGATTGGCGCCCAAGACCACGTGAAGCCGGGGCCGCTTTGCGGCCCTTCGCGGCGGTTCGGCGCCCCGACAAGCCCGCTCCCACAGAGTCTTGCAGCGCTGTCGAACCCTGTGGGAGCGGGCTTGCCCGCGAAGGGTCGCAAAGCGACCCCAGTCCTCTGGATCAGTTAATGATCTCGACGATATCCACATCCACTTCGCGGCTCATCAGGTTCTTCTCGACTTCACCGGTCAGCTTGACCTTGGTCTTGTCATTGAAGCCTGCCGCTGGCATGTCCTCATCGTCGATCTCGACTGTGATGGTGCCGGTGTTGTCCTTGAATTCGTACTTGTCGTCGTTATCCAGCTTCTTGGTCACGAAGCCTTGCAGGACCACGCGGGTGTCGTCAGCGGCGTCGTTGGCAGCAGCCACAGTGGTGACCGGCTGAGCACCTGGACCGGTGTAGGTATTGGCCAGGGCAGCGGTGCTGAACAGCGGTGCGAGAATCAGGGCGAAGTAGCGAGCTTTCATGAGGTCAGGTCCTGTATCGGTTGAGATGGGACCAGATTAACGACGATCGCTGAATTAAACCTTAATCCAAACGTATCGCGGGGCAAGCCCACTCCCACGCCTCGTCCCTGAGGACTTTTGCGTGGGAACGGGCTAGCCCCGCGATAGATTCAACGCTTACTGGTGATACTGCGCGGACAGCTCGTGCACCGCGTTGATGAACGCGCCTGCATGCTCTGGATCGACCTCTGGGGTAATGCCATGCCCCAGGTTGAATACATGCCCAGTGCCCTTGCCGTAGCTGGCCAGAATCCGCGCAACTTCCTGGCGAATCGCGGCAGGCTTGGCGTACAGCACGGTCGGGTCCATGTTGCCCTGCAGGGCCACCTTGTCGCCGACCCGGCGGCGGGCATCGCCAATCTCGCAGGTCCAGTCCAGGCCCAACGCGTCAGCGCCAGCCTCGGCGATGCTTTCCAGCCACATGCCGCCGTTCTTGGTGAACAGGATCACCGGCACCTTGCGCCCGTCGTGCTCGCGGATCAGGCCGCTGACGATCTTGCGCATGTAGGCCAGGGAGAACTCCTGGTAGGCCGCCGCCGACAGGTTGCCACCCCAGGTGTCGAAGATCTGCACTGCCTGGGCACCGGCCTGGATCTGGCCGTTGAGGTAGCTGGTGACCGACTGGGCCAGCTTGTCCAGCAGCAGGTGCAGGGCCTGCGGGTTGTCGTAGAGCATGGACTTGATCTTGCGGAAGTCCTTGGAGGAGCCGCCTTCGACCATGTAGGTAGCCAGGGTCCAGGGGCTGCCGGAGAAGCCGATCAGCGGTACGCGGCCATTGAGCTCACGGCGGATGGTGCTGACCGCGTCCATCACGTAGCCCAGGTCCTTGTGCGGATCAGGGATTGGCAGCGCTTCGATGTCCGCCAAAGTGCTGATGACCTTCTTGAAACGCGGGCCTTCGCCGGTTTCGAAGTACAGGCCCTGGCCCATGGCATCGGGGATGGTGAGGATGTCCGAGAAGAGGATCGCTGCGTCCAGCGGGTAACGGTCCAGCGGCTGCAGGGTGACCTCGCAGGCGAACTGCGGGTTCATGCACAGGCTCATGAAGTCACCCGCCTTGGCCCGGCTGGCGCGGTACTCCGGCAGGTAGCGGCCGGCCTGGCGCATCATCCAGACTGGAGTGACGTCTACGGGTTGCTTGAGCAGTGCACGCAGGAAACGATCGTTCTTCAGGGCAGTCATGTCGGCATCCGGAAAAAAAGTGCGGGCATTTTCTCAGACGTACAGAGAAAAGGCACGGTTGTTTGTCTATCCGTCTGCCTTGGATCAATTATTTTTGTATACAAAAAGCATCGCGGGGCAAGCCCGCTCCCACGCAGCACACACTTCTGCATGGCAGCGGGCTTACCCCGCGATAGCGATCGATCAGACTTCGAGGTAGTCCAGGATCCCTTCCGCAGCGGTGCGCCCTTCGAAGATCGCCGTCACCACCAGGTCAGAACCGCGCACCATGTCGCCACCGGCAAACACTTTAGGGTTGCTGGTCTGGTGCTTGAACTTGGCCTTCTCAGGTGCAACCACCCGCCCTTGGCTGTCGGTTTGAATGCCGTACTGCTCGAACCACGGCGCTGGGCTCGGACGGAAACCGAAGGCGATCACCACGGCATCGGCCGGCAGGATCTCCTCGGAGCCCGGAATCGGCTCAGGGCTACGACGGCCACGGGCATCCGGCTCGCCGAGACGGGTCTCGACCACCTTCACCCCTTCGACCTTGTCTTCGCCAACGATGGCGATCGGCTGGCGGTTGTAGAGGAATTTCACCCCCTCTTCCTTGGCGTTCTTCACCTCTTTGCGCGAACCGGGCATGTTCGCTTCGTCACGACGGTAGGCACAGGTCACCGACTTGGCGCCCTGGCGGATCGAGGTGCGGTTGCAGTCCATCGCGGTATCGCCACCGCCGAGCACCACCACCTTCTTGCCCTGCATGTCGACGAAGTCTTCCGGCGACTTTTCAAAGCCCAGGTTGCGGTTGACGTTGGCGATCAGGAAGTCCAGTGCATCGTGCACGCCCGGCAGGTCTTCACCCGGGAAGCCGCCCTTCATGTAGGTGTAGGTGCCCATGCCCATGAACACTGCGTCGTACTCGGCGAGCAGTTGTTCCAGGGTGATGTCCTTGCCCACTTCGGTGTTCAGGCGGAACTCGATGCCCATGCCGGTGAAGACTTCGCGGCGATTGCTCAGCACGGTCTTTTCCAGCTTGAACTCGGGGATGCCGAAAGTAAGCAGGCCACCGATTTCAGGGTTGCGGTCGAACACCACCGGAGTCACCCCGGCACGCACCAGCACGTCAGCACAGCCCAGGCCCGCAGGGCCGGCACCGATGATCGCGACGCGCTTGCCGGTCGGCTTGACCTTGGACATGTCCGGACGCCAGCCCATGGCGAAGGCGGTGTCGGTGATGTACTTCTCCACCGAGCCGATGGTCACGGCACCAAAGCCGTCATTGAGGGTGCAGGCACCTTCGCACAGACGATCCTGCGGGCACACGCGGCCGCAGACTTCCGGCAAGGTGTTGGTCTGGTGCGACAGTTCCGCCGCCGCCAGGATGTTGCCCTCGGAGACCAGCTTCAACCAGTTGGGGATGAAATTGTGCACCGGGCACTTCCATTCGCAGTACGGGTTGCCGCAACCCAGGCAACGGTGCGCCTGCTCGACGGACTGCTGGGGCTTGAAGGGTTCGTAGATCTCGACGAACTCCTTCTTGCGCTGACGCAGCAGCTTTTTCTTCGGGTCTTTGCGCCCGACTTCGATGAACTGGAAGTCGTTATTCAGACGTTCAGCCATTTTTCAAAACCTCTCAACAGCAGCTGCAAGCGATAAGCTGCAAGCCGCAAGACGATCACGTAAGCCCGGCAAACCTCGCACTGCGTTCACTTGCAGCTTGAGGTTTGCCACTTGCAGCTGCTTTTACTGCGGGTTGGCACGGGTACTGGACAGCAACTGCTTGAGATTGGCCGCCTTCGGCTTGACCAGCCAGAAGCGCCGCACGTAGTCGTCCAGGTTCTCCGAGAGCTCACGCCCCCACTCGCTGCCGGTCTCTTCAACGTATTCGGCAAGGACCCGCGCCAGGTGGCTACGGTAAGCCTCCATCGCTTCACCACTGATACGCTGGATTTCCACCAGCTCGTGGTTGAGCTTGTCGACGAAGCTGTTGTCCATGTCGAGCACGTAGGCGAAGCCGCCAGTCATGCCAGAACCGAAGTTGTAACCGGTCTTGCCCAAGACGCAGACAAAGCCGCCGGTCATGTATTCACAGCAGTGATCGCCGGTGCCCTCGACCACAGCGTGGGCGCCGGAGTTACGTACAGCGAAGCGCTCACCTGCGGTACCGGCGGCGAACAGCTTGCCGCCAGTGGCACCGTATAGGCAGGTATTGCCGACGATGGCGCTGTCCTGGGTTTTGAACGGGCTGCCAGCAGGCGGCACGATGGTCACCTTGCCACCGGTCATGCCCTTGCCGACGTAGTCGTTGGCATCGCCTTCGAGCAGCAGGTTCAGGCCGCCGGCGTTCCACACACCGAAGCTCTGCCCCGCAGTACCCTTGAAGCGGAAGGTGATTGGCTTGGCGGACATGCCCTGGTTGCCGTACAGCTTGGCGATTTCGCCAGAGATGCGCGCACCAATCGAACGGTCGCAGTTGCAGATGTCCAGGCTGAACTCACCACCGGCCTGGTCGCGGATCGCCGGCAAGGCCATCTCGACCATCTTCTCGGCCAGCTCGCCTTGATCGAACGGCGGGTTCTTGTCGACTTCGCAGAACTGCGGCTTGTCGGCCGGGATGTGCGAGCTGCCCAACAGCGGGCTGAGGTCGAGGTACTGCTGGCGCTCGGTGTCGCCTGGCAGTACTTCAAGCAGGTCGGTGCGACCGATCAGCTCGCCGAGGCTGCTGACGCCCAGCTTGGCCAGCCACTCACGGGTTTCTTCGGCGACGAAGGTGAAGAAGTTGATCACCATGTCGACCGTGCCGATGTAGTGATCCTTGCGCAGCTTGTCGTTCTGGGTCGCGACGCCGGTGGCGCAGTTGTTCAGGTGGCAGATACGCAGGTATTTGCAGCCCAGGGCGATCATCGGCGCGGTGCCGAAACCGAAGCTTTCGGCGCCGAGAATGGCGGCCTTGATCACGTCCAGGCCAGTTTTCAGGCCACCGTCGGTCTGCACCCGAACCTTGCCGCGCAGGTCGTTGCCGCGCAGGGTCTGGTGGGTCTCGGCCAGGCCCAGCTCCCACGGTGCACCGGCGTACTTGATCGAAGTCAGCGGCGAAGCGCCGGTGCCGCCGTCGTAGCCGGAGATGGTGATCAGGTCGGCATAGGCCTTGGCCACGCCGGCGGCGATGGTGCCCACGCCAGCTTCAGCGACCAGTTTGACCGAGACCAGCGCCTGCGGGTTGACCTGCTTGAGGTCGTAGATCAGCTGGGCCAAGTCCTCGATCGAGTAGATGTCATGGTGCGGCGGCGGCGAGATCAGGGTCACGCCGGGAACCGCATAACGCAGCTTGGCGATCAGGCCGTTGACCTTGCCGCCTGGCAGCTGGCCACCTTCGCCCGGCTTGGCGCCCTGGGCCACCTTGATCTGCAGCACTTCGGCGTTGACCAGGTATTCGGGGGTGACACCAAAGCGGCCCGTGGCGACCTGCTTGATCTTGGAGCTACGCACGGTGCCGTAACGCGACGGGTCTTCACCGCCCTCACCGGAGTTGGAGCGCGCGCCCAGGCGGTTCATCGCCTCGGCCAGGGCCTCGTGGGCTTCTGGAGACAGCGCCCCCAGCGAGATACCGGCAGAGTCGAAGCGCTTGAGGATCGCCTCCAGCGGCTCGACCTGATCCAGCGCCAGCGGCTGCTCGGCCACCTTGACCTTGAGCAGGTCGCGGATCATCGACACCGGCCGGGTGTCGACCAGGGTGGTGTATTCCTTGAACTTGGCGTAGTCGCCCTGCTGCACGGCGGCCTGCAAGGTGTTGACCACATCCGGGTTGTAGGCATGGTATTCGCCACCATGGACGAACTTGAGCAGCCCCCCTTGCTGGATCGGCTTGCGCGCGCTCCAGGCTTCGGCGGCGAGCAGCTTCTGGTCGCCTTCCAGGTCGACGAAACGCGCGCCCTTGATGCGGCTCGGTACGCCCTTGAAGCTCAGGCCGACCACTTCGTCGGACAGGCCGATGGCTTCGAACAGCTGCGCGCCACGGTACGAGGCGATGGTCGAGATACCCATCTTCGACAGGATCTTCAGCAGCCCCTTGGAGATGCCCTTGCGGTAGTACTTGAACACTTCGTCCAGATCGCCCAGCACTTCGCCGGTACGGATCAGGTCGGCCAGCACTTCGTAGGCCAGGTAGGGGTACACCGCCGAGGCACCGAAGCCCAGCAGCACGGCGAAGTGATGCGGGTCGCGGGCGGTAGCGGTCTCTACCAGGATGTTGCTGTCACAGCGCAGGCCCTGTTCGGTCAGGCGGTGATGCACCGCGCCCACGGCCAGCGAAGCGTGCACCGGCAGTTTGCCAGGGGCGATGTAACGGTCGCTCAGCACCAGCTGGGTCTTGCCAGCCCGCACCGCTTCTTCAGCCTGGTCGGCGATGTTGCGGATGGCAGCTTCCAGGCCAATGCTTTGTTCGTAGTTGAGGTCGATCAGCTGGCGCTCGAAGCCTTCGCGCTCCAGGTTCATCAGCGAGCGCCACTTGGCTGGCGAGATCACTGGCGAGCTGAGGATCACCCGCGAAGCATGCTCCGGGGACTCCTGGAAGATGTTGCGCTCGGCACCCAGGCAGATCTCCAGCGACATCACGATCGCTTCGCGCAGCGGGTCGATCGGGGGGTTGGTCACCTGGGCGAACTGCTGGCGGAAGAAGTCGTACGGCGAACGCACGCGCTGCGACAGCACTGCCATCGGCGTGTCATCACCCATCGAGCCGACCGCTTCCTGGCCCTGCTCGCCGAGCGGACGCAGGACCTGGTCACGCTCTTCGAAGGTGACCTGGAACATCTTCATGAATTGCTTGAGCTGGTCAGCATCGTAGCTGGCCGCGCCCTGGTCATCGCTCAGGGTCGCCTGGATGCGCGTGGCGTGCTGGCGCAACCAGCGCTTGTACGGATGGCGCGACTTGAGGCGGTTGTCGATGGCGTCGGTGTCGAGGATCTGCCCGGTCTCGGTGTCCACGGCAAAGATCTGCCCCGGACCAACCCGGCCCTTGGCGACCACGTCCTCTGGCTTGTAGTCCCACACGCCGATTTCCGAGGCGAGGGTGATGTAGCCGTTGCGCGTGGTGACCCAGCGCGCCGGGCGCAGGCCGTTGCGGTCGAGCAGGCAGACGGCATGGCGACCTTCGGTCATGACGATACCGGCCGGGCCGTCCCACGGCTCCATGTGCATGGAGTTGTATTCGTAGAAGGCACGCAGGTCGGCGTCCATGGTCTCGACGTTCTGCCACGCTGGCGGCACCAGCATGCGCACGCCGCGGAACAGGTCGATGCCGCCGGTGACCATCAGTTCGAGCATGTTGTCCATGCTCGAGGAGTCCGAACCTACGCGGTTGACCAGCGGGCCAAGCTCTTCGAGATCGGGAATCAGGTCGTTGGCGAATTTGGTGCGACGGGCCATGGCCCAGTTGCGGTTGCCGGTGATGGTGTTGATCTCGCCGTTGTGGGCGAGGAAGCGGAACGGCTGGGCCAACGGCCACTTCGGCAGGGTGTTGGTCGAGAAACGCTGGTGGAACACGCAGATCGCGGTTTGCAGGCGTGGGTCATCGAGGTCTGGATAGAACGCCGCGAGATCGCGCGGCATCATCAGGCCTTTGTAGATGATGGTCTTGTGCGAGAAGCTGCAGATGTAGTGGTCGCTGTCGTGGGCGTTGGCCACAGACGAGCGACGACGGGCACTGAACAGCTTGATGGCGAACTCTTGGTCGCTCAGGCCTTCACCGCCGATGAATACCTGCTCGATCTGCGGCAGGCGCTCCAGGGCCAGGCGGCCGAGCACGCTGGTGTCGATCGGCACTTTGCGCCAGCCGACCAGCTTCAGGCCAGCGGCGAGGATCTCGCGGTCCATGTTGGCGCGCGCGGCTTGCGCTTTAACCGGGTCCTGGTTGAAGAACACCATGCCTACCGCGTACTGCTTGGGCAGCTCGACGGCGAAATGCTCTTGGGCCACGGCGCGCAAAAACTGATCGGGCTTCTGCATGAGCAAGCCGCAACCGTCGCCGGTCTTGCCGTCGGCGTTGATCCCACCGCGGTGGGTCATGCAGGTCAACGCCTGCATGGCAGTTTGCAGAAGGTGGTGACTTGGCTCGCCCGTCATATGGGCGATCAGGCCGAAACCACAGTTGTCCTTGAATTCTTCCGGATGGTACAGACCTGTTTTCATAGACACATTCTCACCAGGTTCACCTCTCGACGGAGGCAAATCTCTTTTTAGTACAACCACTTACCATCCACACCGGTCGAATGCCAGCTTTTTTGCGGGGGGCAACGTGAAACCATTGTTGCACAGCGACAGTGAAGCTCACAAATTCTCACGACGAATCGTTGTAAATTTATGTCGCAATTTTGAATGTTTTTGACCTTTTGCCGTGGTACGGCATTGGTCGGAGTCTGAAGCGTTTCAGCCTGGACTGCAAGAGAGGGCTTGTGGCCGGCAGTCTGGGACAGAAAAGCCTGCCGCGTTTGAACGCAGCAGGCTAGACGAAAGTCAGGAGTCGCTCAGCATCTGGGCAGCGGGGTGGTGCCGCCCGGAAGGTATCAGCGAGCCGTAGCCAGCTCTTGTTGGACGCTGGCAACGGTACGTGGCCAAGGTTTACCAGCCTGGACCTTCGCTGGCAAGTTCTTGATTGCCGCAACCGCTGCATCACGGTTGGCGAAGTTGCCGTAAGTGACGACGTACAGTGGCTTGCCCTGCAGGGTTTTCTTGAAGTAGCGATAGTCGCCACCCTGCGCTTTGACGAACGATTGGGCCGATGCCTCGGAGCTGGTGCCGAGGATCTGCACCACGTAATTGCCTGGTTTTTGGCCCGAGTACCAGCTGCTGTTGCCACTGCCACCAGCAGCAGGTTTAGCCGCTGGCTTAGAGGTTGCGACCTGAGTCGGAGCCGGCGCTGGCTTGGCAGGCGCTACCGGCTTGGCCGGCTGGGTTGCAACAGGCTTCGGTGCAGGCGCAACCGGCTGGCTTGGCGCGCTGGCGATTGGCTGCGCAGGTGCCGTAGCTGGCCCCGCAGGAACACCTTCAGGCGGCGCAATGGTGGTAACGGTCGGCGGGTTGGCGGGCTGTAGCGCAGTGTTGCCGGCTGGACCGCCCTCTTCGCCATCGCCCATGCCTGCGGCCTGGGCTAGCGGCTCGCGCATGACCGGCTGCGACTGCCCTACCAGCGGCAGTGGCATCGGCTGGGAGGAGCCGGAGAACTCGATGGCAGGGTTGCCATTGTTGGCCTGGGCGTTGCCCGGCTGGCCTTCACCCAACGGCAGCTGGGCTTGGGCCGCAGGTGCGTCGGTAGGGGCTTTATCGGCGCCTTTCTTGGGCATCAGGACCGCCGCAGCAACGGCGACCACTACGACAGCAGACAGCGCGAGCACGTGTTTTTTAGGCATTTTGAACCCCATGGATGGTCGCTTCGCCGTACTGCGGGTGGCGATCATGGCTTCGATCAAGGTATCGCGGGCGACCTGGTTGATAGTGCCAGGCCAGCCGTCCGAATGTTCATGGATATCGACGATCTGTTCAGCGCTGAACACCTCGATGCCCCGGCCAGCGCCCTCCAGGCGTTGCTCCAGGTACTCGCGGGTTTCTTCCTCGCTGTAGGGGGCAAGCTCGATGACGTGGAAACGATCACCATCGGCATTGAGCTCATCCAACCCTGCGATCAGCGAGGGCTCACCGAACAGGAACACGTGCGGACGCCCTTCCGGAACCCCCGCCGCCAACTCCAGCAACGCTTGGAGTGCCGACTCGCCGAGTTGTTCCGCATCGTCCACCAACAGATAGACTTCCTGACCGGTCAGCGCCAGTTGTACCACCTGGGACAGAATGGCTTGCACCTCGGCCTGGGCCACCCCAAGCGCCTGGGCCACCTGGCCCAGCACGCTGGCAGCATCGCTGGCGCCACGGGCGGAAACCACCACGCTCTGTACCGACTGTTTGTTGGTGCTTGCCACCAGCGCCTGGCGCAGCAGGGTCTTGCCGCTGCCCACCGGCCCTGTGACCACCAGCATCAGCTGGCTGTAGCGGGCCAGGTGATGCAACTGCCCCAACACTGGCTTGCGCTGGGCGGGGAAGAACTTGAAGCCGGGCACACGCGGCGCGAACGGATCGTGGCTCAGTTGGTAATGGTCGAGAAACGCCTCATCGGCATGCAAACTGGTCATTGCGCTGTCACAACCTCAAAGCTGGGCCACGATCGCGCGGTAATCCGCTGCCAGCGTGGCCTGAAGGATCTCTTTCGGATAGTCGTCGGTAATCACGGCTTCGCCCAGCTGGCGCAACAGCACCAGGCGCAAGCGACCGTCGAGAACCTTTTTGTCGACCGCCATATGCTCCATGAAATGTGCCGGGGTCATTTCCTGTGGGGGCACCACCGGCAATCCTGCGTCCTGCAGCAGGCGAATAGCGCGATCACGCGCCGGCTGGTCGATCCAGCCCAGGCGCATGGACATTTCCAGGGCCATTACCGTGCCTGCTGCCACGGCTTCGCCGTGCAGCCAGACGCCGTAGCCCATGTGGGTCTCGATGGCATGGCCAAAGGTATGACCCAGGTTGAGGGTCGCACGCACGCCAGACTCACGCTCGTCAGCTCCGACCACCGCAGCCTTGGCCGCGCAGGAACGGCGAATGGCCTCGGTCAGGGCAGCGTTATCCAGGCCACGCAGGGCCGTCATATTGTCTTCGAGCCAGTCAAGGAACGGCTTGTCGCAGATCAGGCCGTACTTGATGACTTCGGCAAGCCCTGCCGACAGCTCGCGCTCTGGCAGAGTCTTGAGGGTGGTGGTGTCGATCAGCACCGCATTGGGCTGATAGAAGGCACCGACCATGTTCTTGCCCAGCGGGTGGTTGATGCCGGTCTTGCCGCCAACCGAGGAATCGACCTGGGACAACAGCGTGGTCGGCACTTGGATGAAATCGACACCGCGCTGATAGCACGCGGCAGCGAAACCCGCCATATCGCCGATCACGCCTCCGCCCAGTGCGACCACGGTGGTACGCCGATCATGGCGTGCGCTGAGCAGGCCATCGAAGATCAACTGCAGGGTTTCCCAGTTCTTGTAGGCTTCGCCGTCGGGCAGCACCACATGCACCACCGAGTAGGCGCCCAGGGTGCGACTCAAGCGTTCGAGATACAGGGGCGCGACGGTCTCGTTGGAAACGATGGCGACTTGCCGGCCGGCAATGTGCGGTGCCAGCAACTCAGGCTGGTCCAACAGGCCTTCGCCAATGTAGATCGGGTAGCTGCGTTCGCCCAGATCGACCTTTAGTGTCTGCATGTATCCCCACAATGTGCTTGGGCGCGGCATCGCCAGTGCAATCCGCGCGGTAACGTTGAACCCTGCCTCGGCATTGGCTGCCGAGGATAGTCCCCGGCTTAGCGGGGCGGCAACTTCTCCAGGCGCTCGAGGATATCGAGCACTACCATGCGCGGTGGCCGTTCGTCGGTTTCCACCACCAGATCAGCGATCTCGCGGTAGAGCGGATCGCGCGATTCCAGCAGCGCACGCAAGGTCGCCTCGGGATTGGCTGTGCGCAACAGCGGGCGATTGCGATCACGTGCGGTGCGGCCGACCTGCTGCTCCACCGAGGCGTGCAGGTAGATCACTCGTCCGCCGGCGTGCAGTGCCTGGCGATTGGCCTCACGCATCACTGCGCCGCCACCGGTGGCCACGACCACGCCGTCCAGCTCGCAGAGCTCGGCGATCATCGCCTCTTCACGATCACGGAAACCCGGCTCGCCTTCCTTGTCGAAGATCCACGGGATATTGGCGCCGGTTCGCAGCTCGATTTCCTTGTCGGAATCCTTGAACAGCAAACGCAGCTCTTTGGCCAAAAGGCGACCGATGGTGCTTTTACCAGCACCCATGGGGCCTACAAGTATCAAATTTCGCACAGAATCAACGACTCACAGCAATCGCCTGGTCACTCATGATACGCGGAGTCAGGAAGACCAGCAGCTCGGATTTTTTCTCTTGTAATGCATCGCGTCGAAACAGCCGCCCAACATACGGCAGATCGCCGAAAAATGGCACCTTGTCGACTACATTGTTTTGCGAAGTCGAGTAGACGCCACCGATGACAATGGTTTGGCCATCCGCCACCCGGACCTTGGCATTGACCTCGTTCTTGCGAATCGGCGGTACGTTGTTCAAGGCATTGACGAAGTCTGGCTCGTCCTTGGTCACCTTGACCGTCATGATAACGCTACCGTCTGGCGTAATTTGTGGTGTGACCTCCAGTGACAACGATGCCTCGCGAAAAGAGATAGAGGTCGCGCCATTTCTGCTGGTCTCCTGATAGGGCACCTCGGTGCCCTTGAGGATGCGGGCAGTCTCCTTGTCTGCCGTAACCACTTTAGGCTGGGAGATGATCTCGCCATTGCCGCTTTTTTCCATGGCACTGAGCTCCAGATCGAGCAACGTATCGCCACGCAGCAACCCCAAACCCACCCCGGATGTGGCGCGGTCGACGCCAAGGTCGACAAACAGGCCGTTAGTCAGCTGCGCATCGCCCCCCGAGAATGACGCGCCCCAACGCACACCCAGGCTTTTCTCGTAATCGACATTGGCCTCGACGATGCGCGCCTCGATCATGACCTGACGCACAGGCACATCCAGTTGCGCGACCAAGCGCCGCAACTCTTCGAGGCGCGCTGCCGGCTGGTGGGCAACCAAGGTGTTGGTACGCACATCCACGCTCAGACTGCCACGCCCAGCTTCTCCCGCTTCGGCGAGCGTGGCCCGCAACAGCTCGGCAAGTTCGCTCGCCTTGGCGTGATGAATGGGCAGCAGCTCGCGAACCAGCGGCTGCAACTGTGCATCGAGCTCCAGCCCCAACTGCGCCTCGCGTGACTGCCCCGCCAACTCGGCCACTGGTGCTACCAGCAGGACACTCCCCTCTTGGCGCCGGGCCAGCCCCTTGCTGCGCAGTACCAGGTCCAAGGCCTGATCCCAGGGTACCTGCTCCAGCCGCAAGGTGATGTTGCCAGTGACTGAGTCGCTGACCACCAGATTGATCCCGGCGTAGTCAGCCAGTACTTGCAGGATCGAGCGCACTTCTACGTCCTGGAAGTTCAACGACAACGGTTCATCCTCGTAAGTCGCCGCTGACGCCCCCTGAATCCACAGGATCATTGCCACTAACCACACCGACAGCTGCTTCACGCTCATCCTTGACCCCTTTGCCCGCGCGCTTCCGGAGCGCGAGATACGTCGACCGGTGCTGCCAGGCACCACCGAGGAACACTCGTTCAAGCACTTCTAGCTGGCGCTCATCGATGCGCGTGACGACGCCCTCATCCCTGCCCAGGGGATCGCCCACCTTGACTCGATAGATTCGGCCCGCTGACCACACCAGTGCCTGCGACTGGCCGGCACGCGAAAGGCTGCCGACCATCTCCAGTTGTGCCAGCGGCACCCTGGCCAAGCCTTCCACTGCGAGCCTCGATGACCAGGCTTGAAACGGATCGGAGCGAGGCGGCTCGATGGCTTCCCGGGCCGGCTCATCCGCCAGCGACAATGGCAGCGGCAGCGTCTGCCCGGCGTGATAGGCCTGTACCTGCAGGCGCATCCGCAACACGCCTGTGCGACCCTGCGCTGCTTCCAGGCGCAGCCCCGAGGGGCGCAACAGGCGCATTTGCCCCAACCACTCGTCGAGCCACGTGCGCAACGCCGGATAGCTACCTACGACTTCAATCTGCAAAGGAGCAACCCAATAATCGCTGGCCTGGACCTCCTCCAGCACATCGAGCCGTTCGAACGACAGCCCAAGAGCGTGTCCGGAACTGGCCAACTGGTCGAGCAGGTCACTCATGCCCTCTCCCGCCGCGAGGCGCCAACGGGCGTCTTGTAGCTGGGCTTGGCTATCAGCCAGCGCCGCCTTGATAGTCGGCAGATCCTGCATCTGTTGCGACTTTTGCGCATGTGCCCGCGCCAACTCGACGAGCGCCTCAGCACCTTGTCGATACGACTGCTGGGGCTCTTGCAGTCGCAACAGCCAGCCCAGGCCCAACACCAGCAAGGCGGGAGCAGCCAGGGCCGCAATCTTCAACGGCCTGGAACTGACAGCGAATTCCTGCCATTCGGCGAACCACGCGCCAGTCACGTGGAAAGCGCCGACAAACGGGCCATCAGCAAGAACTGATCGCCTTGGGAATGCGCCTTGATTTGCTTGAGTTCCAACCCTTCAAGTAGCCGTGACTGTTGCAGTTCGCGCATAAACTGAGCGACTACAGCCGAAGACGCCGCCAGCCCGGTCAATTCAAGCTGCCCGTCTTGCAAGGACAGGTTGGTGAGTTGCAGCCCGGCCGACAACGCCCTTTCCAACTCGGCGAATAATCTTGGCAGTACGCCCTGGTCCACTCTCAAGGCCGCCAGGGCAGCTGATTGTGCCAGCGTGCGCTCACGCGCCTGGCGCAACTGGGCAAGACTCTCCAGTTGTCCATCCAACTGCGCGAGGCCAGCTTGGCGCTCGGCAATCCTCGAGGCTTGCTGGAGCCCACGCTGACGCGCCATATGGTCCATTACCATGACCGCGCAAAGCGCGAACAGCAGGCTAACCACTAGACCACGCTGAAACCGTCGCACTGCCGCCAGTCGCTGTCGCTCACGCCAGGGCAATAGATTGAGGCGAACCATTATTGCCCCCCTCCCAACGCCAAGCCGCAGGCCAGTGCCATGGACGGCGCGAGCAAAGAGCGTTCTTTTACATCGGCCCGCACCCCATGTAGAGCGCGGAACTGATCGCAAGGTATCCCCAAGCGCTGCTGTAAGCCGTCGATCCAGCCAGATTCTGTAGGTTGCGTTGCAACCATCAGCCCTTGCGGGGTGACACCACGGAAAAGCTGGACAGCCCGCTCCAGCCGCGTTTCGCAAGGCTCAGATGGAGCAAAGCGCACCTCCTGACGTTGCGGCAACCCAGTGTCAGACCAGGTATGCAGAGCTGCACTAGCCGATTCAATCCGCAGCAAAGCGTGCTTGCCAGCCGGCAGAACCCGTCGCAGGGCAATGCTGTCGACCTCCACCGCTACGGCCTGCAAACCTGCCTCTTCAAACACCTGCTCCAGAAGCTCGAGTGAGCGCTGACGACAGGCCGCCACCAGGACATCCACATGCCCCTCAGCCTGCGGCGAAGCGCCCATGACCTGAAAATCCATGGCCAGGTCTTCGAGTGGAAAAGGAAACAGCCGTTCTGCGTCTGCGAGCAGCCGCTCCTCCAGCTGCGCGGCGGTCAGCCCTGCCGGTAGAGAGCAAACCTTGCAGATGACCTCAGCACCCGGCAGCGCTACGGCGACTTGCTGGCGCTTGCAGCCACTGCGCAGATAGGCGCTGCGCAGCGCTTTGATCAGTGGCTGATAGTCTTTTGACCAATCTGCGTGCAATGGCACGTCCAGCGCCTCTTGCGCCCAGGCGAGTGCCTGGTAGCGCCCTTGTCGGCGCTGCACTTGCAGCATGCGTATCGAGTCAGGGGCTATTTCCACCCCCAACAGTGAACCGGCATCCTTGCCAAAGCGTCCAAGCATCGCTGCCTCCCTGCTCCATCGTCGCCAAACCGCGCCCACCGATCCGGCGGCCAGGGCCGGCCGGTCGCCCGGAAAGGCGAAAAATGCTTATAATGCCCAGCGTTTTTTTCTGTCCGCCGGACCCGCGTGCAATCCACTTCTCAATCTGGACACCCCAAAGCCTTGATACGCCTGCTGAAGTTTTTCTGGTGGTCTTTCGTCGCAGTCATCTGTGCGCTCGTACTCGGTCTGAGCGGTGCGTTTCTGTATCTTAGCCCCAGCCTGCCTTCGGTCGAGTCGCTACGAAGCATCCAGTTGCAGATCCCCCTGAGGGTGTACAGCAGCGATGGCAAGCTGATTGCCGAGTTCGGCGAAATGCGGCGGTCTCCAATCCGTTTTGCGGAAATTCCCCCACAGTTCATTCAGGCGCTTCTGTCAGCCGAGGACGACAATTTCCTCAATCACTATGGCGTCGATCCAAGCAGTTTGATGCGCGCCGCGACCCAGTTGGTGAAGTCTGGTCATATCCAGACTGGCGGCAGCACCATTACCATGCAGGTGGCGAAGAACTTCTTCCTCACCAGCGAGCGCAGCTTCTCGCGCAAGACCAACGAAATTCTCCTGGCCCTGCAGATCGAACGTGAGCTGACCAAGGACGAGATTCTTGAGCTGTACGTCAACAAGATCTACCTGGGCAACCGCGCCTACGGCATCGACGCCGCCGCACAGGTCTACTACGGCAAATCGATCCGCGATGTCAGCCTGGCGCAGATGGCCATGATCGCCGGCTTGCCCAAGGCGCCGTCACGTTTCAACCCGCTGGCCAATCCGGTGCGCGCCAAAGAGCGCCGCGACTGGATCCTCGGCCGCATGTACAAGCTGGGCAAAATCGACGAAGCCAGCTATCAGGCCGCCTTGGCCGAGCCGCTCAACGCCAGCTATCACGTGCCGACCCCGGAAGTGAACGCGCCCTACATCGCCGAAATGGCCCGCGCCGAAATGGTTGGCCGCTATGGCAGCGATGCCTACACCGAAGGTTTCCGCGTCACCACCACGGTGCCGAGCGACATGCAGAACATGGCCAACAATGCCGTGCTCAATGGCTTGTCCGACTATGACGAGCGCCATGGCTACCGCGGGCCGGAATCGCGCTTCCCCGGCAAGACCCATGCAGCCTGGCTGCAAGAGCTGAGCAAGCAGCGTACCCTCGGCGGCCTGGAGCCGGCCATCGTCACCCAGGTCGACAAGGCTGGGCTGAAGGTACTGACCCGCAACGGCGAAGAGCAGGATGTCGCCTGGGAGACCATGAAATGGGCCCGGCCGTATCTGAACAACAACGCCCAGGGCCGTGCACCGCAGTCGCCGGCAGACGTTGCCCAGATCGGTGACCTGATCCGCGTCCAGCGCCTGGAAGAAGGCAAGCTCAAGTTCAGCCAGGTGCCTGCCGCGCAGAGTGCCCTGGTCACCCTCGACCCTTATAACGGTGCTATCCGCGCCCTGGTCGGCGGCTTCTCGTTCGAGCAAAGCAACTACAACCGCGCCATGCAGGCCAAGCGCCAACCGGGATCGAGCTTCAAGCCGTTCGTTTATAGCGCGGCCCTGGACAACGGCTACACCGCCGCCAGCCTGGTCAACGACGCACCGATCGTGTTCGTCGACGAGTACCTGGACAAAGTCTGGCGACCGAAGAACGACACCAACACCTTCCTCGGGCCGATCCGCATGCGTGAGGCGCTGTATAAGTCGCGCAATCTGGTGTCGATCCGCCTGCTGCAAGCGATGGGCGTAGATCGCACTATCGACTACATCGCCAAGTTCGGTTTCAACAAGCAGGACCTGCCGCGCAACCTCTCGCTGGCGCTGGGCACCGCGACCCTGACACCCATGGAGATCGCTACCGGTTGGAGCACCTTTGCCAACGGCGGCTACAAGATCAGCCCGTACCTGATCGAGCGCATCGAGAGCCGCAGCGGTGAAACCCTGTTCACCGCCAACCCGGCTCACGTGCCGCAAGGTGGTGGCGAAGACCAGGCCGGCATTGCCGCGCCAGAGCAGCCGATCAGCACCGTTGCCATGCCAGGTGAGGCACCGTCGGCCCTTGGCCAGGTCGCGCCTGCCCCGCAGACACCGGTGATTGCCGAGCAGATCATCGATGGGCGCACCAGCTACATTCTCACCAGCATGCTACAAGACGTGATCAAGCGCGGTACCGGGCGCCGCGCCTTGGCGCTGGGCCGTACTGACCTGGCAGGCAAGACCGGTACCACCAACGAGTCCAAGGACGCCTGGTTCTCTGGCTATAACGCTGATTACGTGACCACTGTGTGGGTCGGTTTCGACCAGCCGGAAACCCTGGGCCGGCGTGAGTACGGTGGTACGGCAGCGCTGCCGATCTGGATGAGCTTCATGGGCGCCGCCCTGAAGGACAAACCGAACCATCCACCTGCCGAGCCTGAGGGTATTCTCAGTCTGCGGGTCGACCCGGTCAGCGGTCGTGCGGCTACGCCGAATACGCCCAATGCCTACTTCGAGCTATTCAAGGCTGAAGACTCGCCGCCGTCGGTGGATGAGCTGGGCAATGGTGCAGCGCCGGGCAGCCCGCTGCCAGCGGATGAAGCGGCGCCGATGGATTTGTTCTGATACCGGCCCAGTCTCTCCTTATCAAACGACGCTAGTATTTGGGGCTGCTTTACAGCCCCAAAATTCCCACAAAAAAGCCCCGGCTCTCGCGAGCCGGGGCTTTTTCATGACGCTACGGACAATCAGCCGTTGAACACGTCATCCACGCTTTTCAGCGGGTAGTGCTGCGGGTACGGCAGGGTCGCCACGCCGCTTTCGATCGCGGCCTTGGCCACGGCATCGGATACCAGAGTGATCAGGCGTGGGTCCATTGGCTTCGGAATGATGTACTCACGACCGAATTCCAGGGCCTGAACGCCGTAGGCCTCGCACACTTCCTTCGGCACTGGCTGCTTGGCCAGGTCTTTGAGGGCGATTGCAGCGGCGATCTTCATCTCTTCGTTGATGCGCTTGGCGCGAACGTCCAGGGCACCACGGAAGATGAACGGGAAGCCCAGTACGTTGTTGACCTGGTTCGGGTAGTCGGAACGACCGGTAGCCATGATCACGTCATTACGCGTGGCGTGGGCCAGCTCAGGCTTGATCTCTGGATCCGGGTTCGAGCAAGCGAACACGATCGGGTTGGCAGCCATCGACTTCAGGCCTTCAGGGCTCAGCAGGTTCGGGCCGGACAGGCCAACGAACACGTCTGCGCCTTGCAGGGCGTCGGCCAGGGTGCGCTTGTCGGTAGCGTGGGCGAACTGGGCCTTGTACTGGTTCAGGTCGTCGCGGCCAGCATGAATCACGCCGGTACGGTCGATCATGAAGATGTTCTCGACCTTGGCACCCATGCTGACCAGCAGCTTCATGCAGGAGATAGCGGCAGCACCGGCGCCGAGGCAGACGATCTTCGCCTCTTCGAGGGTTTTACCAGCGATTTCCAGGGCGTTGATCATGCCGGCCGCGGTGACGATGGCGGTGCCATGCTGGTCATCGTGGAAGACCGGGATGTCGCACTGCTCGATCAGGGTACGTTCGATTTCAAAGCACTCAGGCGCCTTGATGTCTTCGAGGTTGATGCCGCCGAAGGTGATCGAGATGCGGCGTACGGTGTCGATGAACGCTTGCGGGCTTTCCGACTCGACTTCGATGTCGAATACATCGATACCTGCGAAACGCTTGAACAGCACGCCCTTGCCTTCCATGACCGGTTTGGAGGCCAGTGGGCCGAGGTCACCCAGGCCAAGAATGGCGGTACCGTCGGAAATCACTGCGACCAGGTTGCCCTTGCCGGTGTACTTGTAGGCCAGCTCTGGATCACGACCGATCTCGCGCACGGGTTCGGCGACGCCCGGGCTGTAGGCCAGGGACAGGTCACGCGCGGTGGCGGTCGGTTTGGTGAGCTCGACGCTCAGTTTCCCCGGACGAGGCTGAGCATGGTATTCGAGAGCGGCGGTTTTCAGGTCTGACATGGTGGGCAATTCCGCTATTTACTGTTCTGACGGACCGCCGAGGATACGCAAAGAGCCGGGGGGCGACAAGACTGCCCGGTCACTTGTGTCAAGGCCCTTGGCCTACGACTTTACGCTATAACCCACGGGGCATGCGGGCTTCAGTGTGTACAATCCAATATCGAAATGTCTACAATTTTTTAGTCAGGAGCGCGCTCCAGCATGCTCGGGTCGGTCAGCGGCAAAACCCAGCGCCGCTGCCCAGGCTGCAATCCACCCTTGCGGGAACGATCCAGCACCCAGCCGCGGGCTTCGACCTGGTGCCCTTTGAGGTTATCGAAGAAGCTAGAGGGGAAGTTGCGTAGCAGACGAGCGGGTACTTGCAGCACCAGAGCATCGTCGAGTTCCAACCAGATTCCACCACGATTGCGCTGGATACCTTGAATTTTACCGCCGATAACCGCAAAGCCCGATTGCTGGATATCGCGGTCGCGCTGCACCGGTGACTGCCGCCAAAGTCCTGCACGGACGGCTCGGGCAGCCTGTTCGGCATCCTGCTGGCAGCCGGCAAGGCTGACATTAGGCGCCACTGCAACGCGGTAGCCGAGCCCCTCACTGAGCAGCGCAGCCTCGAAATTGTCACCACGCTTGCCGTAGATGTGGGCCAGGGTCCGCCCATATTTGTCTTTGGCTTCCACCCCGGGGACCAAGCCCACCTGGCCATCGCTGGCTTTCACCAAGGCCTGGAGACGCCGCTTGGCCGCCTCGGCATAGGGCTCGCTGGTGCGCCCCTTGCGGCCGATCTCGGGGGCGTTGATGCCAATCAGGCGCACGCTGCGCCCATCGTTCAGGCGCAACGTATCGCCATCCACCACCTGGCGAACGATCACCTGCTGGGGCTGCTCAGGCAGCGGACAAAAGGCCAGGGCCGGCAGCTGCCAGATCGCGCTCACAAAAAAAGCGCCCACAAGGGGCGCCTTTTTTAGCAGCAGCGCGAAACCCGAAGGATTCGCCATGCGCATAATTACTTCTTGGTACCGAACATACCGAAGCGGTCGGCGAACTTCTGTACGCGACCACCGGTGTCCAGGACTTTCTGCTTACCAGTGTAGAACGGGTGGCACTGGGAGCACACGTCGATCGCCAGCGGCTTGGCCAGGGTCGAACGGGTTTCGAATTTGCTGCCGCAGCTGCAGGTGACTGCAACTACTTCGTAGTTCGGATGAATATCTGCTTTCATGGTCACTTCCTCGAGCTGCGTGCCGCCACCCAACACCTATTGTTGAATACCGCACGTAATTAGGCGGCGAATAATACCAGAGCTCAGCCTCAGCGCAAGTTGTCGCTTGCACCGACTGTCGTCTGCTAGGCTCGGCGCATTCCGTACCCGTCCCCAAATGCCCTTCAGAGACCTTCTGCGTGTCCGACGTCATCCTGCGCCTCGCCCTGCCCTCGCCCCTGCGTCGCCTGTTCGACTACCGGGCCACGGCCGCGATGGCGCGTCTGCCACTGACGCCGGGGATGCGCTTTCGGGTGCCATTTGGCCGGCGCGAGATGATCGGCGTGCTGGTGGAGGTGTGCGACAAGAGCGAAGTGCCCGCCGACAAACTCAAGCCCGCCAGCGCCCTGCTCGACCCAGTCTCACCGCTGCCGCCAGCGCTGTTCAAGCTGTGCCTGTGGACTGCCCAGTACTATCAGCACAGCCTGGGCGACACCTTGAGCTGGGCCTTGCCGGTGCTGCTGCGCCAGGGCGAGCCGGCCGAGATACGCCAGGAGCGCTTCTGGCAGGTGACCCCGGGTGCCCGCCTGGAAGATCCGCGCATCGCCCGCGCACCGCGCCAGCGTGATGCCCTCAAGACCTTGTCGCAGCACCCGCACGGCGTGGCTCATAGCCTGTTGAGCAAGCTGGGGCTGAACAAAGACAGCCTCGACTTGCTCCTGGCCAAGGAGCTGGTCCAGCTCGAAATACGCCGACACCTGCCGGCCGCGCGCCATGAACACTGGCTGGCCCAGCCTGAACTGCCGCTCAACGAAGAGCAGCTGGCCGCATTCGAAGCCGTGCGTTCCGGCTTCGGCAGTTTCCACGCATTCCTCCTCGCTGGAGTTACCGGCAGCGGCAAGACCGAGGTCTACCTGCAACTGATCCGCGAAACCCTGGAGGCCGGCAAGCAGGCGCTGATCCTGATCCCGGAGATCAACCTCGGCCCGCAAACCCTGGCGCGCTTCGAGCAGCGCTTCAACGCGCGCATCGCGCTGCTGCACTCGGCGGTCAACGACCGCGAGCGCCTGGATGCCTGGCTGGCGGCCCGCGACGGCGAGGCCGATATCATCATCGGCACCCGCTCGGCGTTGTTCACGCCGATGAAAAACCCTGGCCTGATCATCATCGACGAAGAGCATGACGGCTCGTATAAACAGCAAGAAGGCCTGCGCTATCACGCCCGCGACCTGGCGCTGGTACGCGCACACCAGGAAAACATCCCGATCTTGCTCGGCTCCGCCACGCCGTCGCTGGAAAGCCTGCACAACGCCCATACCGGGCGCTATGGCCTGCTGCGCATGAATCAACGCGCCGGCGGCGCCCGGCAGCCACGCTTCATGCGCCTGGACGTGCGCAGCCGGCCGCTGGACAGCGGCATCAGCGGCCCCTTGCAGCAGGCCATCGGCCAGACCCTGCAAGCCGGGCAGCAGGTGCTGGTATTTCTCAACCGCCGTGGCTTCGCCCCGACCCTGTTGTGCCACGACTGCGGCTGGCTGTCCGAATGCCCGCGCTGCGATGCGCGAATGACCGTGCACCAGCGCTCAAACGTGCTGCGCTGCCACCACTGCGGTTACGACGAACGGCTGCCGCTGCAGTGTCCCAAGTGCGCGCATGTCGACCTGCGGCCGGTAGGCGCTGGCACCGAGCGCGCCGAGGAACGGTTGAAAATTCTGTTCCCGGACTACCCGGTGCTGCGCGTCGACCGCGACAGCACCTCGCGCAAGGACGCCATGCACAACCTGTTCACTACCATTCAACGTGGCCAGCCGAGCATCCTGGTCGGCACCCAGATGCTGGCCAAGGGGCACCACTTCCCTCGGGTGACCCTGGTGGCCATTCTCGATGCTGACGGCGGGCTGTTCTCGGGTGATTTTCGCGCCAGCGAACGCATGGCTCAGCTGATCGTCCAAGTCGCGGGCCGCGCCGGTCGCGCCGAAGAGCCCGGCAAGGTGATCATCCAGACCCACCTGGCCGAGCATCCCTTGCTGGTGCAACTGACCGAGCAAGGCTACTTCGCCTTCGCCGAGCAAGCGCTGAGCGAGCGCCGCGCTGCCGGCCTGCCGCCGTTTGCCCACCTCGCCTTGCTGCGCGCCGAAGCGCACAAGCCAGGCCAGGCCGAAGGCTTCCTTGATGAGGCGTGCAGTGCTGCCGAGCGCATCGTGGCCGAACAAGGCCTGCAAGGCGTCGAACTGCTCGGCCCGGTACCAGCCCCGATGGAGCGACGAGCGGGGCGTTTTCGCGCGCAACTATTGCTCCAGGCCAATGCCCGGGCGCCCTTGCATCGACTGATCAGTGCCTGGTTGCTAGTGTTGGAGCAGATGCCAGCAGGGCGCCAAGTACGCTGGTCGCTAGACGTGGATCCAGTCGATCTCTATTGACGCCGTGGGAGCGGGCTTGCCCCGCGATTACCAAGCATCGTTCACCACCGCCATCGCGGGTCAAGCCCGCTCCCACACGGCACCCGCTCAGCCGGACATGCCCTGAAAGGTTGGCAACCGCGGCCCAGCCACGGATAATGCTCAGTTTTTCCACCTGCGCATCGAAGCGCCCCGCCGCGCTTGCGGTCGAAAAGAGAATCTCATGAAAGACACCATTCGCCAGCTGATCCAGCAAGCCCTCACCCAACTCGTCACCGACGGTGTGCTGCCTGAAGGGCTGACGCCGGCGATCCAGGTGGAAAACGCCCGTGACAAGACCCACGGCGACTTCGCCAGCAACATCGCCATGATGCTGGCCAAGCCAGCCGGCATGAAGCCGCGCGACCTGGCCGACAAACTGATCGCCGCGCTGCCTGCCAGCGCCGACATCAGCAAGGTCGAGATCGCCGGCCCCGGCTTCCTCAACTTCTTCCAGAACACCAACGCCCTGGCCAATCGCCTCGACGCCGCCCTGGCCGACGCTCATCTGGGCGTGCGCAAGGCCGGTCCGGCCGAGAAAGTCGTCATTGACCTGTCGGCGCCAAACCTTGCCAAAGAGATGCACGTTGGCCACCTGCGCTCGACCATCATTGGCGACAGCGTTGCCCGCGTGCTGGAGTTCCTCGGTGACAACGTCATCCGCCAGAACCATGTTGGCGACTGGGGCACTCAGTTCGGCATGCTGATGGCCTACCTGCAAGAAAACCCGATCACCAGCGACGAGCTGTCGGACCTGGAGAATTTCTACCGCGCGGCGAAAAAGCGCTTCGACGAGTCCGAAGAGTTCGCCAACCGCGCCCGTGGCCTGGTGGTCAAGCTGCAGGCTGGCGACGCGGAATGCCTGGCCTTGTGGACGCGCTTCAAAGACATTTCGCTGTCGCACTGCCAGAAGACCTACGAGCTGCTCAACGTCAAATTGACCATGGCCGACGTGATGGGCGAGAGCGCCTATAACGACGACCTGGCCAACGTCGTCGCCGACCTCAAGGCCAAGGGCCTGCTGGTCGAGAGCCAAGGCGCCCAGTGCGTATTCCTCGACGAATTCAAGAACGCCGAAGGCGAGCCGTTGCCGGTAATCGTGCAAAAGGCCGACGGCGGCTACCTGTACGCCACCACCGACCTGGCGGCTGTGCGCTATCGCAGCAACACCCTGAAAGCCGATCGCGCCCTGTACTTCGTCGACCAGCGCCAGGCCCTGCACTTCAACCAAGTGTTCGAAGTGGCCCGTCGTGCCGGCTTCGTCGGCCACCCGATGCAAATGGAACACATGGGCTTCGGCACCATGAACGGCGCCGATGGCCGTCCGTTCAAGACCCGTGATGGCGGCACCGTCAAGCTGATCGACCTGCTCACCGAAGCCAAGGAGCGTGCCTACGCCCTGGTCAAGGACAAGAACCCGAGCCTGGCCGAAGACGAGCTGCGCCATATCGCTGAAGTGGTTGGCATCGGTGCAGTCAAGTACGCCGACCTGTCCAAGCACCGCACCAGCGACTACAGCTTCAACTTCGAACTGATGCTCAACTTCGAAGGCAACACCGCGCCTTACCTGCTGTACGCCTACACCCGTGTGGCGGGCGTGTTCCGCAAACTGGGCAAGGGCTACGACGAAGTCGACGGCCACATCGTATTGCAGGCCGCTCATGAGCAGGACCTCGCGGCGCGCCTGGCGCAGTTCGGCGAAGTGCTCAACAACGTGGCTGAAAAAGGCACTCCACACGTGCTGTGCAGCTATCTGTACGACATCGCCGGGTTGTTCTCCAGCTTCTACGAGAACTGCCCAATCCTCTCCGCCGAAACTGCCGAACAGCAGCAAAGCCGCCTGCGCCTGGCTGCGCTGACCGGTCGTACGCTCAAGCAAGGCCTGGAGCTGCTCGGCCTGGAAACCCTGGAGCGTATGTAAGTTGGCTGCCAAGAAAAAACCCGCACCCAAGCGCGGCGCCAGCCGCCAACAGGCGCCGGCCAAACAGCCGATCCCAGGCTGGGTTTGGTTGGCGGTCGGCCTTACCGTGGGCGCGTTCATCGTCTTCCTGATGAAGCTCGAGCCCGGCGGCGATGACATCAAGCGCGCCAAGCCTGAACAGCAGAAACCGGCCAAAGTCGCCGAAACGGCGAAAAACACCGCCCCGACGCCACAGCAGCCGGTCAAGCCGAAGTACGACTTCTATACCCTGCTGCCAGAGTCGGAAGTGATCGTGCCGCCTGAAGCGGTGCCGGAGAAAACGCCCCCCGTGCCTGCCCAACCGGTCACCCCCGTGACGCCGGCGGAAGCGGCCAAGATCGATACCGCTCGCGCCCAGGCGGCGCTGCTGGGGCAAACTCCACCACCGCCACCACCGGTGATCAAGCCGGCAGCGACCACCCTGTTCTTCCTCCAGGCCGGCTCGTTCCGCAAGCAGGCCGATGCCGACAAGGTCCGCGCACAGATCATCCTGCTCGGCCAGGCGGTGAAGGTGGAGTCGGGGACGGTCAAGGAAGAGACCTGGTACCGGGTCCTGGTCGGCCCGTTCAGCAACCGCGAACAGCTGACCGTGGCGCAGAAGCAGTTGGCCGGCGCAGGCTTCAGCAACCTGCTCTTGCAACAGCGACAGACCCGCCAGTAATGAAAAAGGCCTTGCCGCTCCCGTGCGACAAGGCCTTTTTTCTTAAGCTCTACCAGCGTTGACTTCGGAAACCTGCCGGTTCAGCGTCCAGAAGTCGTAGAGCACACCCAGCAGGAACAACCCGCCAGTGAAGAAGTAAATGATCGCGCTGATCCACTTGCCCTGGTACAGCCGGTGCGCGCCGAAGATGCCGAGGAAGGTCAACAGGATCCAGGCCAGGTTGTAGTCCACCCGCCCGGCCTGAAAGCGCATATCGGCCTCACGATCCATCGACGGGATCAGGAACAGGTCAATCAGCCAGCCAATCCCCAGCAGCCCCAAGGTGAAGAACCAGATGGTCCCGGTAATCGGCTTGCCGTAATAGAACCGGTGCGAACCGGTGAAGCCGAAAATCCACAGCAAATAGCCAAGGACCTTGCTGTGGGTGTCGTGAAACGGCGCCCCTTGTTGATAGCTGTTCATTCTTAGCCCTCGTGGCTTAGCCAAAAATTTTCCAAGAAAAAATGTGACTTTTTCGTGTGAAGTCGACGTGTGGCACCCTGCCAGTCGACCAACGGATCATTTTTTGAGCAAAAAGCTGTTATAAAGTTGCGCGCCAATACCTAATTCAAACATATCAAGAGCTTCAACTATGCCGCCTTTGTTCAAGACATGGCTGACCCTCTGCCTATTATTGCCGCTGGCCGCCCACGCCACCAACCGTGAGCAACGTCTTCCCAACGGCTTCACTGGCTATACCACCAACGCCACCGTGAAGCGCGCCCCGGTCAAGCATGCCAACACCCTGCGTGCTCGCCCAAGCAATGCCGCCAAGGCTCGTGACGGCTTGCCTGCCGTCGCCATGTCGGCCAAGCAAAGCAGCGATGTACTCAGCCGCGCCGTCAATGTCCTCGGTACCCCCTATCGTTGGGGCGGCAGCAGCCCAAGTAAAGGCTTCGACTGCAGCGGGCTGGTCAAATATGCCTTCAACGACGTGGCTGACGTCGACCTGCCGCGCACCTCCAATGCCATGGCCCAAGGCCACGGGGTCAAGGTGGCACGCAGCGATCTCAAGCCTGGCGACCTGATCTTCTTCAACATCAAGAGCCGCCGGGTCAATCACGTTGCCATCTACCTGGGCAACGACCGCTTCATTCATGCACCGCGCCGTGGCAAGCGAGTGAGCATCGATCAACTGAGCAAGCCGTATTGGCAGAAGCACTATGTAGTGGCCAAACGAGTGCTGCCTAAAGACCAGCAGCTGAGCCTGGCCAAACGCTGATCATTTTCACCTCATCGCGGGGCAAGCCCGTTCCCACAGAGCCTGAGGGCGCCTCATATCCTCTGGGAGCGGGCTTGCCCGCGAAGAGGCCAGTGATGACCCTACTCAAGCTCAATCACACCCTGAGCACGCAAACACTGCAACGCCGCTTCCATCGTCTGCATCCCCGCCGCCCCACCCGCCTGCATCACTGAATACAGCTGCGCCATGCGCCCCTCGCGAATCAGGTTACGCACCGCAGCAGTGGCCACTAGCACTTCCCTGGCCGCCACCCGCCCGCCACCAACGCGCTTGACCAGCACCTGCGCCACCACCATACGCAGCGACTCGGCGAGCATGGCCCGTACCAGCGGCTTTTCTTCGGCAGCGAACACCTCTACCAACCGGTCGATGCTATTGACCGCGGAACGCGTATGCACGGTTGCCAGCACCAAATGCCCCGTCTGCGCAGCCCGCAACGCCAGGCGGATGGACTCAAGATCACGCAGCTCGCCGATCATGATTACATCAGGGTCCTGGCGCAGGGCACTGCGCAGCGCCTGGGCAAAGTCGCGGCTATCGCGGCCAATCTCACGCTGGGTAAGCAGGCTGCGCTGGCCGCTGTGGATAACTTCGACGGGATCTTCAAGGGTGATGATGTGCAACGAGCGCTCGCGATTGAGCCAATCGACCAGCGCGGCGAGGGTGCTCGACTTGCCACTGCCAGTCGGCCCAGCCACCAGCACCAGTCCGTCGGTGCAATGCGCAATAGGTTGAAACACATCAGCCAAACCCAGTTCATCCAGCGTCGGCACGCCACTGGGGATCAGCCGGAAACTGGCTGCCAAGCCATTGCGCTGGCGAAACAGATGCACGCGCAGGCGACCCAGCTGGGGCAAGCTCAACGCCAGGTCGAGTTCATCGCCCGCCAGCCATTGGCGCCGCTGCTCCTGCTCCAGCCAAGGGGCCAGGCCCTCCTCCAGCTGGCCGGCCTGCAACGGCGGTAGCTGCATGCGCTGCAATTGCCCATCCAGGCGCAGCATCGGTATCTCGCCCACGGCCAGGTGCAAGTCGGATGCCCTTGCAGCTGCGGCGTGGGCCAACAGGTCAGTCACGTCCATGAGACTCCCCAAAGGCCTTCAAGCAGGTAGAATGCCGCAGACCCCTGAGCCGTCGGCATTGATCCATGTCCACCATAGCAGACAACCTTTGCGCGCTCGCCGCACGCATCAGCCAGGCAGCGCAAGCCTGCGGGCGCGATCCAGCCAGCATCCAGTTGCTGGCCGTGAGCAAGACCAAGCCCGCCGCCGCCGTACGCGAGGCCTACGCTGCCGGCGTGCGCGACGTCGGTGAAAACTACCTGCAAGAAGCCCTGGCCAAGCAGCAAGAATTAACCGACCTGCCCTTGACCTGGCACTTCATCGGCCCCATCCAGTCGAACAAGACTCGTGCAATTGCCGAACATTTCGACTGGGTACATTCCGTGGATCGCCTAAAGATTGCCCAACGCCTGTCAGAGCAACGCCCTGCCGAGCTGCCAGCGCTGAACATCTGCCTGCAAGTCAACGTCAGCGGCGAGGACAGCAAGTCTGGCTGCGCAGCGGCCGACCTGCCGGCGCTGGCCGCTGCCGTTGCGGCCTTGCCCGGCCTGCGTCTGCGCGGACTGATGGCGATCCCCGAACCGACTGATGACCGCGCCGCCCAAGAAGCTGCCTTCGCTCGCCTGCGTGAGCTGCAAGAGCAACTCAAGCTCGGCCTGGACACCCTTTCTATGGGCATGAGCCACGACCTGGAAGCGGCGATCGCCCAGGGTGCGACCTGGGTACGCATCGGCACCGCCCTGTTTGGCGCGCGTGATTACGGGCGCGCCTGAAACCATGCTTTACTCACTCTTTCCCTCAAGGACCTGACATGAGCAACACACGTATTGCCTTTATCGGCGCCGGCAACATGGCCGCCAGCCTGATCGGTGGCCTGCGTGCGCAGGGCCTGGATGCCACGCAGATCCGCGCCAGCGACCCGGGCGCCGAGACCCGCAGTCGCGTCCACGCCGAGCACGGCATCGAGGTATTCGAAGACAACGCCCAGGCTGTCGCTGACGCTGAGGTGATCGTCCTGGCGGTCAAGCCACAGGTCATGAAAAGCGTCTGCCAGGCCCTGCAGCCGAGCCTGCACGAAGGCCAGCTGATCGTTTCCATTGCCGCCGGCATTACCTGCGCCAGCCTGCAAGATTGGCTGGGCGCGCGCCCGGTGGTGCGCTGCATGCCCAATACGCCGGCGCTGCTGCGCCAGGGTGTCAGCGGCCTGTACGCCACCGCCCAGGTATCGCCTACGCAACGCCAGCAGGCCCAGGAGCTACTCTCGGCCGTGGGCACTGCCTTGTGGCTGGACCAGGAGCAGCAACTGGACGCCGTCACGGCTGTTTCCGGCAGTGGCCCGGCCTATTTCTTCCTGCTGATCGAGGCCATGACCGCCGCTGGCGAGAAACTCGGCCTGCCGCGCGAGACAGCCTCCCAGCTGACCCTGCAAACCGCTTTGGGCGCCGCACACATGGCCGTGGCCAGTGATGTCGACGCTGCCGAACTGCGCCGCCGGGTGACCTCGCCAGCCGGCACCACCGAGGCGGCAATCAAGTCTTTCCAAGGCAACGCTTTCGAGGCCATCGTGGAACAGGCGCTGCAGGCTGCGGCGACCCGTTCCGCCGAGTTGGCCGAACAATTGGGCAAATAAGGAGCTGTTGATGAATGCACTGTCCGGCGCCGCGATCTTCGTGGTGCAAACCCTGGTCAGCCTGTACCTGGTGATCGTCCTGCTGCGCTTCGTCCTGCAGCTGGTCAAGGCCGATTTCTACAACCCGCTGAGCCAGTTCGCGGTGCGCGCCACCCAGCCACTGCTCAAGCCGATCCGCCGGATCATCCCGAGCATTGCCGGCCTGGACACCTCGTCGCTGTTGCTGGCGATCCTGATCCAGGCGTTGCTGATGGCCTTCGTGCTGATGGTCAGCTACGGCACTTTCGGCGATGTCCTGCACCTGCTGCTGTGGGCGATCATTGGCATCACCTCGCTGTTCCTGAAGATCTTCTGGGTGGCGATGATCGTCATGGTGATCGTTTCCTGGGTCGCGCCTAACAGCCACAACCCCGCTGCCGAGCTTGCCTACCAGATCAGCGAACCGGTGCTGGCGCCGTTCCGCCGCCTGGTGCCGAACCTGGGCGGCATGGACATTTCGCCGATCTTCGCCTTCCTGGCGATCCAGGTGATCCAGTCGTTCGTCATGCCGCCGCTGGCTGCCTATGCCGGCATGCCGCAAGAGCTGTGGCGGATGATTTGACCCACATCCCCCTAGCGGCAAGCCTTTGCTTGCCGCTGGGGGGAGTGCTCTTTAGACTTACGCCTCCGTCAAGCGTGAGCAGGGTCGATGTCCACTGTCCTTCCCGAAGATTCCGTCGGTCTGGTAACACCGCAGATCGCCCGGTTCGATGAACCGCTGGCCCTGGCCTGTGGCCGATCGCTGGCCAGCTACGAGCTGGTCTATGAAACCTATGGCACGCTCAACAGCACGGCCAGCAACGCTGTGCTGATCTGCCATGCGCTGTCCGGCCATCACCATGCCGCGGGCTACCATGCCGACACCGACCGCAAGCCCGGCTGGTGGGACAGCTGCATTGGCCCCGGCAAGCCGATCGATACCAATCGCTTCTTCGTGGTCAGCCTGAACAACCTCGGCGGCTGCAATGGCAGCACCGGTCCGAGCAGCGTCAACCCGGCCACCGGCAAGCCCTATGGCGCCGACTTCCCGGTGCTGACCGTGGAAGACTGGGTGCACAGCCAGGTGCGCCTGGCCGACCGCCTGGGCATTGGCCAGTGGGCCGCGGTGGTCGGCGGCAGCCTGGGTGGCATGCAGGCGCTGCAATGGACCATCACCTACCCGGATCGAGTGCGTCACTGCGTCGACATCGCCTCGGCGCCGAAACTGTCGGCACAGAACATCGCCTTCAACGAGGTGGCTCGCCAGGCGATCCTCACCGACCCGGAGTTTCACGGCGGCTCGTTCCAGGACCAGGGCGTGATCCCCAAGCGCGGCCTGATGCTGGCGCGCATGGTTGGCCACATCACCTACCTGTCGGACGACTCGATGGGTGAGAAATTCGGTCGTGAGCTCAAGAGCGACAAACTCAACTACGACTTCCACAGCGTGGAATTCCAGGTCGAGAGCTACCTGCGCTATCAAGGTGAGGAGTTCTCCGGGCGCTTCGACGCCAACACCTACCTGCTGATGACCAAGGCCCTGGACTACTTCGACCCGGCCGCAGCGCACGCTGGCGATCTAGCCGCGACCCTGGCCCACGTTAGCGCCGACTACTGCATCATGTCGTTCACCACCGACTGGCGGTTCTCGCCGGCCCGCTCGCGGGAAATCGTCGATGCCCTGATGGCGGCGCGCAAGAACGTCTGTTACCTGGAAATCGACTCCCCCTACGGGCACGATGCCTTCCTGATCCCCACGCCTCGCTACATGCAGGGATTCTCGAACTACATGAACCGCATCGCCATCTGAGGACAGCATGAGAGCCGACCTGGAAATCATCCACGACTGGATCCCCGCCGGCAGCCGGGTACTTGACCTTGGCTGCGGCAACGGCGAGCTGCTGGCTTCGTTGCGCGACCGTAAAGGCGTTACCGGCTACGGCCTGGAAATCGACGCCGACAACATCGCCGCCTGCGTGGCCAAGGGCGTCAACGTCATCGAGCAGGACCTGGACAAAGGCCTGGGCAACTTCGCCAGCAACAGCTTCGACGTAGTGGTCATGACCCAAGCGCTGCAAGCCGTCGAGTATCCCGACCGGATTCTCTCGGAGATGCTGCGAGTGGGCCGCGAGTGCATCATCACCTTCCCCAACTTCGGCCACTGGCGCTGCCGTTGGTACCTGGCGACCAAAGGCCGCATGCCGGTCTCGGACTTCATGCCGTATACCTGGTACAACACGCCGAACATTCACTTCTGTACCTTCGCCGACTTCGAGAACCTGTGCCACGAGCACCGGGCCAAGGTTCTCGACCGTTTGGCGGTCGACCGTTTGCACCGTAATGGGTTGGGCGGGCGGGTATGGCCTAATCTTCTAGGTGAGATCGGCATCTATCGCCTCAGCAGCCCGGGCCTGACGGAACATCAGGTCGCGGTCTGATCTGCCCACCCCGGAGGAATGGCACCATGCGTCGTCTAGCTCTTTTCCTGATCAGCCTGTGCCTGGCCTTGCCAGTGCTGGCTGCCGATGCTGCCAAGCCTGAGCGCAAGCAGGACTTCGGCGACGTCACGGTGCACTACAGCGCCTTTACCTCGAGCATGCTGCAGCCAGAGATCGCCGACGCCACCGGCCTGACCCGCAGCAAGAATCAGGGCGTACTGAACATTGCCGTGCTCAAGGCCGGCAAGCCGGGCATGGCGGTGGTCAGCGGCACCGTCAAAGACCTGACCGGCCGCAGCAGCCCACTGTCGTTCAAGCAGATCGCTGACAAGGGCGCGGTGTACTACATCGCGCAGTTCAAGATCGACCAGGCAGAAACCCTGACCTTCGACTTGAACATCGAGACTGGTGGCGTCAGTCATAAACTCAGCTTCAACCAGGAAGTGTTCCCAGGCGAATGATGAATTTCCAGCAACTCGTATTGGCCAGCCATAACGCTGGCAAGCTCAAGGAACTCCAGGCCATGCTCGGCACGTCCGTGCAGCTGCGCTCGATCGGTGAATTCAGCCAGGTCGAGCCAGAAGAGACCGGTCTGTCGTTCGTCGAAAACGCCATCCTCAAGGCCCGTAACGCTGCGCGTATTTCCGGCTTGCCGGCGCTGGCCGATGACTCGGGGCTGGCGGTGGACTACCTTGGCGCCGCACCGGGGATCTACTCGGCTCGCTACGCTGACGGCAAGGGCGACGCGGCGAATAACGCCAAGCTGCTCGACGCCCTCAAGGATGTCCCGGACGATCAGCGCGGCGCGCAGTTCGTCTGCGTCCTGGCCTTGGTTAGGCATGCCGACGACCCGCTGCCTATCCTCTGCGAAGGCCTGTGGCACGGCAGCATCCTGCATGCCGCCAGCGGCGAACACGGCTTTGGCTATGACCCGCTGTTCTGGGTTCCGGAGCGCGAGTGCTCCAGCGCCGAGTTGAGCCCTGTCGAAAAGAACCAGCTCAGCCATCGCGCCCGCGCCATGGTCCTGCTGCGTCAGCGTTTGGGACTGGCATGACCGAAAAGCCGTCCATCCAGCTGCTCCACCCCGGAGCGGCTGGGGCCAGTCTGCATGTGCCACGCCTGGCGCTGCCGGAACTGCCGCCGCTGTCGCTGTACATCCATATCCCCTGGTGCGTGCGCAAGTGCCCTTACTGCGACTTCAACTCGCACCAGGCCGGCCCACAGCTGCCGGAGGCTGAATACGTCGATGCCCTGCTGGCCGATCTCGATCAAGAGCTGGCTGCCGTTCAGGGCCGACCGCTCAGTTCGATCTTCTTTGGTGGCGGCACGCCAAGCCTGTTCAGCGCCGATGCACTGGGGCGCCTGCTGCGCGGGGTGGAGCAACGTATCCCGTTCGCCGCGGATATCGAGATCACCCTGGAAGCCAACCCCGGGACCTTCGAGCAGGACAAGTTCAAGGCCTACCGGCAGACCGGTATCAATCGGCTGTCGATTGGCGTGCAGAGCTTCCAGCCAGCCAAGCTTCAGAAGCTGGGCCGCATCCATAATGGCGACGAAGCAATTCGGGCAGCCGGCATGGCCCGTGCAGCGGGCTTCGACAACTTCAACATGGACCTCATGCACGGCCTACCTGAGCAGTCGCTGGACGACGCCCTGGGCGACCTGCAACAGGCCATCGACCTCGGCCCCACGCACTTGTCCTGGTACCAGCTGACCGTGGAGCCGAACACGGTGTTCTGGAACCAGCCACCGAAGCTGCCCGAAGACGATATTCTTTGGGACATCCAGGAAGCCGGCCAGGCGCTGCTCGCCCAGCACGGCTTCGCTCAATACGAAGTCTCAGCCTATGCCCAGCCAGACCGGGCAGCGCGGCACAACCTCAATTACTGGCGCTTTGGCGATTTCATCGGCATTGGCGCGGGTGCCCACGGCAAGCTGTCGTTCGCCGATGGGCGCATCCTGCGCACCTGGAAGACCCGCCTGCCCAAGGACTACCTGAACCCGGCCAAGCCGTACAAAGCTGGCGAGAAGCTGCTGCCAGTCGATGAGCTGCCGTTCGAGTTCCTGATGAACGCCCTGCGCCTGACCCACGGAGTGGAAGCCGAGCTGTTCAGCCGCCGTACCGGCCTGCCGTTGGAGCAGCTTGCCCAAGCCCGTCGCGAGGCCGAACAAAAGGGCCTTTTGCAGGTCGAACCGGATCGACTGGCCGCTACCCCACGCGGCCAGTTGTTCCTCAATGACCTGCTGCAGTATTTCTTGACCTAAGGATGACCCATGGACCTGGTACTTGACCTGCTTGCGACCGTATCGCGCTGGAGCCGCAGCAATTTGTCGGAGATTTCCCTGGCACTGGTAGGCTGCCTGCTAGTGCTGTTCGGCACTGATATCAAGGCATGGGTAGAACAGCGTCTGGGCGGCCTGGCTGGTGCGCTGCGTGTGCCGTTCATGGCACTGCTGGTGATGATCGGCAGTGGCGCGGCGCTGATCTATGCGACGCCGTGGGTGGTGAAGGGGCTGAGCCAGTTCAACAACTATGCGTTGGCGCCAGTGCTCTTGGTGGTGCTGGTGTTGATTGGCGTGGTGGCTGATCGGCGGGGATGAAGCCAGCGCGCGGGATAGGCCAACGCCAACCCCTGTAGGAGCGGGCTTGCCCGCGAAGAGGCCGGTACATACCCATTGATGGAAGGCGAGGGCTTTGCCCTCGTTCGCGGGCAAGCCCGCTCCCACAAGGGCCAACGCAATCAGTTAGCCGGCATTGATTCTGCTGAGGCCTGATCAAAAAAAACCGCCCCTCGTAGGGCGGTTTTTTTACTTGTACTACAGCAGGTTCTGCCATCCAAAGGCCGGCTAGGCAGCCCAGCGATCAGCTCAGCTTCTCGAACTTCAAGTCCCACACTCCATGCCCGAGTCGCTCGCCGCGGCGTTCGAACTTGGTGATCGGGCGCTCTTGCGGGCGCGGCACATAAGCACCATCGGCCGCCTGGTTGCGGTAGCCCGGCGCGGCGCTCATCACTTCCAGCATGTACTCGGCATATGGCTCCCAGTCGGTAGCCATATGGAATACACCGCCCGGCTTGAGCTTGCGGCGCACCAGCTCAGCGAACTCCAGCTGGACGATCCGGCGCTTGTGATGGCGCGCCTTGTGCCATGGGTCGGGGAAGAACAGCATCAACCGATCCAGGCTGTTGTCGGCCACACAACGGTTAAGCACTTCGATCGCGTCGCAGTCGTACACACGCAGGTTTTTCAAACCCTGGGTCAGCACGCCATTGAGCAGCGCGCCGACACCTGGACGGTGGACTTCGACACCGATGAAGTCCTGCTCAGGCGCGGCAGCAGCCATCTCCAGCAGCGAATGGCCCATGCCAAAGCCGATCTCCAGGGTGCGCGGCGCCGAGCGGCCAAACACCTGGTCGTAGTCCACTGGGCTGTCAGCCAGGGGCAGGATGAACAGGGGGCCGCCCTGATCCAGACCACGTTGCTGGCCTTCGGTCATGCGCCCAGCGCGCATCACGAAACTCTTGATGCGGCGGTGTGGGCGCTCTTCGCCGTCGGCGGTGATCGGCGTTTCTTGCGATTCAGTCATCAGGGGCTCTTACTTGATCAGACCATCCAGCGGCGACGAGGCGCTGGCATAGAGTTTCTTCGGCATGCGCCCGGCGAGATACGCCAGACGACCAGCGACGATTGCGTGTTTCATGGCTTCAGCCATCAGCACCGGCTGCTGAGCGTGGGCAATGGCGGAGTTCATCAGCACAGCCTCACAGCCCATTTCCATGGCAATGGTGGCGTCAGAGGCGGTACCCACACCTGCGTCGACCAATACCGGCACCTTGGATTCTTCGAGGATGATCTGCAGGTTGTACGGGTTGCAGATGCCCAGGCCGGTACCGATCAGGCCTGCCAGCGGCATGACCGCGATGCAGCCGATCTCGGCCAACTGACGGGCAATGATCGGATCGTCGCTGGTGTAGACCATCACGTCGAAACCGTCCTTGACCAGCACTTCGGCGGCCTTGAGGGTTTCGATGACGTTAGGGAACAGGGTCTTCTGGTCGGCCAGTACTTCGAGCTTGACCAGGTTGTGGCCATCGAGCAGCTCGCGGGCCAGGCGGCAGGTACGCACGGCTTCGACCGCGTCGTAGCAGCCTGCGGTGTTCGGCAGGATGGTGTAGCGATCTGGTGGCAGCACGTCGAGCAGGTTCGGCTCGCCCGGATTCTGGCCAAGGTTGGTGCGGCGCACAGCAACGGTGACGATCTCGGCCCCCGAGGCCTCGATGGCCAGGCGGGTTTCTTCCATGTCACGGTACTTGCCGGTGCCGACCAGCAGGCGCGACTGGAAAGTGCGCCCGGCCAGGGTGAAGGGCTTGTCGCTACGAACGTTGCTCATCTGTGTTCCTCTGGAAAGGTTGCGGGGCGTTCCGTGAATTGCCGGGGCAGGCTTAGCCGCCACCAATGGCATGGACCACTTCGACCTGGTCACCCTCGCTGAGCTGGGTGCTGTCGTGCTGGCTGCGCGGCACGATATCCAGGTTGAGCTCCACCGCCACCCGGCGACCGGTCAGCTCCAGCCGAGCGAGCAAGGCGGCAACGCTCTCGCCAGCGGGCAATTCGTAGGGTTCACCGTTCAGTTGAATGCGCATGCGCACGGCCACCATTGTTCTTTGGGGCCCGCATTCTAGCCCCGATCCACCGTTGAACCCAAGGGTGGCGGGCACCATTAGTCGCGATTGTGGACCAGTCGGTCAGCCCAGACGCCAGGCTGCCAGGCCCAGGCACAGCCAGCCCGCGAGGAAGCACAGGCCACCGATCGGGGTAATGATGCCCAGCTTGCCCAAGCCGCTCAGGGTCAACAGGTACAGGCTACCGGAGAACAGCACGATGCCCAGCGCGAACAGACCGCCGGCCCAGCCCACCAGGCGCCCCGGCAGGTGCGCGGCGAGCAGCGCAACAGCAAAGATCGCCAAGGTATGCACCAGTTGATAGGTCACCCCGGTATGAAAGATGGCCAGGTACTCGGCGCTGAGGCGGTTTTTCAGACCGTGGGCAGCGAACGCACCCAGCGCGACACCGGTGAATCCGAAAAACGCGGCGAGCATCAGGAAGCTGCGAAGCATGGGGACGACTCCTCGGAAGGGGTCTGTATAATGGCCCCTTCCATCGGTCCGGCCAAGCCATCGCCATGCTGTCATCTTTTTTCCGCCGCGTTGTCCGCGCCCTGCTCTGGTTTGCTGCTGGCAGCATCGTGCTGGTTCTGGCGCTGCGCTGGATACCGCCACCGGGCACGGCGCTAATGGTCGAGCGCAAGGTGCAGTCCTGGTTCAGTGGCGAGCCGATTGACCTGCAGCGCGACTGGGAGCCGTGGGAGCGCATTTCCGATGACCTGAAAGTGGCGGTGATTGCCGGCGAAGACCAGAAATTCGCCAACCACTGGGGCTTCGACATTCCAGCGATCCAGGCTGCACTGGCGCATAACGAGCGCGGTGGCAACATTCGCGGGGCCAGTACCTTGACTCAGCAGGTGGCCAAGAACCTGTTCCTGTGGTCGGGGCGCAGCTGGTTACGCAAAGGGCTGGAGGCCTGGTTTACCGCATTGATCGAGCTGTTCTGGTCGAAGGAGCGGATCCTTGAGGTGTATCTGAACAGCGTCGAATGGGGGCCAGGGGTGTTTGGCGCCCAAGCGGCGGCGCGTTATCACTTTGGCGTGGATGCCAGCCGCCTTACCCGCCAACAGGCTGCGCAATTGGCGGCGGTGCTGCCGAGCCCACTCAAGTGGAATGCTGGCCGGCCCAGCGCCTATGTCGCGAGCCGGGCCGGGTGGATTCGGCGGCAGATGAGCCAGTTGGGCGGCACCAGCTATTTGATGCAGCTGGAGGCTTCGCGGGGGCCTTGAGGCTCTATGGCGGGGCAAGCCCCCTCCCACGTTCTGTCCGGCACGTTCAGTCTCTCGTGGGAGCGGGCTTGCCCCGCGATAGCACTGGCACTGCCCCAAAAAAAACCGCCTGCCCCGTAAGGGACAGGCGGTTTTTTAACAGTCTGGCAACCAATCAGATGGTAATCAGCGCCTTGACCTTGTTCATCGCGTTCTTCTCCAGCTGACGAATACGCTCAGCCGACACGCTGTACTTCTCTGCCAACTCATGCAGCGTGGCCTTTTCTTCGGCCAACCAGCGCTGATAGAGGATGTCCCGGCTACGCTCGTCCAGGCCACTCAAGGCCTCGTGCAGGTTGCTGGTGGAGTTGTCGCTCCAGTCGGCATCCTCAAGCTGCATGGCCGGGTCATAGCGGTGGTCTTCCAGGTAATGCGCAGGCGACTGGAAGGCGCTGTCGTCATCAGCCTCTGCGGCGGGATCGAAGGCCATGTCCTGACCGCTCAGGCGGCTTTCCATCTCGCGCACTTCACGTGGCTCGACGCCGAGGCTCTCGGCAACCCGATGCACTTCGTCGTTGTTCAGCCAGGCCAGGCGTTTCTTCTGGCTACGCAGGTTGAAGAACAGCTTGCGCTGGGCCTTGGTGGTAGCCACCTTGACGATGCGCCAGTTGCGCAGGATGAATTCGTGGATCTCGGCCTTGATCCAGTGCACCGCGAAGGACACCAGACGCACGCCCATTTCCGGGTTGAAGCGTTTTACCGCCTTCATCAGGCCAACGTTGCCTTCCTGAATCAGGTCGGCCTGGGCCAGGCCGTAGCCGGCATAGCTGCGCGCGATATGCACGACGAAACGCAGGTGGGCCATTACCATTTGCCGAGCGGCCTCAAGATCCTGCTCGTAAAAGAGACGCTCGGCCAGTTCACGCTCCTGCTCGGGCGTCAGCAGGGGAATGCTGTTGACCGTGTGCACATAGGCTTCCAGGTTTGCCCCGGGAACCAAAGCATATGCAGGCTGCAACGAAGTGGTCATTCAAGAACCTCCGACTCACTGGACTCGTGCCTTGTGGGCACTGCCAACATTGACCAGGAACCGCGAAACAAGTTCCCAGAACGGTAAGAAAGTCAATGCTGGCGAAAAAACATTATCGTGGGGCCAGCTCATTCAAGTGGCGGGCCACCGCGATCCATGCACCGATATACCCTAACAACACTGCACCAATCAAGAGCGATAGACCATCGGACGCTGGCACTCCGCCAAGTGCGAAATCACTACCATACAGGCCAGAAAGGCCGACTACCGCGTCGTTGAGCCAGTCCAGCCCGAACGCCAGGATGCCCCAGGCCAATAGCCCGGCACCCAGCCCATACAGCGCCCCCATGTACAAAAAAGGCCGGCGCACGTAGCTGTCCGTGCCGCCTACCAGCTTGATCACTTCGATCTCGACACGGCGGTTTTCAATATGTAGACGAATTGTGTTACCGATTACTAACAGCAAGGCAGAAATCAGCATCACAGCCAGGCCGAAGACAAACCGATCGCCCAGCTTGAGAATTGCCGCCAGACGCTCGACCCAGACCAAATCGAGCTGCGCCACTTCAACCCGTGGCAGCTCCGAAAGGCGCTGACGCAGGGCTTCCAAAGCGGGCTTGTCGACTTCGGTCGGGGTCACCACGACGACACCCGGCAAGGGGTTGTCCGGCAACTCACGCAGTGCTTCGCCCAGGCCGGACTGTTGCTGGAACTCTTCCAACGCCTGCTCGCGGCTGACGTATTGGGCATCGGCCACCCCAGGCATGCCCTTGATTTCATCGCGCAGCGCCTCGCCTTCGCGGCTACCGGCATCGAGCTTCAGGTACAGCGAAATCTGTGCAGCACGCTGCCAGGAACCGCCCAGTTGCTCGACATTCTTCAGCAGCAGCGACAGGCCCATCGGCATGCTCAAGGCCACGGCCATCACCAGGCAGGTGAAGAAACTACCGATAGGCTGCTTGCCCAGTCGGCGCAGGCTGTCGGCCAGGCTCGCCCGGTGGCTTTCCAGCCAGGCATTGAACAGGGTGCGAAAATCCGGGCCGTCGTCATCGTGGCCGCCGCGCTTCTTGCTCGGCTGCGGATCAGCAGGCTTGGGCGCGACGCGCTCGGAAACCTTTGGTGTACGTGTGGTGCTCATTGCCCGGCCTCCCCATCGCCGATCAGACGGCCGCGTTGCAGGGTCAGCATGCGGTGACGCATGCGCGCGATCAGGGCCAGGTCGTGACTGGCGATCAATACCGTGGTGCCCAGGCGATTGATGTCCTCGAACACGCCCATGATCTCCGCCGCCAGGCGTGGATCGAGGTTACCGGTCGGTTCGTCAGCCAGCAGCAACGCTGGCTGATGGACGATGGCGCGAGCAATACCGACCCGCTGCTGCTGGCCAGTGGACAAGTCTGCCGGGAACAGCTCGCCTTTGTCGCTCAACGACACGCGCTCGAGCGCCGAATCCACACGCTTGGCGATCTCGGCCTTGGACAAGCCGAGAATCTGCAGCGGCAGGGCGATGTTGTTGAATACCGTGCGATCGAACAGCAACTGGTGGTTCTGGAACACCACGCCGATCTGCCGACGCAGGAACGGGATCTGCGAATTGCTGATCTGGCCAAGGTCTTGCCCTGCCAGCAACAGTTTGCCGCTGGTCGGACGCTCCATGGCCAGCAGCAGGCGCAGCAAGGTGCTCTTACCGGCGCCAGAGTGGCCGGTGACGAACAGGAACTCGCCCCGGCGCGCGCGGAAACTCAGTTCATGCAGGCCGACGTGGCCATTTGGGTAGCGCTTGGCAACCTGTTCGAATCGAATCATGAATGCTCCCGCTCGGCAAACAGGGCTTTGACGAAAGGCTCGGCCTCGAAGGTGCGCAGATCGTCGATGCCTTCACCGACGCCAATGAAGCGAATCGGCAGCCTGAACTGCTTGGCCAGGGCGAAGATCACCCCGCCCTTGGCGGTGCCGTCCAGCTTGGTCAGGGCCAGGCCGGTGAGCTCGACGCTCTGGTTGAAGTACTTGGCCTGGCTGATAGCGTTCTGGCCGGTACCGGCATCGAGCACCAGCAGCACTTCGTGCGGTGCATCGGCATCGAGCTTGGCGATGACCCGGCGGACCTTCTTCAGCTCTTCCATCAGGTTGTCTTTGGTATGCAGGCGACCGGCGGTATCGGCGATCAGCACATCCGCGCCACGGGCCTTGGCGGCCTGCACGGCGTCGAAGATCACCGAGGCCGAATCGGCACCGGTGTGCTGGGCGATGACCGGAATCTGGTTACGCTCGCCCCAGACCTGCAACTGCTCGACAGCCGCGGCGCGGAAGGTGTCGCCAGCAGCCAGCATGACTTTCTTGCCATCGAGCTGCAGCTTCTTGGCCAGCTTGCCGATGGTGGTGGTCTTGCCGGCGCCGTTCACGCCGACCACGAGGATCACGTAGGGCTTGTTCTGCGCTTCGACTTTCAGCGGCTGCTCGACCGGGCGCAGCAGTGCGGCCAGCTCTTCCTGCAGCGACTTGTACAGTGCGTCAGCGTCGGCCAGCTGTTTACGGGCAACCTTCTGGGTCAGGCTCTGGACGATGGTCGAGGTGGCCTCAACCCCAACGTCAGCGGTCAGCAGGCGGGTCTCGATCTCGTCGAGCAAGTCATCGTCGATGACTTTCTTGCCCAGGAACAGGCTGGCCATGCCTTCGCCGATGCTGGCACTGGTCTTCGACAGGCCTTGCTTGAGGCGAGCGAAGAAGCCGAGCTTGGACTGCTCATTGGCAACCACCGCTGGAACCTGCTCAGGTTCAGGTTCAGGCTCGGCGGCGGTCGGCGCGGCTTCCACAGCAGGCGTTGGCTGCGCCACGACAACTGGCTCAGGCTCGGGCTCAGCTACGGCAGCAGTGGCAACAACAGGCTCGACAGGCTGCGGCTCGCTGACCGGAGCCACGGCGACAGCTTCAGGCTGCAGCGCAGCAGGCTCGGGCGCCTGCACCACCGGGGCCACAGGTTCGACAGCTGGGCGCAGGGGGATCGCCGGGGGCTCCATAGGCTCAAGGTCAGGAACCAGCGCCACAGGCTCTTCGGCCACCGGCAAAACCAGCGAGCTGACAGGGGTGTGAGCCGGCTCGGCAGTCGGCGTCACGGCCGCGGCCACAGGGTTCTGTGGTGGCTGCTCGATTTCTGCGGCTGGCGAGCTCTGCACAGGGGCAGGCTCGGGCTGCGTCACCTGCGCGTCCGGAGCAGGCTGCTCGACGGGCACAATCGGCTCGGCAGCCTGAGGCTCAGGCGTTTGCGGCTGTTCGGCGACAGGTTGCTGCGGTTTCTTGCGGAACCAGCCGAACAGGCCTTTCTTCTCGCCAGCCTCGGCCGGCGCTTTTTTGTCGTCGTTGGAACCAAACATGGAAGACGGCTATCTCAGGGTAGCGATGGGCCATTAGCGGCGCATCTGGAATTCTCTATCACGCAGAACAGACTATCTTGAATCCGGCTGGTTCATGCGCAACGTTTTGTCGTAGGTCCTGCGGGCCAGAACGGCGACAGGCATGGTCGCCAGGCAACCGGATCAGTATCCTAGCACCTCCTGGCCCGCCGACGCTAAACCGAAGCGGGCCGCCGTACAGGTTAATCAACGTATGAATGCTCTAGCCCGCCGTGCCGCTGGCCTGTTGCTCAGCACGCTCTGCCTGCCGCTGGCAGCCCTCGCCGCCGATCCGCAACCGACCCACGAGTTCATCCTCGACAACGGCCTGAAAGTGGTCGTGCGCGAAGACCATCGCGCGCCAGTGGTGGTCTCGCAGATCTGGTACAAGGTTGGTTCCAGCTACGAAACCCCGGGCCAGACCGGTCTGTCGCATGCACTCGAACACATGATGTTCAAAGGCAGCGCCAAGCTTGGCCCTGGTGAAGCCTCGCGCATCCTGCGTGATCTGGGCGCGGAAGAAAACGCCTTCACCAGTGACGACTACACCGCTTATTACCAGGTTCTGGCCCGCGATCGCCTGCCGGTCGCCCTGGAGCTTGAGGCCGACCGCCTGGCCAGCCTACGTCTGCCGGCCGACGAATTCAGCCGCGAGATCGAGGTCATCAAGGAAGAGCGCCGCCTGCGCACCGACGACCAGCCCAATGCCAAGGCGTTCGAGCTGTTCAGCGCCATGGCCTACCCGGCCAGCGGCTACCACACCCCAACCATCGGTTGGATGGCCGACCTGGACCGCATGAAGGTCGAGGAGCTGCGTCACTGGTACGAGTCCTGGTACGCGCCGAACAACGCCACCCTGGTAGTGGTCGGCGATGTCACCGCCGATGAGGTCAAGGGCCTGGCGCAAAAGTACTTCGGTGCCATTCCCAAGCGTACGGTGCCGCCTTCCAAGCTACCGCTGGAATTGGCCGAGCCTGGCCTGCGCCAACTCACCCTGCATGTGCGCACCCAACTGCCCAATCTGATCTACGGCTTCAACGTGCCAGGCCTGGCGACTGCCAAGGACCCACGTAGCGTGCACGCCCTGCGCCTGATCTCGGCACTGCTCGATGGTGGCTACAGTGCACGCATGCCCGCGCGCCTGGAGCGCGGCCAGGAGCTGGTGGCCGGTGCATCTTCCGGTTACGACGCCTTCACCCGCGGCGACAGCCTGTTCCTGATCTCGGCCACGCCAAACGTGCAAAAGCAAAAAAACCTGGCGGATGTGGAAAAAGGCATCTGGCAATTGCTCGACGAGCTCAAGACCACCCCGCCGACCGCCGAAGAGCTCGAGCGCGTGCGCGCCCAGGTCATCGCCGGGCTGGTGTATGACCGCGATTCCATCAGCAGCCAGGCCACCACCATTGGCCAGCTGGAAACCGTGGGCCTGTCCTGGAAGCTGATCGACAGCGAACTGGATGAGCTCAAGCGCGTGACCCCGCAGGACATCCAGGACGCCGCCCGCACCTATTTCACCCGCGAACGCCTGAGCGTTGCCCATGTACTGCCCGAGGAGTCCGCTCATGAGTGATCGCAGCGCCCCACGCTATACCCTGATAGGCCTGGGCATCGTCGCGCTGGTAGTGGCCGCAGCCTTCCTGCTGGCCCGCCCTGCCCAATCGGACAACGCGGGCAAGGCCGACAGCGCCGCCGCCCGCCCGACCAATACCCTGCAATCGCTGGCCGAGCTGGACGGCAAGACGCCCAGCCGACGCGAGCTGAACATCCAGAATTGGACCACCGCCGAAGGCGCGCGGGTGCTGTTCGTCGAGGCCCGTGAGTTGCCGATGTTCGACCTGCGCGTGACCTTCGCCGCCGGTAGCAGCCAGGATGGCGACGTCCCTGGCCTGGCCACCTTGACCAACGCCATGCTCAACGAAGGGGTTGCCGGCAAGGACGTGACCGCCATCGCCGAAGGCTTCGAAGGCCTGGGCGCGGACTTTGGCAACGGCTCCTACCGGGACATGGCGGTCGCTACCCTGCGCAGCCTCAGCGCCCCGGACAAACGTGAACCGGCACTGAAACTGTTCGCTGAAGTTGCCGGTAAGCCGACCTTCCCCACCGACGCCCTCAAGCGCATCCAGAACCAGCTGTTGGCCGGTTTCGAGTACGAGAAGCAGAATCCAGGCAAGATCGCTGGCAAGGCGCTGTTCGCCAACCTGTATGGCAGCCACCCCTACGCGCACCCGAGCGACGGCACCGCCCAGAGCATTCCTGGGATCACCCAGCAACAGCTGCGCGATTTCCATGCCAAGGCCTATGCCGCAGGCAATGCGGTGATCGCCTTGGTCGGCGACCTGAGCCGTAGCGAAGCCGAAGCCATCGCCGCTCAAGTCTCCGCCGCGCTGCCTAAAGGTGCCGCCCTGGCCAAACCAGCCGAGCCGAGCGAGCCCAAGGCCGGCGTTACCCATATCGACTTCCCGTCCAAGCAGACCCACCTGATGCTCGCCGAGCTGGGTATCGATCGTCAGGATCCAGACTGGGCTGCGCTGTCGCTGGGCAACCAGATCCTCGGTGGCGGTGCCTTCGGCACCCGACTGATGAGCGAAGTGCGGGAAAAACGCGGCCTGACCTACGGCGTCTACTCGGTGTTCAGCCCGATGCAGGTGCGTGGCCCGTTCATGATCAACTTGCAAACCCGCGCCGAACTGAGCGAAGGCACTCTCAAGCTGGTGCAGGATATCCTCGCCGACTACCTCAAGAATGGCCCGACCCAGCAAGAGCTGGACGATGCCAAACGCGAACTGGCCGGCAGCTTCCCGCTGTCCAATGCCAGCAACGCCAGTATCGTCGGCCAGCTGGGCGCTATTGGCTTCTACAACCTGCCGCTGACCTGGCTCGAAGACTTCATGCAGCAGTCGCAGAGCCTGACCGTCGAGCAGGTCAAGGCAGCCATGAATAAACACTTGGCGGCGGACAAACTGGTGATCGTCACGGTTGGCCCGAAAGTGCCGCAAAAACCACTGCCACCGCCTACTGACAAACCCGCCGAGCAGCCGCTTGGCGTACCGGAGCATTAATGGCCAAGCCATCCACCCCCGCTCGCGCCGCCCAGGGCGCGAGCCAAGGCCAGGGCCACCTGCGCATCATCGCTGGCGAGTGGCGTAGCCGCCGCCTGGCGGTGCCCGCAGGCCCGGGCCTGCGCCCAACCCCTGATCGCGTGCGCGAAACCGTGTTCAACTGGCTCGCCCCCTACATCGAGGGCGCCCAGGTGCTCGACGCCTTCACCGGCAGCGGCGCCCTGGTCCTCGAAGCGTTGTCTCGCGGCGCCGAAGATGCCGTGGCACTGGACAGCAACCCGGCAGCCATCAGCAACCTCAAGGACAACCTGGAACTGCTGCGCTGCCCGCGCGGGCAGATCCTGCAGACCGATGCCCTGCGCTATCTGGACGGCGAGGCGAAAAAGCAGTTCGACGTGGTGTTCCTCGACCCACCGTTTCACCAGGACCTGTTGGCCAACACCTGCAACCTGCTCGAACAGCATCAGTGGCTACGTGAGCGCGCCTGGATCTACACCGAAAGCGAAGCCGCGCCATCCTCGCTGAAGATGCCAGCCAACTGGCGCCTGCACCGCGAGAAGAAAACCGGCCAGGTGCATTACGCGTTGTGGCAACGCGGCTGATTGCCGACCAATAGCGTAGGTACAGCGGCGGTGTTCCATGGCACTCTAGGCAGGCACACAAAGAGTCGCCCAGCATGCCCAGCCTCACCGCCACGTTCCGCCCCGCCACCGGGATTTCCAACCCCCACCTGCAAACCTTGTGGGGGCCGCTCTGGCGCAAGATGCCCGATTTGCAGCGCAGCCGAGAGCGACTCTGGCTGGCCGATGGCGACTTCCTCGACCTCGACTGGCACGGCCCGCATCAGCATGACGCACCGCTGGTGCTGGTCCTCCACGGCCTGACCGGCTCATCCAACTCACCTTACGTCAAAGGCTTGCAGCAAGCCTTGCTGGCGCGTGGCTGGGCCAGTGTCGCGGTGAACTGGCGTGGCTGCTCGGGCGAGCCGAACCTGCTGGCCCGCAGTTATCACTCCGGCGCCAGCGAAGACCTCGCCGAAGCCATTGGCCACCTGCGTGCCCAGCGGCCACTGGCGCCACTGTATGCAGTTGGCTATTCATTGGGCGGCAATGTGTTGCTCAAGTATCTGGGTGAAAGCGGCTCGGCCAGCCAACTGCAGGCAGCGGTAGCGGTGTCGGTGCCGTTTCGTCTGGACGAGTGTGCCGACCGCATCGGTCAGGGCTTCTCCAAGGTCTACCAGGCGCACTTCATGCGTGAAATGCTCGCCTACGTCCAGCACAAGGAGCGGCATTTGCGCGCTAACGGCCACCAGGAAGGGTTGGCGGCGCTGGAGCGCCTCGGCACTCTGCGCAATTTGCGCACGTTCTGGGATTTCGATGGCAAGGTGACCGCGCCGCTCAACGGCTTCCGCGATGCGCACGATTACTACCGGCGCTCATCGAGCCGCTATTACCTGGGCGAAAATCGCACGCCGACGCTGATCATTCATTCCAGCGACGACCCGTTCGTGTTCAGCCACAGTTTGCCCACGGCGGACGAGCTGGCGCCGCAGACGCACTTCGAGCTGCACAGCCGTGGCGGGCATGTCGGATTTGTCGACGGCAGCCTGCGCAATCCGGGGTATTACCTGGAGCGACGGATTCCGCAGTGGCTGGTAGAGGGAGGCTGAGCCCGAATCGTTGGCCAGCCCCCACTTGAAGTCAGGTTCAGTCGCCTGTCGCAACCCTACGTTGCGGATCATTGATCCACTCGCTCCACGACCCCGCATACAGCTTGCCTAGTGGATACCCCGCCAGCGCCAAGGCGAACAGGTTGTGACAAGCTGTCACCCCTGACCCGCAATACGCCACCAATTGCTCGGGAGCACGCCCCGCCAGCTTCTCGTCAAAGCGCTGCTTGAGCTGGTCAGCCGGCAAAAATCGCCCATCTGCACCCAGATTGTCGGTAAATGCCGCGCATTGAGCGCCCGGGATATGCCCTGCCACCGGATCAATCGGTTCGACTTCGCCGCGAAAACGCGGCAGGCCGCGAGCGTCGATCAGGGTCAACTCTGGTTTTTTCAGCGTCTTGGCCAGCTGCTCGGCATCGATCAACAGGTGCATGTCTGGTTCGCCGCTGAAGGTTCCTTCGCGCTTGGGTGCAGGATCCAGACTCAACGGTAGGTGCGCCGCGTGCCAGGCTTTGAGGCCACCATCAAGAATCGATACCCCGTCGCGCTTACCCAGCCACGCCAGCAACCACCAGGCACGAGCAGCAAAGGCGCCAGGACCATCGTCATACAGCACTACTTGGCTGTCGTTATCCACACCCCACTCGCGCAAGCGCTCGACCAGGCGCTGCGGCTCGGGCAGTGGATGACGACCGGTCACGCCCTTGACCACCTTGCCACTCAAGTCCCGCTCCAGATCAGCAAAATGCGCCCCGGCGATGTGGCCCTCGGCATAGCTGCGTTGGCCATAGTCCACGTCTTCCAGGGCGAAACGACAATCGAGGATCACCAACTTGGGCGAGTCGAGTTGCTCGGCCAGCTGTTGCGGGGTGATCAATTGCGCAAGGGGCATGACAATCTCCTGATCAATGGCACGAAAGCCCTGGCTCACTGCTCCAGGGCTTGGTTGAACGGTATGTGGAATTCCTGGCACAGCGCATCCACGGCAGTGCGGGCGTCGGCGGTGACAAAGCCGAGCTCCAGTACCAGCACCTGATAGACACCGCGTTTGAAGGCTTCTTCACCCATGTGCGCGGAATGTTCGCGAGTGGTACTGAGAAACCGTACCCAAGAGGTCAGCACGATCCAGGCGTTGATGGTCAGCGACTCGATCTGCGCAGGCTCCATGGCCAGAATCCCGGCATCGACGAAACCACGGTAAATCGCTTGCCCCTGCTGCAGGCAGCGTTGGGAAAAACGTCGATAGCGCGCAGCCAGCTCCAGGTCACTTTCAAGCAGGTGTTCAAGATCACGATGCAGGAAGCGAAAATTCCACATCGCCGCCAGCAAGGCCTTGAGATAGAAACGCTTGTCCTCGACCGTCGCGGCGCGGCCCTGGGGCGGTCGCAGGAAACTGTCGACCAGCTCTTCGTACTGGCTGAACAGCACGGCGATAATCGCCTGCTTGTTAGGGAAGTGGTAATACAGGTTGCCGGGAGAAATCTCCATGTACGCGGCAATGTGATTGGTGCTGACGCTACGTTCGCCCTGTTGGTTGAACAGCTCCAGGCTGTTCTGCACGATGCGCTCACGGGTCTTGATGCGCGGGGCCATGCTCAGCTCCAGTCTGCAGGCTTGTAGATAGCTGCATCTTACGGTTAATCGCGACCAAGATGCACCGTTGCAGCAGGGGGAAAAACTCCAGCCAAGCGCCGCTTTAGAGTATAGGCTCTAGGGGTTGTGCAGCCTCTTGGAGCTCCCATGACCTCGTCTTTTTCCCTGCCCCCTGTGCATTCGGACCTCGACCTGCAGGCGTTGTTCGCCAGTCAGCGACAGGCGTTCGCCAGCCACCCGATGCCACCCGCAGCCCAGCGCCGACAATGGCTGAAAAGCCTGCGCGAAGCGTTGCTGGCGGACCAAGATGCACTGATCGAAGCGATTGACGCCGACTTCGATGGGCGCAGCGCCGATGAAACCTTGCTCGCTGAGCTGTTGCCGTCGGTGCAGGGCCTGCGCCATGCCGAGCAACACCTGCAGCGCTGGATGAAGCCCGCGCGGCGCAAGGTAGGCCTGGCATTCCAGCCGGCGGCCGGGCGCGTGCTGTACCAGCCGTTGGGCGTAGTCGGGATTATCGTGCCATGGAACTACCCGCTGCTTCTCGCCATCGGCCCGCTTACCTGCGCCCTGGCCGCCGGCAACCGGGTGATGCTCAAGCTCAGCGAAGCCACGCCGGCCAGTGCCGCGGTGCTCAAAGCGCTGCTGGAGCGGGTATTTCCTGCTGATCTGGTCAGTGTCGTGCTCGGCGAGGTGGAAGTCGGCCAGGCCTTCGCCCGCCTGCCTTTCGATCACCTGCTGTTCACCGGTGCCACCAGCATCGGCCGCCAGGTGATGCTGGCCGCCGCGCACAACCTCACGCCGGTAACCCTGGAGCTGGGCGGAAAATCACCCGCTATCGTCTCGCCCAGCGCAGCGCTGGACAGCGCCGCCGAGCGCATCGCCTTCGGCAAGACCCTCAACGCCGGACAAACCTGTGTCGCGCCCGACTATGTGCTGGTGCCTCGCGACCACCTGGGGGCGTTTGCCGAGGCCTATCGACGTGCGGTACGGCGCATGTACCCATGCATTGCCGACAACCGCGACTACAGCGCGATCATCAACCCGCGCCAGCTGCAACGCCTTGAGCGGCTACTGGCCGATGCCAGCGACAAGGGCGCGCAGGTGCTCGACCTGTACCCAGACGAAACGCGCCAGGGTCGGCGTCTGCCACCGCATTTGCTGTTCGATGTGAGCGATGACATGCAGGTGATGCAGGACGAAATTTTCGGCCCATTGCTGCCGCTAGTGCCTTATGACCGTCTTGAGGACGCCTTGGCCTACATCAACCAGCGTCCCAGAGCCCTGGCACTCTACTATTTTGGCTACGACCGGGCCGAGCAGGACTACGTGGTGCATCACACCCACTCCGGCGGAGTGTGCCTGAATGACACCCTGCTGCATGTTGCCCAGGATGATCTGCCATTTGGCGGCATCGGCCCATCCGGCATGGGCCACTACCATGGCCAGGATGGTTTTCTGACCTTCAGCAAGGCCAAGGCCGTGCTGGCCAAGCAACGACTCAATGCAGCGCGGTTGATCTACCCGCCATATGGCAAGGCGTTGCAGCGCCTGGTCTACAAGCTGTTCATCCGCTGAGCGGGTGTTTATCGTGTCAGTCATGGCCTCTTCGCGGGCAAGCCCGCTCCCACAGTGTCAGCGCTGATCTGAAGACTGGCGCTGTACCTGTAGGAGCGGGCTTGCCCGCGAAGAGGCCCGCGCCGCCCCTGAGGCTCAAGCACATGACAAGCCATAGCCGTACTGTCTATAGTGCCTTCGTCAGGCCGCACCGCTTGGCCGGGCGCAATCGCTGCGCTACCATCCGACTCCCCAACGCACTCCAAGCCAGGATGACGCGATGAACCGAGTGTTGTACCCGGGTACTTTCGACCCTATTACCAAGGGCCATGGCGACCTGGTCGAGCGCGCTTCGCGTCTGTTCGATCACGTGATCATCGCTGTGGCGGCCAGCCCCAAGAAAAATCCATTGTTCCCCCTGGAACAGCGGGTTGAGCTGGCCCGTGAGGTCACCAGGCACCTGCCCAATGTCGAAGTCATCGGCTTCTCCAGCCTGCTTGCGCATTTCGCCAAGGAGCAGAATGCCAATGTGTTCCTGCGAGGCCTGCGCGCGGTCTCGGATTTCGAGTACGAATTCCAATTGGCGAACATGAACCGCCAGCTGGCACCGGACGTCGAGAGCCTGTTCCTGACGCCGTCGGAGCGCTATTCGTTCATTTCCTCGACCTTGGTCCGTGAGATAGCCGCACTGGGCGGTGACATCACCAAGTTCGTCCATCCGGTGGTGGCCGAAGCCCTGACCGAACGCTTCAAGAAGTGATCTACCCGACCTGAGCGTCGCGCCCGCGTGCACTGCGGGCGCGATTGCGGCACAATTGTGCCCATTAGGTCTGAAACATGCCCGGGCCCAGAGCCCCGGCCGGAGCCCCCATGTCCCTGATCATCACCGACGATTGCATCAACTGCGACGTCTGCGAACCCGAGTGCCCGAACGCCGCCATCTCCCAAGGCGAAGAGATCTACGTGATCGACCCAAACCTGTGCACCCAGTGCGTGGGCCATTACGACGAGCCGCAGTGTCAGCAGGTTTGTCCGGTCGACTGCATCCCCTTGGATGAAGCCCACCCGGAAACCGAAGACGAACTGATGGCCAAATACCGTCGGATCACCGGCAAAGCCTGATGCCGTTCGTCGGCGCGTTTCGCAGGGCAGCCCTGGGCGCCGTTTTGGCGCTGTTGGCGACTGCGGCCCACGCCCAAGGTCCTGGCCGCGCGGCAGTCGCCAGCCCGCATGCGCAAGCCACTGCGGCAGCAGGCCAAATCCTTGCGCAAGGTGGTAACGCCTTTGATGCAGCGATTGCCGTCAGCGCTGCGCTGGCAGTGGTCGAACCCTATGGTTCGGGGCTTGGCGGCGGTGGTTTCTTCCTGCTGCGAGAAGCTGGGCAAACCCCGCGCTACCGCTTCCTCGACGCCCGCGAGCGCGCCCCTGGCGGCGCAACCGAGGACATGTACCTCAAGCAGGGCAAAGTCAGCCCGGGGCTTTCGATCAATGGCGCGTTGGCCGCAGCCATTCCCGGCCTGCCTCAAGCCCTGGCCGAACTCGCTGCGACTCACGGCAAGCTGCCGCTCAAGGACAGCCTTGCCCCAGCCATCCGCCTGGCGAACCAGGGCTTTACCGTGGACCGCATCTATCGCGACCGCGCCACTATGCGCCTGAGTGCGCTGCGTGACGATCCGGAAAGCGCACGGTTATTTTTGGTAAGCAACCAGGTTCCGCCGCTGGGCGCGGTAATCCGCCAGCCAGAGCTGGCCCGCACCCTGCAACGCATGGCCGATGACGGCCGTGATGGCTTTTACCGAGGCGTGCTGGCCGAACAGTTGGTAGATGGAATCCGCGAGGCTGGCGGTATCTGGACCCTCGATGACCTGGCCAACTACCGCACCGCCTGGCGTGAGCCGTTGCGTTTCAACCTGGCCAACCAACGCCAATTGATCAGCAGCCCACCGCCCTCGGCAGGTGGCGTGGCCTTGGCGCAAAGCCTGGCCATGCTCCAGCGCCTGCCCTGGCAAAGCGCCGAGCCGGTCCAACGCAGCCATTACGTGATTGAAGTGCTGCGCCGCGCCTATCGAGATCGTGGGCTACTGGGCGACCCGGATTACGTCAGCAACCCGATCAATCGCCTGCTGGCGCGCAGCTACCTGACTGGACTGGCCGACAGCATCGACGTTTATCAAGCCACACCCAGCAGCACCTTGGCCCCCGCACCGGCATGGCGCGAAGGCGATCACACCACGCACTTTGCGGTGATCGACGCCGACGGCAATGCAGTGTCAGCCACCCTTTCGGTCAACTTGCCATTCGGCGCGGCCTTCACCGTGCCAGGCAGTGGCGTGGTGCTCAACAACGAGATGGACGACTTTGCCGCCGATCCACACGGCAGTAATAATTATGGACTCGCTGGCAGCCAGGCCAATGCCGTGGCCGCAGGCAAGCGCCCACTGTCGAGCATGAGCCCCAGCTTTATCGAGAGCCCGACCCAGTTGGCCAGCTTCGGCACGCCGGGGGGCAGCCGGATTCCGAGCATGGTGCTGCTGTCGGTGATGGGTTTTCTTGAGGGCCGACCGGTGAGCGAATGGCCGGCGACGGCGCGGTATCACCACCAATATCTGCCGGACGTGGTTGAGCATGAGCCGGGGACGTTCAGCGCTGTGCAAAAAGCTGAGCTGGAGGCTCGCGGGTATCGCCTGAAGGACCTGGGGCGTAGCTACGGCAATCAGCAGGTGCTGTATTGGGACAAGGCGGCGGGGACGCTAGAAGCGGCAAGTGATCCGCGCGGTGTGGGCGAGGCTTTGATCGCTCCTTAACCTGGAGCAGGAAAATCGCGGGGCAAGCCCGCTCCCACGCCGTCTCAGTATCGAAGAATGAGCTGCGTCCCAGATGTTGGACACCCATCCATCATCTGGGGCGCAGCTCAGAACTGCGTGGGAGCGGGCTTGCCCCGCGATAGCGTCAGCGCTGACAACGCGGGCAATAGACACTAGCGCGTTGCCCCAGCTTCAGCTCACGCAAAGGGGTACCGCACAGCTTGCACGGCATCCCACCGCGCCCATAGACAAACAGCTCCTGCTGGAAGTAGCCCGGCTGCCCATCGCCACCAATGAAATCGCGCAAGGTGGTACCACCGCGTTCGATGGCCGCCGCCAGCACCCGTTTGATCTCGATCGCCAGCTTTAAATAGCGCGCCCGGGAGATCCCCCCAGCCTCACGCCGTGGATCGATCCCGGCGGCGAACAACGCCTCGGTCGCATAGATATTGCCCACGCCAACCACCACCGCGTTGTCCATGATGAACGGCTTGACCGCCATCGAGCGGCCCCGCGACAGCTGGAACAACCGATCGCCGTCGAACAGATCGGTCAGTGGTTCCGGCCCCAGCCGCAGCAGCAGCTCATGGTTCAGCGGGTCGAGCGACCAAAGCATCGCGCCAAACCGACGCGGATCGGTGTAGCGCAGCGCCAGCCCTGACTCCAGCTCGATATCCACATGCTCGTGCCTGCCCGCGGGCAAGCCCAGCTCAACCAGGCGCAGATTGCCCGACATACCCAAATGACTGATCAACGTGCCCACCTCGGCATTGATCAACAGGTACTTGGCCCGCCGCTCCACCGTGACGATGCGCTGGCCGGACAGACGCACATCCAGGTCCTCCGGAATCGGCCAGCGCAAGCGCCGCTCACGCACCACCACGCGGTTGACCCGCTGGCCCTCCAGATACGGCGCAATACCGCGCCGGGTAGTCTCGACTTCGGGCAATTCAGGCATCGGTCAGTGCCCGCCCAGTTCGCGAATGGTCTGCTTGAGGTTTTCGAAGTCGTACTCCGACAAACCGATGTAGTCGAGCACCAGTGGACCAACCACATTCCACTCATGGTCGACGTTCTGGTTGCCCAGCACCCGATAAGAGGCGCAGATGTGCTCGGCCATCTTCAACACCGCCAGCAGGTTTTTCAGCTGAGTCTGGGTGTTGCGCGAGGACTCATCGCGGAACACCGCCAACGCATTGTGGTGGTTGGCGATCGCCGCGCTGATGTGCTCTGGCAAGCGCCAGGACTTGGCGGTGAAGTACCCCACCACCGAATGGTTGGTATTGAACACCCGGTTCTCGGTGTCGACCACGCGGATTTGTTCGCTTGCCGTGGCATAGGCGTCTTCCAGCACGTCCATGTAATTGGGGAAGCGCTTGAGCATCAGCGGCACACCGCAATCGTGGAACAGGCCCAAGGTGTAAGCCTCGTCTGCTGCCTGAATACCGGTGCGCTTGGCCAGGGTCAGGCAGGTCATCGCCACGTCCTGGGCAGTGTCCCAGAAGCGGTTGAGGGTGACGATGGTCTCGTCGCTCATTTCGCCCTTGATCGACTGGGCGTTGATCAGGTTGATGATCGAACGGCTGCCGAGCAGATTGACCGCTCGCTGGATCGATCCAATCTTGTTGGAAAGGCCGAAATGCGGCGAATTAACCAGTTTGAGCAACGCGCCGGAGAGGCCCGGGTCCTGGGCGATCAGCTTGGCGATGGTTTCCAGATCCGGATCGGGCATGTACTGCTCGAACTGCAGGTCGACCATGATCTGCGGCTGCGGCGGAATGGTAATGCCTTGCAAGGCTTGTTGGATCTGTTCGGGGCTGAGTTCCTGGGACATTGGGCACGCACTCGGTAAGGACATGGGATTTTAACCCTGTACTCCTGCAGGGCACCAATCACTGGATCGTTCGAACGGCGCTTAACTTTATACCTGAGATGTCCGCAGCGACCTGCGCGTGCTGTCAGTCTTGGCGTGTTTGCAGCTAAACACCCGAACCCGCCCGCGCTTTGTCGCGCCCCACAGCGAAGCTGGGGCCAACACGTTATACTCCCGCTCTTTTTTCCGGAGCGACGTCATGTCCCTGCCCAGCCTACGCCTCAAAGCCAATGCCGATCGCCGCCTGCGCGCCGGTCACCTGTGGGTCTATAGCAACGAAGTCGATGTCACCGCGACCCCGCTGCAAGGCCTGCAAGCCGGCCAACAGGCGATCCTCGAGGCAGCCAACGGCAAGCCGCTGGGCATCGTCGCGCTGAGCCCGAACAACCTGATCTGCGCTCGCCTGCTGTCGCGTGACATCAAGCTGCCGCTGGACAAGTCGCTGCTGGTGCACCGCCTCAACGTGGCGCTGTCGCTGCGTGAACGGCTGTTCGACAGGCCGTGCTACCGCCTGGTCTATGGCGACTCTGACCTGCTGCCAGGCCTGGTAGTCGACCGCTTCTTCGACATCCTCGTGGTACAGCTGGCCTCGGCGACCATGGAACAGCACAAGGACGACGTGATCGCCGCCCTGGTCCAGGTACTCAAGCCAAGCGGCATCCTGTTCAAGAACGACTCCGCCGCCCGTGATGCCGAAGGCCTGCAGCGCTACGTCGAGACCGTCTACGGCGAAGTACCGGATTGGGTCGCGCTGGAAGAGAACGGGGTGAAATTCGAAGCACCGGTACGTGAAGGACAAAAGACCGGCTGGTTCTACGACCACCGCATGAACCGCGCGCGCCTGGCGCCGTACGTCAGCGGCAAGCGCGTGCTGGATCTGTTCAGCTACATCGGTGGCTGGGGTGTACAGGCCGGCGCGTTCGGCGCCAGCGAAGTGTTCTGCGTCGATGCCTCCGGCTTCGCCCTCGATGGCGTCGAGCGCAACGCAGCGCTGAACGGCATCAGCGAGAAAGTCACCTGTATCGAAGGTGACGTGTTCGAGGCCCTGCGCGAGCTGAAGGCCGCTGAAGAGCGCTTCGATGTGATCATCGCCGACCCACCCGCCTTCATCAAACGCAAGAAAGACCTGAAAAACGGCGAGGCCGCCTACCGCCGCCTCAACGAACAGGCCATGCGCATGCTGACCAAGGACGGCATTCTGGTCAGTGCCTCGTGCTCCATGCACCTGCCTGAAGATGACCTGAACAGCATCCTGCTGACCAGCGCCCGTCACCTGGACCGCAACATGCAGTTGCTCGAGCGCGGCGGCCAAGGCCCGGATCATCCGGTGCACCCGGCCATTCCTGAAACGCGCTACATCAAGAGCATCACCTGTCGGTTGCTGCCTAACAGCTGATCCAGGCCGCGCCGCGTGAATGCGGCTGCGTGGGCTGCGTGGGCTGCGTGGGCTGCGTGGGCTGCGTGGGCTGCGTGGGCTGCGTGGGCTGCGTGGGCTGCGTGGGCTGCGTGGGCTGCGTGGGCTGCGTG
>NZ_JBJDNG010000008.1:0-62723 GCF_044900155.1 Pseudomonas sp. NPDC088890 | reverse complement strand
CGTGGGAGCGGGCTTGCCCCGCGATAGCGATCGATCCGACCTGCAGGTCTGGCGAACGATCGCTATCGCGGGGCAAGCCCGCTCCCACGCAGTCGCGTTCACGTAGTCGCGTTCACCTAGTAACGTTCATGGAGCCGCTCCCACGCAGTCGCCTTGATCGCTACAGATCAGATATCCAGCACCTGCGATGCAATCCCGAAGTAGATCAACACCCCCACCGCATCGGCAATCGATGTCACCAGCGGTCCACTGGCCGTTGCCGGATCGAGCTTGAGCCGGGTGAACATGAACGGCAGGCTCATGCCGATCAAGCTGCCGATCAACACGATTACCAACATGCTGCTGGCCACGATCAGCGCGATCTCTGGTCCGCCGCGCAGTACCCCCAGCGATGCCACCGCCACGGCCATGGTCGCACCCAGCGCCAACGCCACCCCGCATTCACGCCCGAGCATGCGCAACCAGTCGCGCATCATCACTTCGCCCGTGGCGATCCCACGCACCATCAATGTCGCCGACTGCGCGCCGGCATTGCCGCCGCTATCGACCAGCAGCGGCAAGAAGAACACCAGTGCGATATGGGCTGAGATGGTTTCCTCGAACGCCGCGATGCCTGCACCTGAGAACAGGTTGCCGAACACCAGCAACACCAGCCACAACACTCGCTTGCGATAAAGCAGGCCCACGGTGGCATCACGCAAATTGCCAACATGGGTGGTGATCAACGCGCCTTTATGAAAGTCTTCGGTCGCCTCTTCCACCACCACATCCAACGCATCCTCGCAGGTGACGATGCCTACCAGCCGCGCCAGCTCATCGAGCACCGGCACAGCGAGCAGGTCGTGCTCGCGAATCAGCCGGGCGACCTGTTCCTGGGCGGTACCGGTGGCCACGCAGATGACCTTGCGCTGCATGATCTGCTCGATGGGTTGGTATGGGGCGGCAAGAATCAGCTCACGCAGCGAAACCGTGCCCAGCACGTTGCGCCGCTCATCGAGCACATACGATTGATAGATGGTTTCGGCATCGGCCGCCTCGCGACGCAGCATGTCGATCGCCTGGCTGGCGCTCAGTCCACTGTCCAGGCTCGAATATTCGCTGGTCATCAAGGCACCGGCGGTGCCCTCGTCATAAGGCCCAGCCTGTAGCAGGCCGTCGCGCCGAGCCTGGGCGGCCTGGCGCAGGTGGGCGTGTGCAGCGAGAAAATCAGATGAATAGTGCATAAGGTTCTCCAGGCGCCGAAGCAGGCGCCCGCAAACCTCAGCCGCGTGGGCTCAAGCCTTTGGATGCCCTGGCGACAGCGCGCTCAGTGCCAGTGTGCGAGTTCGTGAAGAACTGAAAACTGGGAAGGTCCATTGAGAATGTATCTCGTCAAGCCGCACATGCGGCGCGGGGATAATAGGCAGCGCGGGGGCGGGCGTCAGCAGGAAAAACGCGCCATCGAGGTATTTGGGAAGCGTCCTACGACAATTCGGCCATACCAGGCCTACCTCCCACCGGGCACATCGGCATTCCCTCGCGGCGCCAGCGGTGTAGAATCGGCGTATTCATCGCCAGACATCCCCCGGCGGGTTTATGAGCTCTGGTCGAGCCTGCGGCGATCCTGCAGTGTTTTCGGCCTCATCCGTGCCAGCGGCAACCGGCCTGGGGCACTAAGGACAAGAGAAGCTCACTTCCCTATTTGTTACTGACCTGATTCAGCCGCCAGGAGTGCTTCATGCCTGATTATCGTTCCAAGACTTCCACCCACGGCCGCAACATGGCCGGTGCCCGTGCCCTGTGGCGCGCTACCGGGATGAAGGACGACGACTTCAAGAAACCGATCATCGCCATCGCCAACTCGTTCACCCAGTTCGTCCCAGGTCACGTGCACCTGAAGGACCTGGGCCAACTGGTCGCCCGCGAGATCGAACGCGCCGGTGGCGTGGCCAAGGAATTCAACACCATCGCGGTCGACGACGGCATCGCCATGGGCCACGACGGCATGCTCTACTCGCTGCCAAGCCGCGAGATCATCGCCGACGCCGTGGAGTACATGGTCAACGCCCACTGTGCTGACGCCATCGTGTGCATCTCCAACTGCGACAAGATCACCCCCGGCATGCTGATGGCCGCCCTGCGCCTGAACATCCCGGTGATCTTCGTTTCTGGCGGCCCGATGGAAGCCGGCAAGACCAAACTGGCCAGCCACGGCCTGGACCTGGTCGACGCCATGGTCATCGCCGCCGACTCTTCGGCCTCCGACGAGAAAGTCGCCGAGTACGAGCGCAGCGCCTGCCCGACCTGCGGTTCGTGCTCCGGCATGTTCACCGCCAACTCGATGAACTGCCTGACCGAAGCCCTGGGCCTGGCTCTGCCTGGCAATGGCTCGACCTTGGCCACCCACTCCGACCGCGAGCAGCTGTTCCTCACTGCGGGGCGGACCATCGTCGAGCTGTGCAAGCGCTACTACGGCGAAAACGACGAATCGGTGCTGCCGCGCAACATCGCCAACTTCAAGGCGTTCGAGAACGCCATGATGCTCGACATCGCCATGGGCGGTTCGACCAACACCATCCTGCACCTGCTGGCCGCTGCCCAGGAAGCCGAGGTCGACTTCGACCTGCGCGACATCGATCGCCTGTCGCGCAAAGTGCCGCAGCTATGCAAGGTTGCGCCGAACATCCAGAAGTACCACATGGAAGACGTCCACCGCGCTGGCGGCATCTTCAGCATCCTCGGCTCGCTGGCCCGTGGCGGCCTGCTGCACACCGACCTGCCGACCGTGCACAGCGCCAGCATGGAAGAAGCCATCGCCAAGTGGGACATCACCCAGACCGACGATGAAGCGGTGCACACCTTCTTCAAGGCTGGCCCCGCCGGTATCCCGACCCAGACCGCATTCAGCCAATCGACCCGTTGGGAAACCCTCGATGACGACCGCGCCGAAGGTTGCATCCGCAGCGTCGAGCACGCCTATTCGCAAGAAGGCGGCCTGGCGGTGCTGTACGGCAACATCGCCTTGGATGGCTGCGTGGTGAAAACCGCTGGCGTCGACGAGTCGATCCACGTGTTCGAAGGCAACGCCAAGATCTTCGAGAGCCAGGACAGCGCGGTGCGCGGCATCCTCGCCGACGAAGTGAAGGCCGGCGACATCGTCATCATCCGCTACGAAGGTCCGAAAGGCGGCCCGGGCATGCAAGAGATGCTCTACCCCACCTCGTACCTGAAGTCCAAAGGCCTGGGCAAGGCCTGCGCCCTGCTCACCGATGGCCGCTTCTCGGGTGGTACCTCGGGTCTGTCGATCGGCCATGCCTCGCCGGAGGCCGCCGCGGGTGGTGCCATCGGGCTGGTGCGCGATGGCGACAAGATCCTGATCGACATTCCCAACCGCTCCATCAACCTGTTGGTCAGCGACGAAGAGCTGGCGCAGCGTCGGGTTGAGCAGGACCAGAAGGGCTGGAAGCCTGTTGAAGTGCGTCCGCGCAAGGTGACCACCGCGCTGAAGGCCTATGCCTTGTTGGCGACCAGTGCTGATAAAGGGGCTGTGCGTAACAAAGCGATGCTCGATGGGCTGTAAGGCTTAGCGAGAGATAGAAAACGGCGCCTGGTGCGCCGTTTTTTTATGCCTGGGGCGACCTCATCGCGGGGCAAGCCCGCTCCCACGCAAGCCGCGACTGGCCGCGCCGTTGAGCAATCACCCACGCCCTCGTGGGAGCGGGCTTGCCCCGCGATTGACCCTCACTGAATCTGCTCAGGGGTAACGATCACCCAGTTCTTGTCGGCCGTCACCGGCAAGCCTTCCTTGGCCTGCGCCGCGGCGTGCTTGGCGATCATGCCGTTAAGCTGATCCAGGTACTTGGCCTTGCGATTGATCCACAGGTGAATCCCGCCCTTGCCAATATCGACTCCATGAAACTGCATGTAGCCGTCGCTGGTGGGGGTGTCGCCCCCCACCAGCACCGGTTTCTTCCATTCATCGATATAGGTCAGGATCGCCGCCTGCTTGCCGGCCATCCAGGTCGCCGGGGTCCACAGATAAGGGGTCAGCTCCAGCGACTCATTGGCCTTGGGATCATAGTGCCCTGCCGAGATCTGCTTACGTGCTGTGGTCAGCTGACCGCTGTCGCGATCCTTGAGCAGCAAACTGACGCCAATGACGTTCTCAGGCTTCACGTTGTAGCCGTACTTGGGATCGGCAGCAACCATGCGCACCAGCTCCTCGGATGCAGCGGAAATCACATAGACCTCGATGCCGTTCTCCATCAACTTGTTGAACAGCTCGGTCTGGCCAGTGAACACCTTGGGCGGCTGCACCTCGATCGCCTTGACCTGATCCCCTTCAAAATAGGTGCTAGGTACCGGCTTGCCCGAGGCCATCAGCGCATCGACCTGCACCTTCAGCTCCTTGAGGGTAAAGCCCGCGAACACCTGGGCGACCCAGGGATAGCAGACCATGTCGTCGATCTCACAGAGCCGGTAGTAATAGCTGAACAAACTCTCCTTGTGCTCGGCGGTGTCTTTGAACGGCATCAGCTTCAACGAAGGGTCGAGCTTGTCCCGACTGAGCAGGCCTTTGTTCTCCATGAACGGCAGCAGGGCTTCTTCGAGATCGAAGCGGTAGCTGGTGTTGTCCATGTCGAACACCGCGTAATTACCCTTGTGGGCATTGGCGGCGATCATGCTGTCCAGTCGCTTGGCGGCCTCAGTGGGCCAGTGCTTGAGCTCGGTGGCCCAGGTGTCGAGGCTCAGGACCAGGGCCAGGCCTGCCGCGAGCATCTTCGCAGCGTTCGTCATGTGCAGCGCTCCTGAAAGGTTGGCCCAACAACGCTAGCCAACAATCCGCGCACTGGGTGGCCCACAACGACCTCAAAACAACTCGAAGCGCCGCCTTGATTGCCCAATAACGACAGCGTGTTATTCCAATAACGACTAAGCACATTCCATTTGAATATAAATTCGTTTGTTTTCAGGCTGTTAGCATTTGCGTTCGCAATCGCGCACAGACGCGACGCCTTGTATTCGATTCTGGAGCTTCAATGAACCTGCCGCTGTCACTCAATCTGCTGGCATTGCTGGCCCTGTTGCTGGGCCTGGCACAAACCCGCCGCACCCAGTGGAGCCTGGCCAAGAAAGTCTTGCTCGGTCTGGTGCTGGGCGTGGTATTCGGCCTGGTCCTGCACAGCATTTACGGCGCCGGCCATCCGGTGCTCAAGGCCACCATCGGCTGGCTCGACTTGATCGGCAACGGCTATGTCGGCCTGTTGCAGATGATCGTCATGCCGCTGATCTTCGCCTCGATCCTCAGCGCCGTCGCCCGCCTGCACAACGCCTCCTCGCTGGGCCGGATCAGTGTGCTAAGCATTGGCACCCTGCTGCTGACCACCGCCATTGCCGCGCTGATCGGTATCGTTCTGACTAACCTGTTCGGCCTCAGCGCCGAAGGGCTGGTTGCGGGCGTGCCAGAAGCGGCGCGCCTGCAAGCGATCCAGAGCGACTACGCCGGCAAGGTCGCCGACCTCAATGTCCCGCAGCTGCTGCTGTCGTTTATCCCCAGCAACCCGGTAGCGGATCTGGCCCGGGCCAAGCCGACCTCGATCATCAGCGTGGTGATCTTCGCCGTGTTCATGGGCCTGGCCGCGCTGCAGTTGATCAAGGACGACAAAGACAAGGGCGAGCGCGCCCTGTCGGCCATCGACACCCTGCAAGCCTGGGTGATGCGCCTGGTGCGCCTGGTGATGACGCTCACCCCTTACGGCGTGCTGGCCTTGATGACCAAGGTAGTCGCCAGTTCCAACCTGGACGACATCCTCAAGCTGGGCAGTTTCGTGCTGGTGTCCTACCTCGGCCTGGGGCTGATGTTCGTGATTCACGGGGTGATCCTGGCCGCTACCGGCGTCAGCCCGCTGCGCTTCTTCCGTAAGGTCTGGCCCGTGCTGACGTTCGCCTTCACCAGCCGCTCCAGTGCGGCGAGCATTCCGCTGAACATCGAAGCGCAAACCCGCCGCCTGGGTGTGCCGCAGTCGATTGCCAGCTTCAGCGCTTCGTTTGGCACCACCATCGGCCAGAACGGCTGCGCCGGTCTGTACCCGGCCATGTTGGCAGTGATGGTTGCCCCAGCGGTGGGCATCGACACCTTCGACCCGCTGTGGATCGCCACACTGGTGGCCATCGTGACCCTGAGCTCGGCAGGGGTCGCCGGAGTTGGCGGGGGTGCGACCTTCGCCGCGCTGATCGTGCTCCCAGCGATGGGGCTGCCGGTTGAACTGGTGGCGCTGTTGATCTCGGTAGAACCGCTGATCGACATGGGCCGCACGGCGTTGAACGTGAGTGGGTCGATGACCGCGGGCGTGGTGACCAGCCAGTTGCTCAAGCAGACCGATCATCAAGTACTGGGTGATGATCGGCATGCGCAACTGAGTCAGTCCTGAGCATTTGGGGCCGCTTGCGGCCCCCGTGTCTCAACGCTTGTCCCACACCTCGAAATGATAAGCCGGCTTGTCGCCTTCGCTTGGCTGCGCCTGGCTGGAGGCCAGTGCCCACTGCGCCTGGTCGAACTCAGGGAACCAGGCATCACCTTCTGGCGACAGCTCGACCCGCGTCAGGTACATGCGGCTGACCAACCCCTGCTCCAGCGCCAGCGCGTACAGCTGCGCGCCGCCAATCAGCATCAGCTCATCGACGCCCTGCTGCTTGGCCCACTGCTCGGCGCGTTGCAGTGCCTGCTCCAGCGACGCGAACACTTCGGCACCTTCAAGCTGCAACCCCGGCTGACGGCTGACGACGATGTTCAGCCGCCCTGGCAGCGGCCGGCCGAGCGAATCCCAGGTCTTGCGACCCATGATGATCGGCTTGCCCAAGGTGGTGGCCTTAAAGTACTTGAAATCCCCCGGCAGGTGCCAGGGCATGGAATTGTCGATGCCAATCACGCGGTTCTCGGCGCACGCCGCGATCAGGCTGAGGGGGAGTGATGTATTCATGTCGGCGAGGATAGCAAACCAAGCCTGGGTTAAGCTTGTGCCCTGACCTGTGCAATGGAAGACCTTGTGACTGCACCGACTCCACTCGACAAGCGCTGGCTCACCGAAGCGGTGCGCCTGCGCGAGGAACACGCCGGCCCCCTGGAAGACCAGGAAGCCAACCGCCGTGCCCGCCAGCTTGGCGGCGACCTGGCGGCACGCATCGAGACCCGCGCCCTGTGGCTGGCCGAGCGCGATGGCATGGCCGAGGCCCTGCGCCACTGGAAACAGGGCGCGCGCCTGGCCTTGCTGGCGCTGCTGCTGTTTGCCCTGTTCAGCGGCGCAGGCCTTGGCCTGGCGGCTTTGGGCGATGGCCAACGACCGGTGAATGTGTTCTGGGCGCTGGGCAGCCTGCTTGGGCTAAACCTGCTGATGCTGATCGGCTGGGCCGTCAGTTTCCTCACCGCAGGTGAACAAGGCGCCGTGCTGGGCCGCCTGTGGCTATGGCTCAGCGAGCGCTTTGCCCGCGATGCCAAAGCCGCACAACTGGCGCCGGCGTTACTGATTCTGCTGCAGCGCCAGCGCCTCAACCGCTGGCTACTGGGCGCGCTGGTCCATGGCTTGTGGCTGTTGGCGATGATCGCCGCATTGCTGATGCTATTGGCGTTGCTGGCGACTCGGCGCTATGGCTTCGTCTGGGAAACCACCCTGCTCGCCGCCGAGCCCTTCATCAGCCTCACGCATGCCCTCGGCGCCCTGCCCTCGTTGCTGGGCTTTGCCGTGCCCGATGAAGCCATGATCCGCGCCAGCGGCGATACGCTGCCGGCCCTCGACCTGGCGCGTCAGGCCTGGGCCAGTTGGCTGCTCGGGGTAGTGCTGGTGTACGGCCTGCTGCCGCGCTTGCTACTGGCGCTGCTGTGCCTGTGGCGCTGGCGCCAAGGGCGCCAACGCCTGGCGCTGGACTTGAGCCTGCCCGGCTATGCCCAACTGCGCGATGCATTGATGCCGCGCAGCGAACGCCTTGGCGTACAAGATGCGGCGCCAGATGCCCTGCCGCATTTCCAGCCCGGACAACTGGAATCAGGTGCCAGCGGCGCGTTGCTGGTAGGGCTCGAACTGGACGACCAGCGCCCGTGGCCGCCCAAGCTTGCCCCAGGCGTAACCGACGCTGGCATCCTCGACAGCCGTGAGTCACGCAACAAGCTGCTTGAGCAACTGAGTCGCTTTCCACCGGCGCGCCTGGCCATCGCCTGCGACCCACGCCGCTCGCCGGACCGCGGCAGCCTGGCGTTGCTCGCCGAGCTTGCCCGCAATGCCGGCGCCACGCGTGTCTGGCTGCTCCAGGCGCTTCCCGGCCAAGCACTGGATGCGGCGCGCCTGGGTGACTGGCACGAAGCCCTCGACCGCCTCGGCCTGCCTCACGCTGATACCTCGCCCCTGACCTGGTTGGAGCATGGCCATGACTGAGCCACTGAAACTGGCCGTGGTCGGCCACACCAACGTCGGTAAGACCTCGCTGCTGCGCACCCTGACCCGTGACGTCGGTTTCGGCGAGGTGTCGCACCGCCCCAGCACCACCCGCCATGTCGAAGGCGCACGACTGTCGGTCGACGGCGAGCCGCTGCTGGAGTTGTACGATACGCCAGGGCTGGAAGACGCCATCGCCCTGCTCGATTACCTGGAACGGCTGGAACGCCCTGGTGAGCGGTTGGACGGGCCGGCGCGCCTACAGCGCTTCCTCCAGGGCAGTGAGGCGCGCCAGCGCTTCGAGCAGGAAGCCAAGGTGCTGCGCCAGCTGCTGGCGAGCAATGCCGGGCTGTATGTGATCGATGCCCGTGAACCGGTGCTGGCCAAGTACCGTGATGAGCTGGAAGTGCTGGCCAGCTGCGGCAAACCGCTGCTGCCGGTGCTCAACTTCGTCGCCAGCAGCCAACACCGCGAGCCCGAATGGCGCGAAGCCCTCGCTCGCCTTGGCCTGCACGCGTTAGTGCGATTCGACAGCGTTGCCCCTCCTGAAGACGGTGAGCGGCGGCTGTATGAAAGCCTGGCCCTGCTGCTGGAGGACGCGCGCCCCTCGCTCCAGCGCCTGATCGACGATCAGCAGGCTCAGCGCCTGGCCCGCCAGCATAGCGGCAAACGCCTGATCGCCGAATTGTTGCTCGACTGCGCCGCCTGCCGACGCAGTGTCGAGGCCGAGCCTGCGGCTGAAGCCAAGGCCATCGAAGCGCTGCGCCAGGATGTGCGTCAACGTGAGCAGCGCTGTGTCGAAGCATTGCTCAAGCTGTATGCGTTCCGCCGCGAAGACGCCAATGCCGGCGACCTGCCGCTGCTGGACGGGCGCTGGGGAGATGATCTGTTCAACCCGGAAACCCTCAAGCTGTTGGGCGTGCGCCTGGGCAGCGGAGTTGCCGCCGGTGCTGCGGCCGGCGCCGGTGTGGATCTATTGGTCGGCGGCCTGACCCTTGGCGCTGCCGCGCTGGCCGGGGCCATCGCTGGCGGCGCATTGCAGACCGCGCGCAATTACGGCTCAAGGTTGATGGGCAAGTTGAAGGGCCAGCGCGAGCTGACCGTGGATGACAGTGTCTTGCGCCTATTGGCGTTGCGCCAGCAGCAGTTGGTGCAGGCCTTGGAAAGCCGTGGGCATGCGGCGCAGGACAGCATTCGCCTGGGCGCTGCGGATGAAAAAGCCTGGCGCGAAGGCAAGTTGCCTGAGGCCCTGAACAAGGCCCGGGCGCATCCGCAGTGGTCGACGCTCAACCCTGGGGCGCGGGTCAACCAGGCGGAGCGCCAGGAGCAGTTGGAGGTGTTGGTTAGCCAGTTGTGATGGCGACTGCTCGGGCCTCTTCGCGGGCAAGCCCGCTCCCACAGGTGCCGCGCTGAGTTCGGAGTCACCGGGGTACCTGTGGGAGCGGGCTTGCCCGCGAAGAGGCCAGCAGCAGCACCCACCCTTTAACAGCGACGCCAACGCCTTGCCCTTCAACACCTGCAAATCGATCACCGGCACGCCCACCTCCTTGGCCTGCTCATCCCACAGCACGGCGCCGACAACTACATCGGCGAGGCCATCACTCAGCTCGAACATCTTCCTGGGCAATTGGTTATTGGGGCCGCTTTGCGGCCCCAGGCACCTTTACTGCTGGGCCACTTTCTCCGACTTGCCGTCATAGCGCTTGCGCCATTCAGCCAGGATCTGGTCGCGGTTCTTCGAAGCCCAGGCAAAGTCATTCTTGATCAAGCGCTGCTCGTAGTCCGCTGGCAGCTCGGTCTGTGGCTTGGCGATTCCTGGCGCAGCCAGCACTGCGAAGTTTTCTTTGTACAGCTCCATTGCCGCAGGGCTTGCGGAGAAGTCAGCCAGACGCTTGGCCGCCTCTGCCTTCGGCGTGCCCTTGATCACTGCAGTCGCTTCGATTTCCCAGCCTAGACCTTCTTTGGGCAGGATGATGTCCAGCGGTGCCCCTTGGCGCTTGAGCTGCACCGCCGGGTACTCGAAGGAAATACCAATCGGGAATTCACCCGAGGCTGCCAGCTTGCAGGGCTTGGAGCCGGAATGCACATACTGGCCGATGTTCTGGTGCAGCCCATCCATGTAGGCCCAGCCCTGCGGCTCGCCAAAGGTTTGCAGCCAGGCGCTGACGTCCAGGAAGCCGGTGCCGGAGGAGGCCGGGTTGGGCATGACGATCTTGCCTTTGTACTCAGGCTTGGTCAGGTCCTGCCAGCTGACGGGCTTGCTCAGGCCCTGCTTTTCGGCCTCGACGGTGTTGAAGCAGATAGTCGCGGCCCACACGTCCATGCCCACCCAGGCTGGCGGGTTGGCGGCGTCGCGGTAGTTTTTGGAGATCTTCTCCAGGTCTTTTGGCGCATAGGCGTCAAGCATCTGGTGCTGGTCGAGAATGGCCAGGCTGGAGGCCGCCAGCCCCCACACGGCGTCGGCCTGCGGGCGGTCTTTTTCCGCCAGCAGCTTGGCGGTGATGATGCCGGTGGAATCGCGCACCCACTTGATCTCGATGTCCGGGTTGGCCTTTTCGAAGGCTTGCTTGTAGCTCTTGAGCTGCTCGGCCTCCAGGGCGGTGTAGACCGTCAGCTGGGTTCCGGCGGCCGTAGCCTGCAGGCTGAATACAGCGGATACGGCAGCGGCAAGTGCAAAGGGCTTGAACATGTTGCGGTTCCTTTCAGGGTTGGCAGTCGGTCAATGGCCGGGCGCGCGTTGGCGCCAGGCCTGGGAGCGGCGCAGCAGGCCGCGGGAAGCTGCGGCTAGCAGCAATGAGGCGGTCGCACTGGTTAGCAGGATCAGGGTCGACATGGCAGCAGCGCCGCCGACGTTGCCGGCGTCGTCCATGTTCAGCACGGCGACGGCCGCGAGGATGGTGTCGGGGCTGTAGAGGAAGATCGCCGCCGACACCGTGGTCATCGCGGAGACGAACAGGTAGCGGATGATGTCCAGCAGCGCTGGCAGGCAGATCGGCACGGTCACCCGCAAGAAATGCCGATACAGCGGCGCCTTGAGCGACAGCGCTGCCGCCTCGAACTCGCCGTCGAGCTGGCGTAGGGCGGTGGTCGCGGTCATCTGCGCGGTAGTCAGGTAGTGGGCGATGGTGCACACCACCAGCAGCGCCATGCTGCCGTAGAACACATGCAGCGGGTTGCCGTTGAGATTGAAGAAGAACACGTAGCCCAGGCCCAGGACCAAGCCCGGCACCGCCATCGGAATGAAGCTCAGCAGCCGCAGCGATTGGTTGAGCAGGCGCTGGCCTTGGGTCTTCTCCATCAAGTAGGCACCAGCGAAGATCACCACGCTGCCGATCAACGCCGTGCACAAGGCCATGGTCACGCTGTTGCGGTAGGCCAGCCAACCGCCGCCAGCGGTGTCCTCGAACCTGTAGTGCTTGAGCGACAGCGACAGGTTGTACGGCCAGAATTTGACCAGCGACGAGTACACCGCCATGCCGACGACCGCCAGCAGCACCACACAGATCAGCAGCACGATAGCCAGGAACACGCCGTCACGCAGCCGCGATGGCTTGGGCTCGAACACCTGCGCACGGCCACTCAGCGCCTCGCCCTGACGCCGGCGCAGCCAGGCATCGACAGTAAAGCTCAGCAGCGCTGGCACCAGCAGGACCATGCCAATCAACGCGCCACGGCCGAACTGTTGCTGGCCGACCACCGCCTTGTAGGCCTCCAGCGCCAGCACCTGATAATCGCCGCCAACGACGACTGGCACGCCAAAGTCGGTGATGGTCAGGGTGAACACCAGGCAGAACGCGGCGAACACCGCCTGACGCGTGGCCGGCCAGGTGATGCTGAAAAACGCCCGCACCGGGCCTGCGCCCATGCTCGATGCTGCATCGAACAAACGCGCATCAGCCAGTGACAGCGCCGACAGCAGAATCATCAGGGCATGCGGAAAGGTGTAGATGGCCTCACCCAGGACGATGCCCCAGAAGCCATAGATATTGTCGCTAAGCAGCCCGCGCAGCAGGCCTTGGTTACCGAACAGATAGACCAGGGCGATGGCCGGCAGCATCGACGGCGCCAGCAGCGGCAGCAGGGAAACCCCTCGCCACAGGCCTTTGCCGGGGATCAGCGTGCGCTGCAAGGCGTAGGCGAACAGATAGGCCAGCGGGATGACGATGACCGCCACCGTGCATGCCACCGACAAACTGTTGCCGAGCAGCCAGTGGAAGTTGTCGCTGGCAAACAGCTCGCGCGCCGCCAGCAGGCCGCCTCCTTGGCCTGCGTCAGCGCTCAAACCTCGCCAGAAGATCGCCAGCAGCGGCATCAGTACCGCCAGTACGAGCAGAACCAGCAGCAGGCTCTTGCCGCCGACCACGAACAACCGGTCACCCAAGGCGACGCCCTTGCCCGGCGCCGCCTTGGCTTGCTTGAGCGGCAAGGAGATTGGCGCGGCCATCTCAGGCAAACACCTGCAGGCTCTGTGGTGGCAGGGCCACCCAGATGTCTTGCGAACCCAGGCGCGGCATGGCTTCTGGGGCAATTTCCGCGAGCAGGGTATGCCCTGGCAGGGTTTTCAGCTCGAAGCTCATTCGGCAGCGGTTGCCGAGGAAGGTGATCTCCTGGACCTTGGCCGCGAACAGGTTTTCCTCATGCACCAGCGGGTTGACCGTGATCGCCTCCGGGCGGCAGAACAGCCGACCGCTGCTGGCGCGGGCCGCGTTTGGCCCCAGGCGCATGCTCATCCCGCCAACCTGGGCATGGCTGTCGCCGCTGCGCTGGAACGGCAGCCAGTTGCCCTGACCGACGAACTCTGCGACGAACGGCGTCGCGGGTTTGTCGTAGATTTCTTGCGGTGTGGCGTACTGCTCGACCTGGCCGTTGTTCATCACGGCGATGCGGTCGGCCATCAGCATGGCCTCGTCCTGGTTGTGGGTAACCATCAAGGTGGTAATGCCGAGCTGGCGCTGCAATTGGCGTAGCTCAGTGCACAGATGCTCGCGAACGCGCGCATCCAGCGCCGACATTGGCTCGTCGAGCAGCAGCAACGAAGGTGCCGGAGCCAGGGCGCGGGCCAGGGCCACGCGCTGCTGTTGGCCACCGGAAAGCTGCCCGGGGTATTTCTTCTCGCTGCCCAGCAGGCCAACCAGTTCGAGCATCTCGGCCACGCGCTGGCGGGCCTGCTCGCGGCCGGAGCCGGTCAGGCCGTAGGCAATGTTGGCTTCGACCGTGAGGTTGGGGAACAACGCGTAGGACTGGAACAGGATGCCGTAGTCACGCGCCTGCGGTGGCAGCTCGGAGATGTCCCGAGCACCGATGTACAGCGCCCCACGGTCCTGCCGTTCGAGCCCGGCGATGCAGCGCAGCAGGGTGGTCTTGCCGCAGCCCGACGGGCCGAGCAGGCAGACCAGCTCGCCAGCGGCGATATCGAGGGAGACATCGTTGAGCGCGGTAAACGCGCCGAAGCGCTTGTGGATACCGCGCACTTTCATCTGTGCGCCTGGGGTGGCGATGGCGTGGGTCATGACAGGGCCTCGTCGAAGAGATGCAGGCCATGCTAGGAACCCAATGCGAAGGTTATGTGGCTTTAGGGCAAAAGCGGGTGATAGTGGTATTGGTGGATTTTGTAGTGGCCACGTTCAGTGTCGACCGCCGGCGCGATTGCGTGGGAGCGGGCTTGCCCCGCGATGGCGATGGTGAGCACAAGGACGTCATCGCGGGGCAAGCCCGCTCCCACGAGGCCCGTGTAGCTCGCAGACGCCCCGTTGGCGCGGCATCGCCTACAGCCCCGCCACCTCTTGCGCCACCCCGAGGAACGCCGCCGGCAACCTGGCCTGGCGCCGCTCCTTCAGGCAGTACAGGTACTCATGCATCACCGGCGCATTCTCCAGCATCAGCACCCGCAGTTCAGGGTTATGCGGCACCTCATGGCGGGCAATGATGCTGATGCCAATGTTGCGCAACACCGCCTCGCGAATCGACTCGCGGCTGCCAATTTCCAGCAACGCACCGATCTTGACCCCAGCATCGGCGAGCATCTGCTCGGTCAGCTTGCGAGTGGTCGAGCCCTGCTCGCGCATCAGCAGGCAATGCCCGGCCAAGGCGTCGATGGCCACCACCTGGCGGTTAGCCAACGAATGATTGCGGTGCACCGCCACCACCAGCGGATCAGTGCCAAGCACGCGGCGAATCAGGCGCGCATCTTCGAGCAGCTGCGATGACGCAGCAATGTCCACCCGATAGTCTTCGAGCATCTCCAGCACCTGCTGGGAGTTGCCGATCTCCACCGCCACGTCCACTTGCGGCAGGCGCTCGCGGAAGATCTTCACCAGATCGAGGATGTAGTACGGCGCCGTCGCGGCAATGCGCAAACTGCCCTGGGCCTGGCCACTGTTGCGCAGCTCGAATTCGATGTCGGCTTCCTGCTGCAGCAAGGCCTTGACCATCGGCAACAGCCGCGCGCCCTCCTCGCTCAACACCAGGCGCCGACCGCCGCGGTAGAACAGCTCCACCGCATACTGGCTTTCCAGGTTGCGAATCTGCGTGGTCACCGTCGGCTGGCTGAGCCCGAGCTTCTTCGCCGCCAAGGTAATGCTGCCCAGGCGGGCCACCATGTAGAAGGCTTTGAGCTCGGCACTCAGCATGCAGGTTCCTTATTTGCGCAAAAGGCGCAGGCCGTTGAACACCACCAACAGGCTGACGCCCATGTCGGCGAACACCGCCATCCACATAGTGGCCATGCCGGCAAAGGTGATCGCCAGGAAAATCGCTTTGATCCCCAACGCCAACACGATGTTCTGGGTGAGGATCGCCGCACTTTGCCGCGACAGCCTGACGAAGGCCGGGATTTTGCGCAAGTCATCGTCCATCAGCGCCACATCGGCGGTCTCGATCGCAGTGTCGGTGCCCGCTGCGGCCATGGCAAAGCCAATTTCGGCCCGCGCCAGGGCCGGCGCATCGTTGATCCCGTCGCCGACCATGCCGACCCGGTGTCCTTCGGCGTACAGCGACTCGATGGTGTTGAGCTTGTCGCTGGGCAGCAAATTGCCTTCAGCTCGGTCGATACCGACCTGGGCAGCAATCGCCTGGGCGGTGTGCGGATTGTCGCCGGTGAGCATGACCGTCTTGATGCCCAGCTCATGCAACTCGGCGATGGCCTGACGGCTGCTGTCCTTGACCGTGTCGGCGACGGCGAACAACGCCAACGGGCCGCTGCGGTCAAGCAGCAGCACCACGGTTTTCCCCTGGCGCTCCAATGCATCGAGCTCGGCTTCCAGTTCAGGCGAGCACAACCCCAGCTCCTCGACCAGGCGATGGTTGCCCAGGTGATACAGCTCCCCGTCGATCTCGCCACGCACGCCACGCCCAGCCAATGCGGCGAACGCGCTGACCTCGCTCAGCGCCGTACCCTGTTCCTTGCCGAACCGGGCAATGGCACGCGAAACCGGGTGATCTGAACGTTCGCCCAGGGTTGCCGCCAACGCTTGCGCACGCCCTTCGAACAGCGGCTCAAGCAGCTTGAAGTCGGTCTGCACCGGCTTGCCATGGGTGATCGTGCCGGTCTTGTCCAGGGCAAGGAAGTCCAGCTTGCGCCCCCCTTCGAGGTAGACGCCGCCCTTGATCAGAATGCCCTTGCGCGCAGCAGCGGCCAGGCCACTGACGATGGTCACCGGCGTGGAGATCACCAATGCACAGGGGCAGGCCACCACCAGCAGCACCAGGGCGCGGTAGATCCAGTCGAACCAGGCACCCGCCATGAACAGTGGCGGGATAATCGCCACAGCCAGCGCAACGGCGAACACCACCGGGGTGTAGATGCGCGAGAAGCGATCGACGAAGCGCTGGGTCGGAGCGCGCGCGCCCTGGGCCTCTTCCACGGCCTTGATGATGCGCGCCAGGGTCGACTGCCCGGCTGCAGCGCTCACCTGATACTCCAGCGCCCCCTCCTGGTTGATGGTGCCAGCGAACAACTTATCGCCTTTGTTTTTCTCCACAGGCAGGCTTTCGCCGGTGATCGGCGCCTGATCGACGCTAGATTGGCCATTGACCACCTCGCCATCCAGACCGATCCGCTCGCCGGGACGTACCCGCACCAACGCACCGAGGGTCACCTCACGGACATCGACCTCACGCCACTGGCCGTCCGCCTGCTGCACGGTGGCCATGTCCGGGCTGAGCTGCATCAGGCCACTGATCGCGTTGCGGGCGCGGTCGAGCGAGCGCGCTTCGATCAGCTCGGCAACGGTGAACAGCACCATGACCATGGCCGCTTCCGGCCATTGGCCGATCAGCACGGCGCCGGTCACGGCGATGCTCATCAGCGCATTGATGTTGAGATTGCGATTTTTCAGGGCGATCCAGCCCTTTTTGTAAGTGCCCAGGCCACAGCCAAGGATCGCCGCCAGCGCCAGCACAGCGACCAGCCAACCAGGCGCAAGCGCAGTGAAATGCACCACCTCGGCAGCGATCGCCGCCACCCCGGACAGCGCCAGCGGCCACCAACGGGTCTTGGCTGCGGGGGCCGGGGCGCCTTCGTCGGCATCGGTCAGCGGTTCGGCCTGCATACCAAGGCTAGCGATGGCGTGCTCGATTGCGGTGGTGCCGCTCAAGGTGTGACGCACACCGAGCACCCGGTTGATCAGGTTGAACTCCAGCTGCTCGACGCCGGCCATCTTGCCCAGCTTGTCCTGGATCAGGGTCTGCTCGGTAGGGCAGTCCATGGCCTGGATGCGGAAGCGGCTGAGCTGCGCATAGCTGCTAGCCTTCTCGGTCAGTTGCACCAAGGCTGGCGCAGCAGCAGAGCCACAGCAGCTGTGCGCGTGGGTGTCGTGGCAAGAAGCTTTGCCGCCATGCTCATGGTCGTGGGCATGGGCATGGTCGTGCGAGTGATCGGGGCTGACAGGCTGGTTCATGGATTCGTCCTTAAAGGGAGCCTGTTGCCAAGTGAACACCCTGTAGCCACTATAGGGTCAAGCCATCTGTGGGAGATTCGTCATGAAGATCGGAGAACTGGCCAACGCCACCGATTGCGCCGTTGAGACCATTCGCTACTACGAACGCGAGCAACTGCTGCCAGAGCCCGCCCGTAGCGAGGGCAACTACCGGCTGTATACCCAGGCGCATGTCGAGCGGCTGACCTTCATCCGCAATTGCCGAACACTGGACATGACCCTCGATGAGATCCGCAGCCTGCTGCGCCTGCGCGATAGTCCGCAAGGCCAATGCGGCAACGTCAATGCCTTGATCGATGAACATATCGAGCACGTGCAGGCGCGCATCGACGGCTTGATGGCATTGCAGGCGCAGTTGGTGGAGTTGCGCCAACGCTGCACGGCACCAGGGGCTGAGTGCGCGATCTTGCAGCAGTTGGAAGTGAATGGGGCGGTATCGGTGCCGGAAACCGAGCATTCACATGTGGGGCGCAGCCACGGGCATTAGCTTCGGGGTCGCCTGCGATGGGCCGCAAAGCGGCCCAAAAATTGTTGGATCAGACCGCCATCGGCGCAGTCATCGGCGCATGGTGCTCATACCCTTCCAGGCTGAAATCACTCGGCTCGATCTTCTCCAACCACTCAGGCTCATACTTGCCGGTCTTGGCAAACTCCGGCACGCGATCACTGATCACCAGCTTCGGCGCCGCCAGCGGCTCGCGCTTGAGCTGCTCGTTGAGCATGTCCAGGTGGTTCTCGTACACATGGGCATCGCCGATGAAGTAGGTGAACCAGCGCGGGGTGTAGCCGGTCAGGCGACCGAACAGCGACAGCAACGCGGCGCCTTCGGTGAGGTTGAACGGCGTGCCCAGGCCCAGGTCGTTGGAGCGGATGTAGAGGGTCAGGGAGATTTCCTTGGTCTCGACATTGGGGTGGAACTGGTACAGCAGATGGCACGGCGGCAGGGCCATTTCATCGAGCTGGGCGCAGTTCCAGCCGTGGAACAGGATGCGCCGGCTGCCTGGATCGTTGGCGATGGTGTCCAGGCACTGGCGCACCTGGTCGATGGCCTTGTAGAGGATGACGAACGCCTGGCCGTCTTCCTCGTCCTGGGCAATCTTGCGAAAGCCCTGCTGCTCAGCCATCTCGATGGCGGCCGGGTTGCTCAGCGGCACGCGCTTGTAACCTGGCCACTGGCGCCACTGCACACCGTAGATCTCGCCGAGGTCGTCATGCCCCTGGCGGAACGGGTTGGCCAGCCACTGGGCGTTCTCGTTGGCGTTCTGGTCCCAGACCTTGCAGCCCAGTTCGCGGAACTCACCGGCGTTCTTCACCCCACGCAGGAAGCCGACCATCTCGCCAATCGCCGACTTGAACGCCAGCTTGCGGGTGGTGATGGCCGGGAAGCCCTTCTGCAGGTCGAAGCGCAGCATGGCGCCGGGCAGGCTGATGGTGCGGATGCCGGTACGGTTACCCTGCAGGGTACCGTTTTCGATAACGTCGCGGACCAGATCTAGATACTGTTTCATGGCTTACCTGTAACAAGAACGGCAGGGGGATCGCCCCTGCCGTGAAAATCAGACGGTGGCCTTGGCCGTTGGTTTACGGTTGTAGGCCCACCAGATCAAGAAGATGCCCGCAGCGATCATCGGCACGCAGAGCAACTGACCCATGGTCAACCAGCCGAAGGCAATGTAGCCAAGCTGGGCATCGGGTACCCGCACGAATTCGACGATGAAGCGGAAGATGCCGTAGAACAGCGCGAACATGCCGGAAACGGCCATGGTCGGGCGCGGCTTGCGCGAGTACAGCCAAAGGATGACGAATAATGCCACACCTTCCAGGGCGAACTGGTACAGCTGCGACGGGTGACGCGGCAACTGCGCCGGGTCGCTGAACGGCGGGAAGACCATCGCCCAAGGCACGTCGGTGGCCTTGCCCCACAGCTCGGCATTGATGAAGTTGCCAATGCGCCCGGCCCCCAGACCAATCGGCACCAACGGGGCGACGAAGTCCATCAGCTCGAAGAACGACTTGTTGTTGCGCTTGCCGAACCACAGCGCCGCCAGCATCACGCCGATGAAGCCGCCGTGGAACGACATGCCGCCTTTCCACACCTCGAAGATCAGCGTCGGGTTGGCCAGGTAGGCCTGCAGGTCATAGAACAGCACGTAGCCCAGGCGTCCACCGACGATCACCCCCATCGACAACCAGAACACCAGGTCGGAGAGTTTCTCCCGGCTCCAGGTGGCATCGAAGCGGTTCAGCCGGCGCGAGGCCAACAGCCAGGCGCCACCGATGCCGATCAGGTACATCAGGCCGTACCAGTGAATTTTCAGCGGCCCGAGCGCTACGGCGACGGGGTCGATCTGCGGGTAAGGCAGCATTGCGGTTCCTCTCGATCAAATCAGGAAGCTAAGCCCGACGCAAAACAGCAGCGCGGCGAACAGACGTTTAAGCAGGCGCGGCGACAGCTTGTGTGCCAACCGCGCGCCGTAGCGGGCGAAGAACATGCTGGTCACGGCGATGCCGAGCAGCGCCGGCAGGTACACATAGCCCAGGCTGTGCGCCGGCAGGTGGCTTTCGTGCCAGCCCAGTAGCATGAAGCTCAAGGCGCTGGCCAGGGCGATCGGCAGGCCACAGGCCGAGGACGTTGCCACCGCCTGCTGCATGGGCAGGCTGCGCCAGGTCAGGAACGGCACGGTCAGCGAGCCACCACCGATACCGAAGATCGCCGAGGCCCAGCCGATCACCACCCCGGCGCCGGTCAACCCAGGTTTGCCAGGGATGCCGCGACTGGCTTTGGGCTTTAGGTCCAGGGCCATCTGCACGGCGATCACCAGGGCGAACACACCGATGATCTTCTGCAGCATCGGCCCCTGGATCAGCGAGGCGGTCTTGGCACCGATGCCGGCACCGATGAGGATGCCCAGGGTCATCCAGGCGAAGATCGGCCAGCGCACCGCGCCCTTGCGCTGATGCTCACGCACGGCATTGATCGAGGTGAAGACGATGGTCGCCAGTGAGGTGCCCACGGCCAGGTGGGTCAGCACCGAGGGATCGAAGCCTTGCAAGGTGAAACTGAACACCAGCACCGGCACGATGATGATCCCGCCGCCCACGCCGAACAGCCCGGCCAGGACGCCGGCGCAAGCGCCCAGCAGCAGATAGAGTACGAACTCCATTCGTCGACCCCTTGAAATTCAATCCGGCATGGTAACGGAAGCCGGGGTCTGGGCTCTAGTGAACTCTATGACAGACACTGGTGAACACTGTGACAGGATGGATCAACCGCCCCCCAGTGGGTAGAGTGAGGCAAAACACAGAGGCCAACCTATGTGCCTGATCGTATTTGCCTGGCGGCCGGGGCATGCCCTGCCGCTGATCGTCGCGGCTAACCGCGATGAGTTCCACGCCCGCCCGACACAAGCGCTGGCGGCCTGGGAAGATGCGCCAGGCGTCTATGCCGGGCGCGACCTGGAAGCGGGCGGGACTTGGCTGGGTGTCGGGCCGGGCGGGCGCTTTGCGGCTTTGACCAATATCCGCGACCCACGCCAGCCGCTTGGCCCGCGCTCGCGTGGCGAACTGGTGGCGGCGTACTTGCGAGGGGACCTGGCGGTCGAGGCTTACCTGGATCAGGTGGCCAGCCGCAGCGCCCAGTATTCAGGGTTCAATCTGTTGGTGGGCGATGCTGAGCGGCTGGGCTACTTGCACGCACATGAGCCCGCGCCGCGCCTGCTGGAGCCTGGGGTGTACGGGCTGTCCAACGCAGGGCTGGATACGCCATGGCCGAAGCTGGTGAAAACCCGTGAGGGGCTGGCGCGGTTACTGGATGATCCTGACCCAAGGCGGCTGCTGGGCTTGCTTGCCGATGGCGAACCTGCGGCGGATGCCGAGCTGCCGGACACCGGGGTTGGCTTGGCGACCGAGCGGCTGCTGTCCAGTGCGTTTATCGCCAGCCAGAACTACGGGACACGGGCGAGTACGGTGCTGATTGTCGATAAGCAGGGCCGGCGGCGGATGGTCGAGCGCAGCTTTGGGCCGTTTGGCGGGCATCTGGGGGAAGTCGAGCTGACAATCTGAGACCCCAGCGAGGTATGTGCTGGTTGGGAGCGGGCTGCGTAGGAGCGGGCTTGCCCCGCGATAGCGTCGTTGAACCCACTTGAAGCTATCGCGGGGCAAGCCCGCTCCCACGAGTCGATCACGAGTCGATCACGAGTCGATGTCTTTCCAGGCTGATTCAGAGGGTCTTGTTCGCCCCAGGCCCGATCATTCGCGCCAGCCCCAGGTTCTTCAGCGCCAGCTGCAGTGAGCTGTGGATAACTTGCGGGTTGTCATGGCTCATGGCATCGGCGAGCAATTCCTTGGCCTTGCTCATATTGACCTGGCGCAGCATCCACTTCACCTTCGGCAGGTTGGTGGCGTTCATCGACAGGCTGTCGAAGCCCATCGCCATCAGCAGGATGGCCGCCGCCGGATCACCGGCCATCTCGCCGCAGATACTCACCGGCTTGCCCTCGGCATGGGCATCACGGACCACGGTCTGCACCGCCTGCAACACCGCGGGGTGCAGGTAGTCATACAAATCGGCAACCCGCGGGTTGTTGCGGTCGACCGCCAGCAGGTACTGGGTCAGGTCGTTGGAACCGACGGAAAGGAAGTCCACCTGCCGCGCCAGCTCCTTGGTCTGGTAAACCGCAGCCGGAATCTCGACCATCACCCCAACCGGTGGCATCGGCACGTCGGTGCCCTCGTCGCGCACCTCGCCCCAGGCCCGGTGGATCAGGTGCAGTGCCTCTTCCAGCTCATGAATGCCGGAAATCATCGGCAGCAGGATGCGCAGGTTGTTCAGGCCTTCGCTGGCCTTGAGCATTGCGCGGGTCTGCACCAGGAAGATTTCCGGGTGGTCCAGCGTCACGCGGATACCGCGCCAGCCGAGGAAGGGGTTTTCTTCCTTGATCGGGAAGTACGACAGCGATTTGTCACCGCCGATATCCAGGGTACGCATGGTCACCGGCAGCGGATGGAACGCCGCCAGTTGTTCGCGGTAGATCGCAAGCTGTTCTTTTTCGCTGGGGAAGCGCTGGTTGATCATGAACGGCACTTCGGTGCGGTACAGGCCAACGCCTTCGGCGCCGCGCTGCTGGGCGCGGGCGACATCGGCGAGCAAGCCAGTGTTGACCCACAGCGGCATGCGGTGGCCGTCCGGGGTCACGCAAGGCAGCTCGCGCAGCGCGTCCAGGCCCTGGGCCAGCTGGCGCTCCTCCTCGACGACGTCGCTGTACTGCTTGCGTAGCACGTCGCTGGGGTTGGTGAACACCTCGCCCTTGTAGCCGTCGACGATCATCTCGATGCCGTCGACCTTCGAATACGGCAGGTCGACCAGGCCCATGACCGTCGGTATACCCATCGCCCGGGCCAGAATCGCCACGTGCGAGTTACCCGAGCCGAGTACCGAAACCAGGCCCGCCAGCTTGCCTTCCGGCACTTCGCCGAGCATCGCCGGGGTCAGCTCTTCGCTGACCAGGATGGTGTTTTCGGCGTACACCAGCGACTGCGAGCGGGCCTCTTGCAGGTAGGCCAGCAGGCGCCGGCCGAGGTCTTTGACGTCCGAGGCGCGCTCTCGCAGGTAGTCGTCGTCCATCAGTTCGAAGCGATTGACGTGCTCGCCCACCACTTGGCGCAGCGCGCCCTGGGCCCATTGGCCGGTCTTGATGACTTCGACCACTTCGCCACCCAGGGCGGCGTCTTCGAGCATCATCAGGTACACGTCGAACAACGCCCGCTCTTCCGGGCGCAGCTGGGTGGCGAGCTTGGCCGACAGCTTGCGCATGTCGGCGCGCACGCCTTCCAGGGCGTTGTTGAACAGTTTCAATTCGGCGTCGATGTCATCGACGGCTTTATCAGGCACCACTTCCAGGTCGGCCGGCGGCAACATGACCACGGCGCGGCCGACCGCAGCGCCGGGCGAACCCGGCACGCCGACGAAGCGCGCCTCCTGGATGCCCTTGCCCTGGCGGCCCAGGCCGCGAATCGAGCCGGTCGCCTCGGCATGGGCGATGACCCCGGCGAGCTGAGCGCTCATGGTGACTAGAAACGCTTCTTCACCTTCATCGAACTGGCGGCGCTCCTTCTGCTGGATGACCAATACCCCGACCACTCGCCGGTGGTGGATAATCGGTGCGCCGAGGAAGGAGGCGAAGCGCTCTTCGCCGGTTTCGGCAAAGTACCGGTAACGCGGGTGATCGGCGGCATTTTCCAGGTTCAGCGGCTCTTCGCGGGTGCCGACCAGGCCGACCAGGCCCTCGTTGGGCGCCATGCTGACCTTGCCGATCGAGCGCTTGTTCAGACCCTCGGTGGCCATCAGCACGAAGCGGTTGGTTTCCGGGTCGAGCAGGTAGACCGAGCAGACCTGGCTGCCCATGGCTTCCTTGACGCGCAAGACAATGATCCCCAACGCCGTCTTGAGATCTTTGGCGGAGTTCACTTCCTGGACGATCTTGCGCAGCGTATTGAGCATGGCTCGGGGTCGAACTCCGTCGTCAGTCGCGCGTCAGCAGGCGCGGTGCTAGCTCTTTCAGGGCGCGACGGTAGACCTCGCGCTTGAATGTCACCACCTGGCCCAGCGGATACCAATAGCTGACCCAGCGCCAGCCGTCGAACTCCGGTTTACCGGTCAGGTCCATCCGTACCCGCTGCTCGTTGGTGACCAGGCGCAGCAGGAACCATTTCTGTTTCTGGCCGATGCACAGCGGCTGGCTGTGGGTCCGCACCAGACGCTGGGGTAAACGATAACGCAACCAGCCACGGGTGCAGGCAAGAATTTCCACATCGTCGCGCTCAAGGCCGACTTCTTCATTCAGCTCGCGGTACAGGGCGTCTTCTGGCGTTTCGTCGGGGTTGATGCCCCCCTGGGGAAACTGCCAGGCATCCTGGTTGATCCGCCGAGCCCATAGCACCTGCCCGGCATCATTGGTCAGAATGATGCCGACATTAGGGCGAAAACCATCCGGGTCGATCACGGCAGCAACCTCGCAAACGCATGTCACCGCATTGTTCCACAAAGCTCACAAGCGCAGCAACGCGCCCGCCAAGCTTATGTGCAGCGAGGTGAAAACTCCGTATTCTGCGGGGCCACCCTGTGCCTTAAGCGAGTGACCGTGATGCGCCTGGCTTTATTCGACCTGGACAATACCCTCCTCGGCGGCGACAGCGATCACGCCTGGGGTGACTACCTGTGCGAACGGGGCATTCTTGACCCTGTCACCTATAAGCAGCGCAACGATGCGTTCTACCAGGATTACCTCAACGGCACCCTGGACCTACAGGCCTACCTGGCCTTCTCGATGGAAATCTTCGCCGCCACCGAACCGGCCCAGCTCGATCAATGGCACCGCGAATTCATGCGCGACTGCATCGAGCCGATCATCCTGCCCAAGGCCCTGGCCCTGCTGCGCCAGCACCGCGAGGCGGGCGACAAACTGGTCATCATCACCGCGACCAACCGTTTCGTGACCGCCCCCATTGCCCGGCGCCTGGGTGTGCGCACCTTGCTGGCCACCGAGTGCGAACGCGAGGGCGAGCGCTACACCGGGCGTAGTACCGATATACCGTGCTTTCGTGAAGGCAAAGTGACGCGGCTCAAGCGCTGGATGCTGGAGAATGGCTATGACCTGGAGGACAGCTACTTCTATAGCGACTCGATGAACGATGTGCCGCTACTGGAGCAGGTGACGCATGCAGTGGCGGTAGACCCAGACCCAAAGCTGCGCGCCCATGCCCAGCAGCGTGGCTGGCAGGTTATTTCCCTGCGCGATTGATCACAGCTATCGCGGGGCAAGCCCACTGCCACGCTGGTTACGAAGCTTGCGTGGGAGCGGGCTTGCCCCGCGATCGGCTACAACCTCAGACTGGCTTGGCGCCCATCAGCCCGGCGATGGACAAAAAACACACACCACTGAACACCGCCAACGCCAGGGTAAAGCGCAGCCCAGTAGGCTCAGCCCGACGCAGCCGGTTCAGCCGCACCAGCAACCACCAGGCACTGAACGCGCCAAAGGTATAGATGACGCTGGAGGCCAACACCCAGGTCTGCCCCAGCGGCCAACCGATCAGGTGCACCAGCCACCAGCCGGTGAACGGCATGCTCAGCAGGCACACGCCCATCAACAGCCAGACGAACAGCAGCGGGCGGCGCAGCAGTTGGCCGTAGACCGTGGCGTCACCGCGCCGACGTGCACGCCAGGTCCAGATCGCCAGGCCCAGGGCGCTGGCGAGCAGCAGCACGGTGGCGATGATGTGGGCAGCCTTGAGGGTAGTCAGGTATTCCATTCTTGAGTCCTTGGTTGGGCTTGCGGGCCTCATCGCGGGGCAAGCCCGCTCCCATGATAGCGCTCCCACGTTACACAGGCTTGGCGTGGGAGCAGGCTTGCCTTGCGATGAGGCCTTTGAAGCCTAGCTTAGCCCCTCAGCCCAAAAACAGCCGGTAAGCCGGGTTCTCGGTCTCGTCCCAATACGGATAGCCGATCTTGGCCAATGCCGCTGGCACCAGGTGACGCTCGTCTTCCGGCACTTGCAGCCCTGCCACTACCCGCCCATCGGCAGCACCATGGTTGCGGTAATGGAACATCGAGATATTCCAGCGCCCACCGAGCTTGTTGAGGAAGTTGAACAACGCCCCCGGCCGCTCGGGGAATTCGAAGCGCAGCACGATCTCATCACTGGCGCCCGCCGAATGCCCACCGACCATGTGGCGAATGTGCAATTTGGCCAGTTCGTTGTCAGTCAGGTCGGTAACCGGGAAGCCTTGCTCGATCAACTGCTGAACCAACATAGCCCGCGGGTCATTCTCCGGATGGGTCTGCACGCCGACGAAGATGTGCGCCTCGTCCGAAGTGTGCTTGCGGTAGTTGAACTCAGTGATCTGGCGTTTGCCGATGGCTTCGCAGAAGGCCTTGAAGCTGCCCGGACGCTCCGGAATGGTCACGGCAATGATCGCCTCGCGCTTTTCGCCCAACTCGGCGCGCTCTGCAACGTGACGCAGGCGGTCGAAGTTGACGTTGGCGCCCGAGTCGATAGCCACCAGGGTATGCCCGTTCACGCCGGTCATCTCGACGTACTTCTTGATCCCAGCAACGCCCAAAGCGCCAGCAGGTTCGGTGATCGAGCGGGTATCGTCGTAGATATCCTTGATTGCCGCACAGATCTCGTCAGTACTAACGGTAACCACTTGATCGACATGGAGCTTGCAGATATCAAACGTGTGCTGGCCGATCTGCGCCACCGCCACGCCATCGGCGAACAGCCCGACTTGCGGCAGCACCACCCGCTCACCAGCGGCCATAGCCGCTTGCAGGCAATTGGAGTCGTCTGGCTCGACGCCGATTACCTTGATTTCCGGGCGCAGATATTTGACGTAGGCAGCGATACCGGCGATCAGCCCACCGCCGCCGACCGGGACGAAGATCGCGTCCAGCCGGCCTGGGTGCTGCCGCAGGATTTCCATGGCCACGGTGCCCTGCCCGGCGATGGTGTGCGGGTCATCGTAGGGGTGGATGTAGACGAAGCCTTTTTCCTCGACCAGCTTCAACGAATAGGCCAGTGCCTCGGGGAACGAGTCGCCATGCAGCACGACCTTGCCGCCGCGCGAGCGCACCCCTTCGATCTTGATCTCGGGGGTGGTCTTGGGCATCACGATGGTGGCCTTGATGCCCAGCTCGCGCGCCGCCAGGGCCACGCCCTGGGCATGGTTGCCGGCCGAAGCAGTGACCACGCCACGGGCCAGTTCCTCCGGGCTCAGCTGGGCCAGCTTGTTGTACGCCCCGCGGATCTTGAACGAGAACACCGGCTGCAGGTCTTCGCGCTTGAGCAGGACCTGGTTGCCAAGGCGTTTGCTCAGCTGGCCGGCGCTGTGCAGCGGGGTTTCGACGGCGACGTCGTAGACGCGCGAGGTGAGGATCTTCTTGACGTACTGTTCGAGCATCGGGAAAGCATCACTGGGCCGCGGGACAAGGCCTGCGAGTCTACCCCAGCGCTACGTCGGCGGACCACAGCAAAGCCGAGGTTTTGCCGGCGCTTGCCGCTATACTATGCGCCTCTCGAAACTCCCCAGCCCCACTCGGAGCCCGCATGACCCAGGACCAACTCAAACAGGCCGTCGCCCAGGCCGCTGTCGATTTCATTCTGCCCAAGCTGGATGATAAAAGCGTTGTCGGCGTCGGCACCGGCTCGACCGCCAACTTCTTCATCGACGCCCTGGCTCAGCACAAGACGGCGTTTGACGGCGCGGTCGCCAGCTCCGAAGCCACTGCCCAGCGCCTGAAGGGCCATGGCATTCCGGTGTACGAGTTGAACACGGTCAGCGAACTGGAGTTCTACGTCGATGGCGCCGACGAGAGCGACGCGCACCTGAACTTGATCAAGGGCGGTGGCGCGGCCCTGACCCGCGAGAAGATCGTTGCGGCCGTGGCCAAGACCTTCATCTGCATCGCTGACGGCAGCAAGCTGGTGCCGGTACTCGGCGCTTTCCCGCTGCCAGTCGAGGTGATCCCAATGGCGCGCAGCCATGTCGCCCGTCAGTTGGTCAAACTCGGTGGGGATCCGGTGTACCGCGAGGGTGTGGTGACCGACAACGGTAACGTGATCCTGGATGTGTATAACCTGCAGATCACCAACCCGGTGGAGCTGGAAAGCCAGATCAATGCGATCGTGGGTGTGGTGACCAATGGCCTGTTCGCGGCGCGTCCGGCGGATTTGCTGTTGCTGGGCACTGCTGAAGGCGTGAAGAGCCTCAAGGCCGAGTAATGTCTGCGAGGGCTTCGCCCTCGTTCGCGGGCAAGCCCGCTCCCACAGGGTTAGCAGTGTTCTCTGTGGGAGCGGGTTTGCCCCGCGATAGAGCCCTCAAGGGCAATCACTCAGCCGGCTGTTTGAACACATAGAACAGGTTCGGCTCGCTCACCAGGTAGATCGTCCCCGCATCATCCATGGCAATCCCTTCTGCCTGCGGCACAGTTTTCTTCAAGCCTTGATAACCCTTGCTCAACGACAAGGTGCTCAATGGCTTGCCCTTCACATCCAACTCGACCACCAAGCGCGACTCATCGGACAGCGCCAGCAAGTGCCCGCTACGCTCATCGAACTGCAAACTCGACAGATCACGCACGAACAAGCGTGAATCGCGCTTGCGATCCTGCACCACGTGCACCGCATATGGCTGCTCTGGGTTTTCATGGGGAAAGCCGTGAACCTCGTAGATCACCATTGGATCACGTTCTTTGGCGACAAACAGGCGCTTGCCCGCCGAGTCGTAGGCCAGCCCCTCGAAACCCTTGTTGCCATTGAGGCCGATGCCTAAGGTCAGCTGCTCGGCATCGTTGGCGTCGAGAAACAACGTGTCGTCATCCAGGCGAACCCGGATCAGCCGCTGCTGACGCTCGTCGGTAATCACGAAACTGTTCGAGCCGACATACTCCACCGCCTCCGGATCACCGAAGCCGGTCAGGGGCACGCGGCGCAGAATGCGCCCATCCAACGACAGCTCGATCAGCTCGGAACGCTTGTTGGTAACGCTGAACAGGGTCTTGCGCTCAGGATCGTAGGTGAGCGCCGAGATGTCATCGTCCAAGCCCTCAATCGGTTGGGCCTCAAGGACGACCTGGTAACGGCCAAGTCCAATGCCTTGCTCGGCAGGCTGCCACCAAGTCTTGAGATTGAACCAGCCGCGCTCGAACAGGCGAAACTCATGCGCCGCCAGGCCCATCACCAGCAGCGAGGACAAGCCCAGAAACAGCAGTAGCAACGGCAAGCGAAAGTAACGGCGCATGAAGGCAGACTCGGCGAAAGGGAGGCGAATCTAACCACGATCAGCTGAAGTAAAGCTTAATGCCATCACCGTCGCCTGAAGCAGACGGCCGTCAGTGCCTCTTGAATCGATAGAACAGGTCGGGCTCGCTGACGATATACAGGGTGCCCTGGTCATCCATGGCCACACCCTCGGCACGCGGCACGCGATTGTTGAAGCCATTGAAACCGCCAAGCAGGGTCATGAAGCTGACTTGCTCGCCGTTCTCGTCCAGCTCCAGCAACATGTTCGAATCCGCCGACAAGGCCAGCAGGTGGCCGGTGCGCGGATCAACGCCCAGTGCCGACAGGTTGCGCAAATCAAGCTGATCGTTGGCCAGCGGCTGCTTGTCGCCGGTCAGCGGGCTGCGGCCATCGGTGTTCCAGGTGAACAGCTTCGGTGGGCGCTCCTCGCCGATCACCAGGCGCTGGCGTACGGGGTCCCAAGCGATCGCCTCGAAACCTTTGTTGGCGTCGGCGGACTTACCCAAGTCATAGCGCTTGAAATCGTCGCGATTGAGCGAGGTGGTACTAGCGTCGACCTTGACCAGGGTGAGGTCATGGCTGCGCTCATCGACGATTGCGATCTGGCCATCTTCCAGCACCGCCACGCCTTCGGGGTTGTCCCAGCCCCGTAGCGGGATCTTGCGCAAGACGTCGCCATCCAGGCTCAATTCGACCAGGAACGGGTTATTGCCCATGACGGTGAAGAGGGTGCGGGTATGCGGGTTGAACGCCAGGTCCGAAGCTTCATCGTCGGCCATGCCAGGTAACACCTTGGCATCGATATCGGCAATGTAATCGGGCAGCCAGACACTTTCACTGCGCTCGGCAGTGCTTTCGAAGCGCTCTTTGATCCACAGCTGGCCGCGATCGTCCCAGTGCATGGCAACGGATAGGCCATAGCCGATGACCGCCACCACGCCCAGCACGAAAGGCCAACGCATGAACAGGCGACGCTTGCGCGGTGGAGGAAGTGAAGCGCTGGAGGGCGTTGCCATAGAGGTAGTGATCCTGGGGATGCGGCGTTTTTCCTAACGCCGGCGAATGGACGAAATTGCGTGCATTATCCGGATAGTTTGTGAAAAAAACGCTAATTGCTGCCAGGACAGGTGGCTCAGTCATGGCCTCTTCGCGGGCAAGCCCGCTCCCACAGGTTTTTGCAGCGCTGCAAGGTGCTGTGAGGCGATTTTACCCGCGAAGAAGGTGCGGCGGTATCAGATCAGAGCACCCGGCTCTCGAAGCGGACCACACCCGGCAGTTCCAGCACCAGCTCATCACCGACATTGAACGGCCCCACACCCGCCGGAGTACCGGTCAGAATCACATCGCCAGGCTGCAGCGAGAAATGCGAGGCAATGTGCTGGATGATCGGCACGATCGGATTGAGCATCAGCGCGCTGTTGCCATCCTGGCGCACTTCGCCGTTGATGGTCAGGCGCACCGGGATGTCCTTGAGGTCTTCGAAAGTGCCGGCAGAAACGAACGGCGGCAGCACGCAGGCGCCGTCGAAGCTCTTGGCCAGTTCCCACGGCAGGCCCTTCTCCTTGAGCTTGGCCTGCAGATCACGCAGGGTCAGGTCCAGCGCCGGGGCGAAACCGGAGATGGCATCGAGCACCTCTTCTGCCGAAGGATGGGCTGACAGCGGCTTGCCCAGCAGCACGGCGATTTCAGCTTCATAGTGCACCGAGCCACGCTCAGTCGGGATCTTGAAGCCACCTTCCAGCGGTACCACGCAACTGCCCGGCTTGATGAACAGCAGCGGCTCGGTCGGAATGGGGTTGTCCAGTTCCTTGGCATGTTCGGCGTAGTTGCGCCCGATGCACACCACTTTGCCCAGCGGGAAGTGAATGCGCGTGCCGTCTACGTACTGGTGCTGGTAACTCATGGCCGACTCCTTCTGCTTACTGCTTTTATTCAGGAGCGAAGATCTTACCCGGATTCATGATGCCGTTAGGGTCGAAAACGGCCTTTATAGCTTTCATGCAGGCGATTTCATGCGCGGAGCGGCTATAGCCCAGATAGTCGCGCTTGGTCATGCCCACGCCATGCTCGGCGGAAATCGAGCCGTTGTAGCGCTCGACGATCTCGAATACCCACTTGTTGACCTTGGCGCAGGAGGCAAAGAAGTCGTCCTTGCTCATGTCGTCGGGCTTGAGAATGTTCAGGTGCAGGTTGCCATCGCCGATATGGCCGTACCAGACCACTTCATAATCGGGGTAGTGCTGGCCGACAATCGCGTCGATATCGCGCAGGAACGCCGGCACCTTTGAGACGGTGACGGAGATGTCGTTCTTGTACGGGGTCCAGTGGGAGATGGTCTCAGAAATGTACTCGCGCAGCTTCCACAGGTTTTTCAGCTGGGTTTCGCTTTGGCTCATCACCCCGTCCAGCACCCAACCTTGCTCGACGCAATGCTCGAAGGTGGCCAAGGCATCGTTGGCTACATCTTCATTGAGGGCCTCGAATTCCAGCAGGGCATAGAACGGGCAATCGGTGTCGAACGGCGGCGGTACATCGCCACGGCCCATGACTTTGGCCAAGGCCTTGTCGGAGAAGAATTCGAATGCGGTCAGGTCAAGGCGACCCTGGAAGGCATGCAGCACCGGCATGATCGAGTCGAAGTCCGGCGTGCCCAGCACCATCGCGGTGAGGTTGCGCGGCGCGCGGTCCAGGCGCATGGTCGCTTCGACCACAAAGCCCAATGTGCCCTCGGCACCAATGAACAGCTGACGCAGGTCGTAGCCCGTGGCGTTCTTGATCAGGTCTTTGTTCAGCTCCAGCAACTCACCTTTGCCGGTAACCACTTTCAGCCCAGCGACCCAGTTGCGGGTCATGCCATAACGAATCACCTTGATTCCGCCGGCATTGGTGCCGATATTGCCGCCAATCTGGCTGGATCCTGACGAGGCGAAATCTACCGGGTAATAAAGGCCGTTATCTTCGGCAAACTGTTGCAGCTGACGGGTCACCACACCGGGCTGGCAAACCACCGTGCGGTCGAATTCATTGAAAGCCAGGATCTGGTTCATGTAATCGAACGCAACGACCACTTCACCATTGGCCGCCACCGCACCTGCCGAGAGCCCCGTTCGTCCGCCAGAGGGCACCAGTGCTACCTTGTGCTTATTAGCCCAGGCGACGATAGCCTGCACCTGTTCGGTGGTCTTGGGCAGCACAATGGCGCTGGGCGCGGGAGGGTAATGCTTGGTCCAGTCCTTGCCGTAAGCCTCGAGCGAAGCGGGATCGGTAAGGACCTTGCCAGGGTCGACCAGGGTCATCAGCTCATCAATTACCGCAGGGTGGGTCATCGCTGGAACTCTCGACTTATTCATAGTCACCCTGAGCACTCTTCACCTGTCGGTATGGGCTCAGATTGTGTCGCGTATGCTAGCATAGCCCTCCCGCTGTTCGTGCTAAGGCCGACGCCGCGCCGCTTTACCCCCTCGCCATTTTTTCTCCGGGATACAGGTTTACGCAGATGAGCAAGACTTCTCTCGACAAGAGCAAGATCCGGTTCCTTCTTCTTGAAGGTGTGCACCAGAACGCGGTCGATACCCTCAAGGCTGCCGGCTACACCAACATCGAGTACCTCACGGGTTCCTTGCCAGAAGCAGAGCTCAAGGAAAAGATCGCCGACGCCCACTTCATCGGCATCCGCTCGCGCACCCAGCTGACTGACGAGATCTTCGACTGCGCGAAGAAACTGGTCGCGGTCGGCTGCTTCTGCATCGGCACCAACCAGGTCGACCTGGAAGCGGCCCGCGAGCGCGGCATTGCCGTGTTCAACGCCCCTTACTCGAATACCCGCTCGGTGGCCGAACTGGTGCTGGCCGAGGCCATCCTGCTGCTGCGCGGCATCCCTGAGAAGAATGCCTCGTGCCACCGTGGCGGTTGGATCAAGAGCGCGGCCAACTCGTTCGAAATCCGTGGCAAGAAGCTGGGCATCGTCGGCTACGGCTCGATCGGCACGCAACTGTCGGTCCTGGCCGAGAGCCTGGGCATGCAGGTGTACTTCTTCGACCCACTGACCAAGCTGCCACTGGGTAACGCCACTCAGGTTGCCAGCCTGAACGAGCTGCTGGGCCTGGCCGACATCGTCTCGCTGCACGTGCCTGAGCTGCCATCCACCCAGTGGATGATCGGCGAGAAGGAAATCCGCGCGATGAAGAAGGGCGCGATCCTGATCAACGCCGCCCGTGGCACCGTGGTCGAGCTGGACCACCTGGCCGCCGCGATCAAGGACAAGCACCTGATCGGCGCTGCCATCGACGTATTCCCGGTCGAGCCGCGCTCCAACGACGAAGAGTTCGAAAGCCCGCTGCGCGGCCTGGACAACGTGATCCTGACCCCGCACATCGGTGGCTCCACCGCCGAAGCACAGGCCAACATTGGCCTGGAAGTGGCCGAGAAGCTGGTCAAGTACAGCGACAACGGTACTTCCGTGTCGTCGGTCAACTTCCCGGAAGTGGCCCTGCCGGCTCACCCAGGCAAACACCGCCTGCTGCACATCCACCAAAACATCCCGGGTGTGCTCAGCGAGATCAACAAAGTGTTCGCCGAGAACGGTATCAACATCTCCGGTCAGTTCCTGCAGACCAACGAGAAAGTGGGTTACGTGGTCATCGACGTAGATGCCGAATACTCGGACCTGGCCCAAGAGAAACTGCAGCACGTCAAGGGCACTATTCGCTCGCGCGTATTGTTCTAAGTTCTCTGGCTGGATGAAAAAGGGAGGCCCTGGTGGCCTCCCTTTTTTCGTTGGGTCAGTTGCGGCGCATGGACTGGCGTGGGAGCGGGCTTGCCCGGCGATGAGGCAATAACCGCCCCAGCCAATCCTGTTAGATGCGCATTACTTGACCGTAACAGTGATCTTCTGCGACTCAACGCCCGGTTTGAACGGCACGTGATACTGGTCACCCAGCACCAGCTGCAGGGTGTGCTTGCCCGGCGTCAGGGTGATGGTGGCTTCTGTCTGCGCCTTGCCGAAGTGCAGCACCTGCGGCCCAGCCGGCAGCGGCGCGTTGTTCTCTGGCATCAGGCTAGTCGGCAGCGGCATGTCCTTGACCGGTTCTTTGTCGACATCCACCAGCAAGTGGTGATGGCCGCTGTGCGGGGTCTGGTCGCCCGCAGGTTTAAGCTCCATGCCCTCGATACCGAATTTCACGGTGAAGGTCTTCTCGACCGTAGCGCCATCGGCGGGGGAAACGATGAAGACCTTGGCGCCCGTCGGCGGCTCCTGGCTCTTGAGGGCATCCGCGGCACTGGCAAACAGCGACGCCCCCATCAGCAGACCGGCAACCGCAGCACGCGAAAATAGGCTGTTCATTCACTTCTCCTGTGATTCACTTCAATAACCGCTACCGATAAACGAAAGGCAGCGGAAGTTCAACATAGACCAATTGTGGCCAAAGGTGTCTAAAACCCGCGTTATAAAAAAATCAGGGCAGACTAAAACATTAATCGGGACACACGGTCATAGCCTGCGTTCGACCGAGGCAAGACAGAAAGCCGCGGCGAATGAAATTCACCTGCCGAACAAGAAGGGGCTCTCATGCGTTTGACCATTGGCGTACTGCTGGCAGTACTGATCACTCCGTTGGCTCAGGCCGAGCTGATAGACGAAATCAACGACCGGGGCGAACTGCGCATTGCCGTACAAGCCGACACACCGCCCTATGCGTTCAAGGACGCAGAGCACCTGACCGGGTTCGATATCGAATTGGGCCAGGCCCTGGCCAAGGAGCTGGACCTGCGCGCCGAGTTCATCGAGGCGCCGGCCGAAGAGGTGTTGCCGGGTGTGGAAAGCGGCAAGTTCGACATTGCCCTGAACCAAATGAGTGTCGAGCAGAAGGTCGAAGGGGCCTTGGATGTCAGCCAATCGTTTGGCAAAGCCAAGCTGGTTATTCCCTTCCAGAAAGACAACCCGGCGTTCGAGAGCTCAGTGAACAACGCATTGCAGCGGATCAAGGATGACGGACGCTTGGCGGCGCTGGAGAAAAAATGGCTTGAGGGCGGCGAGCAGGCTACGGCAGGTCAGTGACGCCCTCATCGCGGGGCAAGCCCGCTCCCACGCTGTCAGCAGTGGGCCCTCACTCGTGGGAGCGGGCTTGCCCCGCGATGAGGCCGGCAACTTCAGCGCGCTAATGTCTGAACAGCCTGCTCTGCCTGATCCAGTTCCATCTCATTGAACACCAACACTCCCTCGCGCCGCAGCAGCGCGGTGGTCACCCCTTCGCCCGGCACCTTCACCCCCCTGAAGCTGCCATCGTAGGTCAATCGGTTACCGCACGAAGGGCTGCCAGACTTGAGCACCGCCACCCGGATGCCATGCCGTCGAACCAACGCCAGGGCCAGCTGAGCACCCGCCAGAAACGCCTCGCTGACATCCTCACCCGACACCGCGATCACTCGCGCCCGACCGGCAAGTACCTGCGCGCCCTGCCCGCCCGGAATCTCCGCCGGCGGACGCGGGGTCGGCAAACCACCGGCCACCTCTGGACACAACGGCACTACCCGGCCCTCGGCCTGCCAGCGTTGCAGCAAATCCGGATGGCCGCTGGCGCGCCCGTCATAGCGAACCGGCTGGCCGAGCAGGCAAGCGCTGACCAGCACCTTGGCGCACTCAGAACGGCTCATTGCCACGTCGCCGGAACCAGCCGGTTAAGGACAGTCGATCTCGCCTGGCTGCCAATACTTCGTGGGGGATATCCCCGGAAAGGAACACCACCAGGGTGCCCGCCGTAGGCTGCACATCGCGCACGACCTCATCGGCAAGGAACATGCGCAGCTCGCCACCATCGCCGGGCTGCCAGTTTTCATTGAGGTAAAACACCGCCGAGACCGCCCGTCGATCGTCATCACGGAAGCGATCCAGGTGCCGGCGGTAGAAGGCCCCTGGTGGATACAGGGCGAAGTGGCACTCATAGTCCTCAAGACCGATGAACAACCCCTGGTTGATCGCCAGGCGCAGCTCATCCATGGCATCGAGATACTGATCGCAGACGTCAGACTCGCCCGGGTCGAGCCATAAGATGTGATCGCCACGGATCGCCTCGCGAACCTCTTGGGCAGCGCCGCGCCCAACCCCGGCGGGGTTGAGTTCGCCTTCGGCAGCGCGGCGTCGGCATTCGGTCGCCAGTGCGCGAACCAGGTCGGCAGGCAGGAAGTTGGCCTGCTCAGACCAGCCACGGGTGGCCAGGTCATCGACAACAGCCGACAGCATGGGAGATTCGAGAGTATTGTGCATGGCGCATCATATCCATTCGCCCTGCCCCCCTCCAGCGCCACTTGGCTGACGTTCGTCATTGCGTCTCGACAAACTCACGCCACGCCACGGACAATAGCGCACTGCCGACAGGAGTCCTGAATGCGCCGTTTGTTTTCCCTGCTCTTGCTGATGATCTGCACCATGCCTGTCTGGGCAGACACCCTCGATCAGCTGTACAAGGCCGCCGGCTGGCCCGACCAGCGCGCCCATTTCACCGATGCCGTGAGCGCCGCCCAACAGCGCTACCGCAATAGCCTGCCGCCTGCGGTTTACCAGGCGTTGGTGAGCAACAGCAACCAACGCTTCCAGGCCCAGGCCATGGACCAACGGGCCCAGGCCCAGCTGCGCAGCAACCTGAGCAATCCGGCGCCCGCCCTGGCCTTCTTCCAGTCGCCGCTGGGGCGCAAGGTGGTGGCCGCTGAGCTGCTGGCCACACGCAAGGACCAGTTGGCGAAAAACGCCAAGGGCCTGCCGAAGATCCAGGCCAGTGACACTCGTCAGTTGATCATCGGCCACCTGGCCCAGGCCCTGCCGGCCCGCGAAGCCGGCGCTGAAGTCAGCCTGGCGATTGCCGGGGTCGCCGCCGACAGCCTGAGCTCGATGATTCCCGGCCTATTTGGCGCAGGGCAAGCCCAGGGCCTGCTCGACGGCCAGCGCCAGCGGCTGATGAACCAGATCGGCGAAGACCTCAACAACACCCTGCTGTACGTTTACCGCGACCTGAGCGATGCCGAGCTGGAACAGTTCTCGACCTTCGCCGAATCGGCAGAGGGCCAGGCCTACTACAAGGCCGCGCTGGCCGCAGTACGCGCTGGCCTGGCGGTCGGCCAGAGCGCCAACGACCTCAAGTGATCAGCCAAGGCGCTGATCGATGAAGTCGAAGTAGCGCTGACGAATGGCCGGCAGCTCGTTGGCCAGATGATGCCGCGCCTCAGGCAGCATCAGGATTTGCGGCTCAGCGAACTTGGCCTTGAGCACCTTGAGGTTGTAGGGCCAGTCGACCGTACCATCGGCCTCCCCTTGCACGATCAACGGCCGCCGCGCACTGCGCGGCGCGGCCTCGATGCGTTTGACCCAAGCCATCAGCGCCCCGACCCAGGCCGTGGGCAGACGGCGAGGCTGCAGCGGGTCGGCTTGCAGAAATGGCAGGAACGCCGGGTCGTTGCTGTTCTCGCTGAAACGCCGCTCGATGCCGTTGACGAAGTGACGCAGCACCCGATAACTGAGCTTCGACCAGCGCCAGGACTGTGGCCGTACCAGCGGCGCCAGCAGGATGACCTGGCCATCCACCGGGCTGCGCTCGCCGCTGTAGAGCAAATGATCGACCGCAATCGCGCCGCCGGTACTCTGCCCGCACAAGTGCCAAGGCCGCGGCAGATCAAGGCCCCGCGCTTGCTCGAACAAGGCGTCCAAGGTCTGCTGGTAGAGGGCAAAATCAGTGATGCTGGCCCGCTCGCCGCTCGATAGCCCGTGCCCTGGCAGGTCGCAACTGATCACCGCGTAGCCCTGGCCCAGTGCCCATTCGATCACGTGGCGATACAGCCCCATATGGTCGTAGTAGCCGTGCAGCAGCAACAGCGTCGCCACCGGTTGCAGCGGCAGCCAGACCTGCCCGACCAGTTCGAAGCCTCCGGCATTGAAGCCCCCCAACCAGCTCTGCACCGGCAGGTCCAGGCCATAGAAGCGCTGATACTCCAAGGCCTGCGTCGATAACGGATGGCGCTCGGTCAAGGGGGCCAGACTGGCACGCAGCAGGTCGGGATGCAGTGAAGCGGGCATGGGGTAAATCCACAGCGATATTGACCTGTGATATTCAGCTTATGCTCGCGACATGGCAAGCTGAGCGCCCCTTAACAGATACCACCGCTCCTACAGGGTTCTGCGGCGGCCACTGGTCTACGGACAACCCATGCCGACACGATCCATCAAGATGCTGCTGGGCACGCTCACGGCACTACTCTGCGCCGCCGTTGTGTGGTGGGCCTACGACAGCTTCCAATCCCGCTACCTGCGCCCCTTCGACAATCAAACCACCCTGTTCGACGGCAGCCCGCTACGCCTGCCCGCCGAACTCGCCGGACCTGGACCGATTCGCGTGGTGCACTTCTGGGATCCGGCCTGCCCGTGCAACGTCGGCAACCAGCAGCACCTGAGCGAACTGATCGAGCATTTCACACCGCTGGGGGTCAACTTTCATCTCGTGCAAAGGCCGGGCAGCCAGGGTCAGCTGCCCGCCGACCTTGCTCGTCTGCAGTTGATTGCCAACCTCCCAGGCAACGAGCAACTACCCGCCAGCCCCGCCGTGGCCATCTGGGACCGTCAAGGGCGGCTGGCCTATTTCGGCCCTTACAGCGAAGGGGCGGTGTGCAATTCCAGTAACAGTTTCATCGAGCCGATCCTCAAGGCGCTGCTGGAAGGCCGCCAAGTACAGGCCTCCAACACCTTGGCCATAGGGTGTTATTGCCCCTGGCAAATAGCGCCGACGCAATAAATATGTACCGCATTAGCGGCTCAAGGCAGACCTAGCTTAGGAATCTCCAAAACGAGGAGAACTGTATGGCTAGCCAACGCTTCAGCAACCTGTCCCCCGCCAGTGCAAACCAGGATCGCTCTCGGGCAAATCAAAACGAAAGACAGCAGTCTCGAATCAACCGGCAATTTGAGCAGAGCAACCAAAAGCTCCAGCAACTGGTTGCCACTCAGAAGCAATACATAGACGCCCGTTCAATGTTGGCGAACCTGCTCAGATCCCTCGACGACCCCGCTCACTTCGCTGGCGAGCCCGAGCGGCAAATCTCCGACCTGATCAAGGCCCGCACCAGCCTGCGTGAACTAGCGTTCCAAACTGCGTTGCGCGCGCAACTATTGCAGAGTGAACCCGCCAGCATCGATTTAGCCTTGCGTCTGCAACGGCGTCCGTTGCCGAACGATCGCAGGCAGGAGCTCACGGAGCTCAGAGCCCGAATCACCAACGTCCTCGACAATCATCTGAGCACATGGCCAAACGAGAGCGAAATGGCGGACGCGCTGCAAACCATGGCTGCACGGGCTATCAATAGTGCATTCGACCAGCAGGCCTCACTCGCCACGCTAAGCAGCTCCGTCACCTTCAATGCCTGGACTGCCAGCACCTCTCATGCATTGGTGCTGGCAACCTCGCGTGGCGGCATCGCCCACTTCGAATCGGTTTGGGGGCGCCTCGCTGAGTCGCTGCAAAGCCTTGCCCCGCGCCTTCGAGAGCAAGCGCTAGATACCAATGACAGGCAGGCAACCTTGATGCGCTACTCGGCGCGACTGGGCGATGGTGGGCGCATGGGCATCAGCGTACCGCTGTCATACATGACCCCAGGCACAAACCTTGCCCAACAAGCTAACCAGCTGATCGACCAAACCCTGGCTCTGCAGTTGCACATGCAGGTTGCAGCAGTTGCCGAACAGACTGAGGTGGCACTGGTAGCTACCGGCAACACGCGCGATGTGCGTGTACGCCAGGCCCTGTGGGATGCTGACCTGGGCGCCTATCGCTTCAACAGCGAAGGCCCAGGCTTGGCTAGCGTTCGGTGGCACCCGACCACACCGCCGTCCAGCCTGCCGACCATCGATCCCGAGACCGGCAACGCCATCGCACCGCCGCCAATCGACGAGGAGGTGCAAACCCACTTCCCAGGTAGCATCAGCGTGCCTCGCGAGCCGGAGATTCGCAGGGTGCTGCCAACGAGCGAAGCGCAGATCGATGACTACGTCATCACCTTCCCTGCCGACTCGGGGCTGGCGCCGATCTATCTGATCCTGCGCAATCAGCTGTAGCCCCTCGCAGCCCTGCGGCCGACACCGCAGGGCTCTTAGCTTCAGCCGCGCACCCGCGCCGGATTGCCTACGACCGTCGCCCCCGCCGGTACATCACGGGTCACCACGCTGCCAGCTCCGACCACGGCATTGTCGCCAATGGTCACGCCCGGCAGGATGATCGCCCCGCCGCCAATCCAGACATTATTGCCAATGGTCACCGGCCGTCCGCTTTCCAGCCCGGTGCGGCGCACTTCAGGGTCCATAGGGTGATCGGCAGTGTAGATCTGCACACTGGGGGCGATCTGGCAGTCGTTGCCGATGCGCACCGGCAGGACGTCGAGGATCACGCAGTTGAAGTTCATGAAGGTGTTGGCACCCACGCTGATGTTGTAGCCGTAGTCGCAGAAGAACGGCGGGCGGATAACCACCCCTTCGCCAACACCGGCAAAGTGTTCGACCAGCAATGCATGCCTACCGTCGTTGAGCAGCTCGGCGCTGTTGTTGTAGCGCTGCATCCAGTGTTTGTTGGCGATCTGCTCCGCCTGTAGCTCGGGGCAGCTGGCGTGGTAGAGCTGACCGCTGAGCATTTTCTGTTTTTCGCTTAGGGACATGGAAACTCCTTTCGGGACTATTCTCTGATCGCGAATCCGTCGATGATCGGACCACAGTTTGCCCCCGAATGCACAAGGAGTCCTGATGAAACGCAGCCTGAGCGTGTTGGCCATCGTCATCGCCGTGGCCGCTGGCGCCGGTTACTGGTACGTACAGGGCAAGCAGCCGCAGCGCACCGGCGAAGTGGTGATCAGCGGCCTGCAAGCGCCGGTCAGCGTGCGCTATGACGCCCGCGGCGTACCGCACCTGCAAGCGCAGAACGAAACCGACCTGTACCGCGCACTGGGCTATGTGCATGCCCAGGACCGGCTGTTCCAGATGGAGATCATGCGCCGCCTGGCGCGGGGTGAACTGGCCGAAGTGCTCGGCAGTAAATTACTGCCCACCGACACCCTGTTTCGCAGCCTGCGTATTCGCGAGCAGGCTGAACGCATGGTCCAGCGCCAGGACCGTCAAGGCCCGGCCTGGAAGGGCCTGCAAGCCTATCTGGATGGGGTCAACCAATGGCAGGCCAGCCACCCCAAACCCATGGAGTTCGACATCCTAGGCATCCCTGCACGCCCCTTCACCGCCGAAGACACCCTGAGCATCGCCGGCTACCTGGCCTATAGCTTTGCCGCGGCGTTTCGCACCGAGCCTGCACTGACCTACATTCGCGACCAGCTCGGTCCTGAGTACCTGAAGATCTTCGACCTTGACTGGCAGCCCGACGGCGCCCTCGCAACGCCCCTGGCCAGTGCCGATTGGCGCAGCCTGGAGCAGTTGGCGCGGCTCAGTCACGACGCGCTGGGCGAGGTAGGCATCCCGCAGTTCGAGGGCAGTAATGCCTGGGCCATATCAGGCAGCCGCACGCGCAGCGGCAGGACGCTGTTAGCGGGCGACCCCCACATCGGTTTCGCCGTGCCAGCGGTGTGGTATGAAGCCGAGCTCTCTGCCCCAGGCTTCAACTTGTATGGCTATTTCCAGGCGCTAAACCCCTTCGCGCTGCTGGGCCACAATCGCGACTTTGGCTGGAGCCTGACCATGTTCCAGAACGACGACGTCGACCTGATCGCCGAGAAGGCCAATCCGGCCAATGCCGAACAAGTCATGATCGACGGCCAGTGGCAAACGCTGCAGCAGACCCAGCAGCAGATCGCGGTCAAAGGTGAGGCACCGGTGGATATCACCTTGCGTCGCTCGCCCCACGGCCCGATCGTCAATACCGTGCTGGGCGAAAACGCCGGACCTGCTCCAATCGCCATGTGGTGGGCCTTCCTGGAAACGGAAAACCCGGTGCTTGAAGGCTTCTACCAGCTCAACCGGGCCGATACCCTGGGCAAGATGCGTTTGGCGGCGGTGAAGATCCAGTCACCAGGGCTCAATCTGGTATGGGCCAACGCCCGCGGCGATATCGGTTGGTGGGCGGCAGCGCAACTGCCGATCCGTCCCGATGGGGTCAACCCGGCGTTCATTCTCGACGGCAGCAGCAGTCAGGCACAGAAGCTTGGTTTCTACCCCTTCAGCGTCAACCCGCAACAGGAAAACCCGGCGAGCGGCTACATCGTCTCGGCCAACTACCAGCCACCTGCCGCCGTGCCAGTGCCCGGCTACTACAACCTGGCCGACCGCGGCCGCCAACTCGACCGTCACCTGGCCAACCCTGAGGTGAAGTGGGACGTGGAGAATAGCCAGGCACTGCAACTGGACACCGCCAACGACTATGGCCCGCGCACTCTAGCGCCACTGCTGGCGACCCTGCGCAGCGTTGCCGAGGGCGATCAGGAGAAGGAGCTGGTTGAACAGCTGGCCGCTTGGCGCGGCGACTACCCGCTGGATTCGACCAGCGCCACGCTGTTCAACCAGTTCCTTTACGAACTCGCGTATGCAGCGTTGCATGATGAGCTGGGCGACAGCTGGTTCCCGGTGCTGATCAGCACCCGCGCCATCGACGCCGCCTTGCCGCGCCTGGCCGCCGATGCCGACTCGCCCTGGTGGAATCAGCGCGGCGCCAACCAGCGTACCGACCGCGTTGCCATCGTTCGTCAGGCCTGGGGCAAAAGCCTGGCGCACTTGCGTGAGACCTTCGGCAAGGACCCGGCAAACTGGCAGTGGGGCAAGGCCCACACCCTGACGCACGGCCATCCGCTGGGGGTGAAAAAACCGCTGAATCTGTTGTTCAACGTCGGGCCGTTTGCCGCACCGGGCACCCATGAGGTGCCGAACAATTTGTCGGCGAAGATTGGCCCGGCGCCTTGGCCGGTGACTTATGGACCGTCGACACGGCGGGTGGTGGATTTTGCCGATGCGGGGCAGGCAGTAAGTATCAACCCAGTGGGGCAAAGTGGAGTGCCGTTCGACAAGCATTATGCTGATCAGGCCGAGTCCTACATTGAGGGGAGATATTTCCGGGCAAAGATGGGAATTATCCCCGCACAGAGCACGCTTCGACTGGTGCCTACTAAGTGAGTAACGGGTATCGACTGCTCTAAACGCTAGCAAGCTAACTCACCTCCCAGCGAACAACGGAATAGTGCATGCACAAGCAATTCATTGAAATCGATGGCGCAAGGATGAGCTACATCGATCAGGGCCATGGCTTCCCAGTGCTACTTGGCCACAGTTATTTGTGGTCTGCAGACATGTGGCAGCCACAGATCGAAGCGCTTTCAAAGCATTTCCGGGTGCTGGTTCCTGAGCTCTGGGGGCACGGCGACTCCGACACACCACCATCAACTACCGTGGACATGAATGCACTGGTGCGCCAGCACTTGGCATTTCTCGACGCGCTGAAAATTTCCAAGTGCCATTTGGTCGGTTTGTCGGTGGGTGGGATGTGGGGTGCTCCATTGGCAATCGAGCACCCCGAACGGGTTGATCGTTTAGTGCTGATGGATACCTACCTGGGCGCCGAGCCTGAAACCACACGTCAGCAGTACTTTGCGCTGCTGGACGCGGCCAATGCGGCGGGAGAATTCAGCGATCAACTGCTGGACACGATTGTGCCGATCTTCTTTCATGCCGGTGGACAGACCGTGCCCTCAATTCGCGAGCGGTTTCGCGCCCAGCTCAAGGGGCGCAGCGCACAAGCGCTACACAGTAGCCTCGTTCCTATGGGCCGATTGATATTTGGTCGCCCCTCTTGGTTACCACGGTTGAGCGAACTGCCGGCAGAACGCACCATCATTCTGTGTGGCGATCAGGACACCCCGCGCCCCCCTACGGAGGCCAACGAAATGGCAAGATCGATCAATTGCCTGGCCGCGCTCATACCCCAGGCGGGGCATATCTCCAACCTGGAGAACCCTGAAGCCGTCAATGCGTTTCTCTTGAACTGGTTGCCCCGCAATAGCTTCTGATTCAGCGACCTGAAGGTTTTCTCGCAACGCTCGGTGTGTGTCGAAAACCGCGCCGACCTGCACTTTGAAAGTGGGCCGCGAAGCGGCCCGGTTTTCCGATCACCCCTGCCACTTGCCGCCTTCGACAATCACGCTCTCAGGCTTGGTGTCATCAGACAGCTCTTTACGCACATACTGGTCATACAGCTTGAGCAGGAATTTCTCCTCACCCAACTTGGCCAGCTCGGCATTGACCCAATCGCGCAGCTCGGTGTTGCCCTTCTTCACCGCCGGCGCAATCGGCGCTTCCTCACCCAGCAGCTCCGGCAACACGCGATAGCCCGGATTCTGCTTGGCCCAGCTGAACAGAATCAGGTTGTCCTGGGCGTAAGCATCGCCACGGCCGTTGGCCAGGGCTTGCAGCGATTCGCTGTTTTTCTCGAACTTGAGCAGTTTCCAGTCCGGATGGTTCTTGGTCAGCCAGATGTCAGCGGTAGTCCCAGTGGTGACGATGATGGTCTTGTCCGCCAGGTCATCGAGCTTCTTCACCGCGCTGCCGTCAGCCACGATGGCCTGCACCGCGACGCGCAGGTTGGGATTGGTGAAGTCCACCGCTTCCTTGCGCTCCGGGGTCACGGTCATGTTGGCCAGGATCAGGTCGACCTTGTCGCTCTGCAAAAACGGAATACGGCTGGCCGGCTCGACCGCGACGAATTCCACCTTGTTCTCGTCGCCCAGCAGATCAAGGGCCAGACGCCGGCCGATATCGGTATCGAAGCCCACATAACGGCCGCTTTCATCGACGAAACCGAACGGCGGTTTGTCGGTGAACACACCGACGATCAGCTTGTCGCGGGCCTTGATCACTTCCAGGTAGCTGGTGGCCGGCGCCGGGGTTGCCGCGCCGGGTTTGGCCGGCTCTTCAGCCTTGTTGCAGCCGGCCAGCAGGGCCAGGCCGAACAACGGCGCCAGCAGTTTGGTGAGGTTGGCAGTTTTCATGACAGTTCCTTTTCTAATGTCTTCGGCAGGCTTTCGACGAAGGAGAATTTCTCCAGGAACTGCTGCGCGCGTGCGGTTCGCGGTTGGGTGAAGAAGCTCTCGGGGTCGCTTTGTTCAAGGATCCTGCCGGCCTCCATGAACACGATGCGATCGGCCACCGCGCGGGCGAAGGCCATTTCATGGGTAACGATGAGCAGGGTCATGCCGTCGCGGGCCAACCCTTGGATAACTTGCAGCACTTCCTTGACCATTTCCGGATCGAGCGCGGCGGTGACTTCATCGAACAGCATCACCTGCGGATTCATGCACAACGAACGCACGATCGCGATGCGCTGCTGCTGACCGCCGGACAGCTGGCGCGGGAAGGCGTCGCGCTTGTCCAGCAAGCCAACCCGCGCCAGCAGTGCTTCAGCCTGGGCCTGGGCTTCACCGCGCTGGCGCTTCTGCACCTTCAGCGGGCCAAGCAGCAGGTTGTCGATCACGCTCATATGGCCGAACAGGTGATAGCTCTGGAACACCATGCCAACCCGTTGGCGCACCTGGCGCCAGTTGGTGCCCGGTGCAAGCAGTTCTTGGCCTTCCAGGCGCAAGTGGCCGCTGTGGGCCTGTTCCAGGCCATTGAGGCAACGCAGCAAGGTGCTCTTGCCGCAGCCGCTGGGGCCGAGGATTACCACCACTTCGCCGGCGTGAACCTGCAGGTCGACATCTTTGAGTACCTGCTGCTCGGCAAAGTATTTGTTGAAGCCTTGGAATTCGATCAGTGCGTTCATGCGTGGGCCCAGCGACGTTCCAGCGCGCGCGAGGCGGCGGACAGCGGATAGCAGACAAAGAAAAAGAACAGGAACAGCGCGCCATAGATCAGCACCGATTCATAGGTGCGTTCGATGATCTGCTGGCCAGCCTTGATCACCTCGACCACGCCGATCAGCACCGCCAGCGAACTGGTCTTGATGATCCGCGTGTAGATGTTGATGGTCGGCGGGGTCATGCGCTTGAGCGCCTGCGGCAGCAGCACGTAGCCATACAACTGCCAACTGGCCAGGCCAATCGACAGCCCCGCCTCACGCTGGCCACGCGGCAGCGACTGCAATGCACCGCGCACCACCTCCCCCACTTCGCTGGCGCCCCACAGGCCCAGCACCAGCACCGCACACCAGAAGCTGGGGATGCTGATGGAAAAGAAGATCGGCAGGCCGAAAAACACCAGGTACAACCAGACCAGCACCGGGATCGCCCGGAATAGTTCCAGGTACACCTGCAACAGCAGGTTCAGCAGCCGGTTGCCGACAGTGGCGAGCACGCCATAAAGCACCCCACCCAAGGTCGCGAAGACAATTCCCAGGGCCGAAATAGCCAAAGTTTGCGCTGCCCCAGCCGCCAGTTGCGGCAGCGAGATCAGCAGCAGCTCAGGAGCCGAACTGGCCATGTTGCAGCCTCCGTTCGACATAGCGCAGCAGCAGCGACAGCGGCAGGAACAGCAACACGCAGAGCAGGGTCAGCACGGCCAGCATTTCGTAAGTCTTGTAGTACAGGGCGATGTAGTTCTTGGTGGTGTAGAGAATCTCCGGCACCGCTACCGCCGAGACCACGGTGGTCTCCTTGAGCAGGAAGATGAAGTTGGCGAACAGCGCCGGCAAGCTGAGGATGCCAGCCTGGGGCAGGATCACATGGCGCAGCAGCTGGCCCTCGGACAAACCAATCGAGCGCCCCGACTCCAGCTGTGCGCGCGGCACCGCCTCGACACCCGCGCGCAGGACTTCGGTCAGGTAGGCACCGCCCATGAACGTCATGGTGATGATTGCCGCGGCAAAGCCGGACACCTTCACCCCAAGGGTGGGCAAGGCGAAGTAGATGAAGAACAGCTGGATCAACAGCGGCGTGTTGCGCGCCAGTTCCACGTAACCCTTCACCAGGCGCCACAGGTAGGGGGTGCGAAACACCAGGATGGTGGCGTTGATCACGGCCACCAGCAACGAGGTGGCGATGGCGATCAGGCCGACTTGCAAGGTCACGCCAACGGCTTGGAAAAACGCCGGCAAGGTGCTGAGCATGAACGCGGTGTCGAAGGTCATGGCTGGCGCCTCGACACGAGGTTGCAGGGGTACGGCATTGGAGTCATTCCCAGTCGGCGCGAGGGTCACTCGGCGTCGTTGTCGATCAAATCAAGGGGTGCGGGTAAGCACGCTGGGTAGACTCTAAAGGTATAAAAAACTTTCTCTAAATACCCTTATTGCATATTGATATCACTTGATGGGCTAACCAGAAATTTCCTACCTAAGCTTGGGATCTTTCATGGAAAAAGTACCTCAAACAGGTTTCAAACTGTGACCTGCACGGCCCATCACACCAACAAGGACGATAACGATGAACAGCCCCTGCACCCCGACTTCGAACGAACAACTCCAGTGGTTGCTGGCTTTGCGCAAGGCCCTTGCTGGACAGCGCTGATTCCTGTTTGTCAGGTAGGCCCTATCGCGGGGCAAGCCCGCTCCCACGCGCCGTTTTTAACGTTGGATAACTGCGTGGGAGCGGGCTTGCCCCGCGATAGGGCCGGCACTGACAACCCAGCACCCCCGGCACAAACAAAAACGCCGACGCAAATGCGTCGGCGTTTTTCATACGGGATGACCCCGGCGTATCAGAACGCCGGCAGCACCGCACCGCTGTACTTCTTGGCGATGAATTCCTTCACCTCTGGGCTGGTCAGGGCCTTGGCCAGCTTCTGGATGGCGTCGCTGTCCTTGTTGTCAGGACGCGCCACCAGGAAGTTCACGTAAGGCGAGTCGGCACCCTCGATCACCAGGGCGTCCTTGGCTGGGTTCAGGCCAGCTTCCAGGGCGTAGTTGGTGTTGATCATGTCCAGGTCGACCTGGTCCAGCACACGCGGCAGCATGGCCGATTCCAGCTCGCGGAACTTCAGCTTCTTCGGGTTCTCGGCGATGTCTTTCGGGGTCGCCAGGGCGTTCTTCGGATCTTTCAAGGTGATCAGGCCAGCCTTCTGCAGCAGCAGCAGGGCACGGCCGCTGTTGCTCCCTTCGTTAGGGATGGCAATGGTGGCGCCTTCCTTGAGCTCGCTCAGGCTCTTGACCTTCTTCGAGTAGCCACCGAAGGGTTCGACGTGCACGCCGATCACGGTTTCCAGGTGGGTGCCCTTGCCTTCGTTGAAGTTCTGCAGGTAAGGCAGGGTTTGGAAGTAGTTGGCGTCAAGACGCTTCTGGTCGACCTGCACGTTCGGCTGAACGTAGTCGGTGAAGACCTTGATCTGCAGGTCGACGCCTTCTTTGGCCAGGGTCGGCTTGATCAGCTCGAGGATCTCGGCGTGGGGTACCGGCGTTGCGGCAACTACCAGTTTTTCAGCCGCGTGGGCCAGGCCAGTCAGCGACAGGGCAGCAGCCAGGGCCGCAGTCAGCAGGGATTTCTTCATGGTGATCCTTAATCAAGCTGGGCCATCGGCGATGGCAATGTTGGGTGCCCAGCGCAGGCTGCGGTGGACGTGAGGCGGACGATACCGGGATTTTTTATTCCGGAACAATATCTTTTGCTTAGCTGCTTATTCCAAAAACAAACTGCCATTACCGCGTTTGCTTATGAGCGGCTACGCGCCGCTCTAGCGCGCAGGTTGCTCAAGGTTGGCCAGGGCGTTTTCCAGCAGCTGGCGCAGGGCGGCGGCGGTTTCTGGCTCGCGGCTACTGCTCAGTTGTGCCAGCTGGGCGGCGAGGCTGGCCAGCGGCGCGGTGTCGGGCAGGTCGAGATGCTCGGGGAGAATTTCCTCGCCGTCGCTGACCAGCAACGCGAAGTGAATGACGTTTTCCAGCTCACGGGTATTGCCCGGCCAGCTGTGAGCTTCCAGTGCCTGTTGCGCTTGCTCGCTGATCAGCGGCAGCGGCCGCTCCAGGCGCACGCTATAGATCCCGACGAAGTACTCGGCCAACGGCAGGATGTCGCCGACCCGCTCACGCAACGCCGGCAACTCCAGTTCGCCTTCATGGAGGTAATGATACAAGCGCTCATTGAAGCGCCCCGCCCGGACCGCCAGGCCAAGATCGATGCTGGAAGCGGCGACCAGGCGCACATCCACTGGCTGCGGATGCTGCGCACCGACGCGGGTGACTTCACGATTTTCCAGGGCGGCGAGCAACTTGCCCTGGATGGCCAGCGGCAGGTCGGCGATTTCATCCAGATACAGCGTGCCGCCATTGGCCGAGCCAAACCAACCCGCACGGCTGCTGGCGGTGCCGCCATGGGTGCCAGCGCTGTAGCCGAACAACTCGGCATCGGCGTAGGTGTGGCTGATGGCCGCGCAATTGACCGAAACGAACAGGCCGCCACGGTCGCTGGCCCGGTGGATCTGCCGCGCCAGCAGCTCTTTACCGGTACCGGTCTCGCCACGGATCAACACCGGCAACGGCTGTGGCGCCAGGCGCTCAAGGTCTTGGCGCAGCTGCTGCGAACGTGGGTCGACGAACACCAGCGCCTTGGCGCGGATGCTCAGCGGGCTTTTATCCAGTTCCGGGAAGGTCAGCAGGGGCTGGCCGAAAGGGCTGTGAAAAGTCATGACAAACTCCCGCCCGGGGCCGCTACCGGCCGGGCGTCTCAGGCATTGTGTGGATAACCGCCGGATCAGGCGCGGCGCAGTGCGCGTTGCTCGATTCGGCCCTGCAGGCGGTAGAGGTAAGCGAAACCCTGCTCCCAGCGCTCATGGCCGGACTTGACGTTGATATGCCCGGCATTGGCCAGCAGGCCAACCTCGGCACCCCACGACTGGGCCAGGTACAACGCTCGCGGCACGTTGACCGCCGGGTCGTTGTCGGAGCTGACCACTTGGCTAGGGAACGGCAGCGCCTGCATCGGGATCGGCGCAAAATTGCGCAGCGCCGGCGCGCACGTGGGCCGCTCGACATCAGCCGGGGCCACCAGCAAGGCACCGCGTACCTGGCGCAACAAGGCTGGGCTGGCCTGCGCCGCCCAATGGGCAACCGTGATGCAACCCAGGCTATGGGCGATGAGAATCACCGGCGAGCTGTCGGCGCCAATCGCCTGCTCGAGTGCCTGCACCCAATCGCTGCGCAGCGGCGTCAACCAATCGTGCTGCTCGACCCTGGCGCTGTTGGGCAGGCTGCGTTGCCAGTGACTCTGCCAATGATTGTCTGGCGATCCTTGCCAGCCCGGCACAATCAGGTACCGAATCGACTCATTGCGCATGGGGGACGCCTCCTGGAAGTTTGCGTGCTTGCAGACAAGTATAGGGAGGGAGTTATATTCGTAAAGGAATAAGAAGCTATTTATTTATAACTTATCTTCAGCTTTAAGCTAAAAAAGAAGGGCCATCCCCTGCCAAGAGATATGGCCCTGAAGCACTTGCCTGAAGAAGGTTTGCCGATCAGCGCGCGGTAATCACCGCCAGCTTGGTAATGCCAGCACGCTCGATGGCCGCCATGGCCCGCGCCACCTCGCCATAGTTGACGCCGTCGTCAGCCTGCAACTGCACGCGCAGCTCGGCATCCTTGGCCTTGGCATCCTTGAGGTTGGCTTCCAGCAGGTCGGGCTGGATTTCATCCTTGTTGATGAACAATTTGCCGCCGCCATCGATGCTCACCACCAGCGGATCCTTCTGCTCCACCGGGGCTACGGCCTCGGTCTTGGGCAGGTTGATCGGGATGGCGTTGGTCAGCAGTGGCGCGGTGACGATGAACACCACCAACAGCACCAGCATGACGTCGACCAGTGGCGTAACGTTGATTTCACTGAGGACTTCGTCGCTGTCCTGGGTCGAGAAGGCCATATCAGGACGCCTCCTTCACAGGCTGGGTAAAACCAGTCTGGGCCTTGTGCACAGCAGGGTGGACCAGCACGCGGAAGGCACTCTTCTGCGCCAGGCTGTAGAAGTCGTGGGCAAAATCATCGAGGTCGGCGGCGGTCAGCTTGAGCCGGCGCAGGAAGTAGTTGTAGACCAGCACCGCAGGCACGGCGACGGCGATACCGACACCCGTGGCGACCAACGCCGCACCGATCGGACCGGCCACGGTTTCCAGGCTGGCCGAGCCTGCCGCACTGATGCCTTTAAGCGCCTCCATGATCCCCCACACAGTGCCGAACAGGCCAATGAACGGTGAGGTGCTGCCGATACTGGCAACCACTGCCAAGCCGGTTTCCAGCGAGCGGCGCTCGCGCACGATCTGCTGACGCAGGGCACGTTCGAGGCGGTCCTGATGGTTGATCGACTGGCTCAGGTCGCTGGCATGGCCTGGCTCCCCCACCGCGATAGCCGCGTAGCCGGACTGAGCGACACGGGCAGCAGGGCCGGGCAGTTCATGGCTGATTTCTGCAGCTGAATCGAGGCTTGAGGCGGCCCAGAATTGCTGATGAAAGCGTTTGTCCTGGTTCTTCAAGCGCACGAACTGCACCACCTTGACCAAGGCCAGGCCCCAGGTGACGACAGAGAAGCCAACCAGCAGCCAGATGACTGCGCTTTCTACGGATTCGAGAGGGGATGCCAACAGGCTCATGATGAAGTCTTCCTATGTTCTGCCAATGTTCTGTTCAGGTGCGTATTAACGAAGCTTGAAATCGATCGGGACACTGACCCAGCCGGCCTGGGCCACATCACCCTGCTTGGCGGGGACGAAGCTCCAGCGCTTGACCGCAGCCAACGCGGCGGCGTCCAGCGCATCGCGGCCGCTGCTTTTCTGGATCTGGATCTGCCCCGGCTTGCCGCTGGCCAGTACCTCGACCCGTAGCAGCACGGTGCCTTCCCAGCCGCGGCGCTGGGCCATCTGCGGATACTCCGGCGCCGGGTTCTTCAGGTAGGCGGCGTTGGCCGATGGCGGCGTGACCGGCGCTGGAGCAGGCGGCGCCACTGGCGCGGGCGCGGCGACGGGGGGCGGCGGCGTTTCGACCGGCTTGGGCTCGGGCTTGGCCACAGGCTTAGGCGCGGGCTTGGGTTTAGGTTTTGGCACTGGCTTGGGTGCCGGCTTGGCTGCCAACTCGTCGACTACCGGCGGCGGTGGCGGCTCGACGATTGGCGGCGCAGGCGCAGGAGGCGGTGGCTCGACCACCGGTGGCGCCGGTGCGGCGAACTCGATGGTCATCGGTGGAATCTGCGGCGGCACCACTGGCAACGGTGGGGTTGGCGACTGGCTGACCCAGTAAGCGGCGGCGCCGTGCAGGGCCAAGACCAGCAAGGCCAGAGCCCATTTGTCGCGGCGCTTGAGGCCGCTGACCGGCGTGCGTTGCAGGCGCAGTTGGCCGAGCGGCAGGCGAAGCGTCCGTCCAAGCTCGACCAGGTCGCCCGGGGCCGGACGCCATGGCTGGTCGTAGGCCCTGACGGCCGACTGGACATTACCCATTTGATCAAACTCCTGGGGTGTTGATTCAGGTCTTCAGCCCTCCTTGGGTGGGCCTCGTGGCTGAATCATCGACGCCAGACGCTTATCTCTGAAAGTAATGTTTAAAATTAAAGCTAGATCGTTATCGAATAAATGATTTTACTAATTTAGGCAAAGCCGCGTCGTTGTTGGGCTGTGGCGAACCTGCGAAAATCCCATGCATTAGCGGCATGTGAAATATTCACCCAAGGCATCCCCGTCTTGCCTGAAACACGCTTCGTGGGAGCGGGCTTGCCCCGCGATAGCGATGGTGCAGCGGACTACGCTATCGCGGGGCAAGCCCGCTCCCACGAAGTAGTGGCCCAAAAAAAACCGGGCGTTCGCCCGGTTTTTCAACTCACTCAGATGCTCAAATATCCGCCACCTTCTGCCAAACCTTGGGCCGGAAGAACAACGTCTCCCCGCGCGCCAGCCCGGTCAGGCTGTCGTGATCCTTGACCACCTCGGCCTCGATCAGCTCGCTCTGCCCAGCCACTTTCAAGGTCACCCGAGTGGTCGCGCCCAACGGCCGAATATCACGCACCTCAGCCGCATGATGGCCCTCGGTCTCATGCCGCGACAGCGACACCTCGTGCGGGCGGAACAGCACGTGGTTACCCTCGCTCAGCGCCAGGCGGTTCGAATCACCGAGGAAGTGATAGACAAAATCGTTGGCCGGCTGCTCATACACCTCACCCGGCGAGCCAATCTGCTCGATCACACCCTTGTTCATCACCACGATGCGGTCGGCCACTTCCATCGCCTCTTCCTGGTCGTGGGTCACGAACACCGAGGTGAGGTTGATGTCCTCGTGCAGCCGCGCCAACCAGCGACGCAGCTCCTTACGCACCTTGGCATCCAGCGCGCCGAACGGCTCGTCGAGCAGCAGCACCTTGGGCTCGACCGCCAGGGCGCGAGCCAGGGCAATACGCTGGCGCTGGCCGCCGGACAGTTGCTCGGGGTAGCGGTCGGCCAACCAGTCGAGCTGGACCATGTTCAACAGCTCATGGACCTTCTCGGCGATCTTGCTCTCGCTCGGCCGCTCGCCCTTGGGCTTCATGCGCAGGCCGAAGGCGACGTTGTCGAACACGCTCATGTGGCGGAACAAGGCGTAGTGCTGGAACACGAAACCGACGTTGCGATCACGCACGTCATGCCCAGAAACGTCCTCGCCATGGAACACGATGCTGCCATCATCCGGCGTCTCCAGGCCGGCGATGATCCGCAGCAGGGTGGTCTTGCCGCAGCCGGAGGGGCCGAGCAACGCCACCAGCTCACCGCTGTGGATATCCAGGTTGATGTTGTCCAGGGCCTGGAAGCTGTTGAAGCGCTTGCTGACGTTACGAACTTCGATCGACATGAATTATTCCTCCGCTGCGCTTTGGCGCAGGCGGTTAATACGGTTCTCGCTCCACTGCTTGAGCAGCAGGATGAAGAGCGCCAGGATCAGCAGCAGGCTGGCCACGCTGAAAGCTGCGACGTGGTTGTATTCGTTGTAGAGGATCTCGACGTGCAGCGGCAAGGTGTTGGTCACCCCGCGAATGTGCCCGGAAACCACCGACACCGCACCGAACTCGCCCATCGCCCGCGCAGTACACAGCACCACGCCATAGATCAGGCCCCATTTGATGTTCGGCAAGGTCACGTGCCAGAACATCTGCCAGCCGTTGGCGCCGAGCAGGCGCGCGGCCTCCTCTTCCTGCGTGCCCTGCTCCTGCATCAGCGGGATCAGCTCACGGGCCACGAACGGCACGGTGACGAAGATGGTCGCCAGGACGATCCCCGGCAGGGCAAAGACGATCTGGATATCGTGATCCTGCAGCCAGGGCCCGAACAGGCCCTGGGCGCCGAACATCAGCACGTAGACCAGGCCGGCGATCACCGGCGAGACCGAGAACGGCAGGTCGATCAGCGTCACCAGGATGCTCTTGCCGCGGAAGTTGTACTTGCTCACGCACCACGCGGCGCTGACGCCGAATACCAGGTTCAGCGGCACCGAAATGACCACCGCCAACAAGGTGAGCTTGAGGGCCGACAAGGCATCGGGCTCGAAGATCGCTTCGAAGAACGTGCCAAAGCCATTCTTCAGTGCCTGCGACACGACGATGACCAGCGGCAACAGCAGGAACAACGCAAACACCAGCCAGCCAAGGCCGATCAGCACACGCCGCGAAGTGGCACTGCCACGGCGGGCGGCGTTGGCGGCGGCCGCCGCGCCAATAGTTGAACTAGACATGAGCCGGGCCTCCTTCAAGGGGTTTCGATGCGCCGCTGCAACAAGTTGATCAGCAGCAGCAGGATGAAGGAAACCACCAGCATCAACACGCCGATGGCAGTGGCGCCGGTGTAGTCGTATTGGTCGAGCTTGACCATGATCAGCAGCGGCAGGATCTCGGTCTTCATCGGCATGTTGCCGGCGATGAAGATCACCGAGCCATACTCACCCACACCGCGGGCGAAGGCCAGGGCGAAGCCGGTCAACCAGGCCGGCAGCAGTGCCGGCGCAAGGATGTAGCGGAACACCTGCAAGGGTTTCGCGCCCAGGCATGCAGCGGCTTCTTCGACCTCCCGCGGGATGTCCGCCAACACCGGCTGCACGGTCCGTACCACGAACGGCAGGGTGACGAAGGTCAGGGCCAGGGTGATGCCCAGCGGGGTATAGGCGATCTTGAAGCCCAGGTCGGTGGCGAACTGACCGACCCAGCCAGCCGGTGCGTACAGCGCGGTCAGCGCAATACCGGCCACGGCCGTGGGCAAGGCGAACGGCAAGTCGATCATCGCATCGATGATCTTGCGCCCAGGAAAGGTGTAGCGCACCAGCACCCAGGCCAGCAGGGTACCGATCACGCCATTGATGATGGCGGCGAACAGGGCGGTGCCGAAACTCAGCTTGAGCGCGGCGATGACCCGCGGCGCACTGATGATGTTCCAGAACTGCTCCCAGGTCAGCTGCGAGGCATGAATGAACATGGCCGCCAGCGGTATCAGCACGATCAGGCTGAGGTACACCAAGGTGTAGCCCAGCGTCAGCCCGAAGCCGGGTATGACGGGGGAAATACGACGTGACATAAAGGTCCCTGGTTGAACGCACGAAGCCCGGGACAAGTCCCGGGCCAGTACAGGCTACTGAAGGGTGTTGCTCCCGAGAGGCACTGTAAGGGTGACTTACTGCGCCTGATAGATCTGGTCGAACACGCCACCATCGTTGAAGAACTTAGGTTGTGCAGTCTTCCAGCCACCGAAGTCCTTGTCGATGGTTACCAGATCGAGTTTGGGGAATTGCTTGCCAAATTCGGCGGCGACTTTCTCGTCACGTGGACGGTAGAAGTTTTCTGCGGCGATCTTCTGCCCAGCTGGGCTGTACAGGTGCTTGAGGTATTCCTCGGCGATCTTCTCGTTACCCTTTTTCTGCGCGTTCTTGTCGACCACAGCCACTGGCGGCTCGGCGAGAATCGACAGCGAAGGCACGACGATTTCGAACTTGTCGCTGCCGCCATCTTCCTTGAGCGCCAGGAACGCTTCGTTTTCCCAAGCCAGCAGGACATCGCCCTGGCCGTTGTTGACGAAGGTGATGGTCGAGCCACGCGCGCCGGTATCGAGCACCGGAACATGCTTGAACAGCTCCTGCACGTAAGCCTTGGCTTTGTCTTCGCTACCACCGGTTTTCAGGCCGTAGGCCCAGGCGGCGAGGAAGTTCCAACGCGCACCGCCGGAGGTTTTCGGGTTCGGGGTGATCACCGAAACGTCTTTCTTGATCAGGTCGCCCCAATCCTTGATGCCTTTCGGGTTGCCCTTGCGCACCAGGAACACGATGGTCGAGGTGTAAGGGGTGCTGGCGTCTGACAGGCGGCTCTGCCAGTTCTCTGGCAGGGTCTTGCCGAGCTTGGCGATTTCGTCGATGTCGCCGGCCAGGGCCAGGGTCACGACGTCGGCGCGCAGGCCGTCGATCACTGCCCGGGCTTGTTTGCCCGAGCCACCGTGGGATTGCTGGATCTTCACCTTGTCGTCCGGGTGAGCCTGTTGCCAGTGCTTGATGAACTCGGCGTTGTATTGCTGGTACAGCTCACGGGTCGGGTCGTAGGACACGTTCAGCAGTTCGTAGTCCTTGGCGATTGCGGAACCGGCAAAAACGGCACTGGCCAGGGCGGCAAGCGCATAACGGCGGATGGACATGGTGAAGCTCCCGATTGGCATTTTTCTAATTAGTAAGTGAGGCGGTATCAGCCGGACTTGTTGCCGGGCTGCTGCAGGCGGAACTTCTCCTTGCGCTCGATCTGTACGACCTGAGCGTTATGCACGGTAATCTCCACCGCACCGAAACGCAGATCGCGCAAGGCGCTCTGAATCTCACGCAGAATGGTGGCTTCGTCCTGACCGTCGATGCTACGCAGAGATGCACTCATGCTCGTTCTCCTGTGAGTGAAGTGCCGGGCAGAGGTTTGAAGGGGATTTGCGCCTGGCTTGAGGCTCATAGTAGTGAGGCGCGGATATTCTTAAAAATACTGTTTAAGAATGTTTATATAACCATTTTTAACAAGCCTACAGCCTGGTCCTAGTACTGGGGCCGCTTTGCGGCCCTTCGCGGGCGCCCGCTCCCACAAGGATTGAGCAGATCTTGAGAGCAGCGCTGTACCTGTGGGAGCGGGCTTGCCCGCGAAGGGCTGCAAAGCGGCCCCAAAGCGCTCAGCAACTTCAAGGTTTCAGGTTGATTTGCCCTGCGGCTCACGGATCTTGTACCAGGCCACATACAGCGCGGGCAGGAACAACAGCGTCAGCAGCGTTGCACTGATGATGCCGCCGATCATGGCGTAGGCCATCGGCCCCCAGAACACTTCCCGGGCAATCGGGATCATGCCCAGGCTGGCCGCTGCCGCCGTGAGCAGAATCGGCCGCCGACGATGGTTGGTCGCCTCCATTACCGCATCCCATGGCGAATAACCTTGAGCCTCGAACTCATCGATCTGGGTCACCAGGATCACCGAGTTACGAATGATGATTCCGGCCAGCGCCAAGATCCCGAGAATCGCCACGAAGCCCATGGGCGTCCCTGTCGGCACCAGCGCCAGCACCACGCCGATCAAGCCCAGCGGCGCCACACTGACCACCAGGAACAACTTCTGCACGCTGTGCAGTTGGATCATCAGGAAAGTCGCCATCAAGAACAGCATCAACGGAATGACCTTGGCGATCGGCCCTTGCGCCTTGCCGCTCTCCTCCACCGTACCGCCGGTGGCCACCTCATAACCGGGCGGCAGCTGGCTGGCGAACTCGTCGATCTTCGGCTTGAGCTGGGCCACCAGGTCGGTGGGCTGGATCTCGCCGCTGACCGACGCCTTGATGGTGATGGTCGGCTTGCGATCACGCCGCCATACCAACGGCTGCTCCAGCTCATAGCGCACGGTGGCGAACGATAGCAGCGGGATGGAAGTGCCGTTGGGGGTGAGGATCTGCAGGTTCTGCAAGGTGTCGGGCGAGCCGCGCTCGCTGTCCTCGGCGCGGGCGATCACATCGACCAGGTAGATGTTGTCGTTGACCTGGGTGACCGGCACGCCGCTGACGATGCTGTTCATCACGTTGGCCACGTCCTCGGACGAGAGGCCCAATTGGCGCGCCTTGTCCTGGGCGATCTCGACCCGCAGCACCTTGCCCGGCTCATTCCAGTCGTAGATCATCTCGCCAATATGCGGGTTGGCATCGAGTAAGGTGGCCAGTTCGATCGCGTGCTTGCGCACCTGGTCGATGTCCTTGCCACTGACCCGATACTGGATCGGCCGCCCTACCGGCGGGCCCATTTCCAGCGACTGGACGTTGGTGCCGATCCCTACGAAGTCTTCACGCAGGATCTTCTGCAGACGCTCGATCAGGCCCTGGCGCTCTTCCAGGCCTTTGCTGACGATCACCAGCTGGGCGTAGTAGGGATTCTGCAGTTGCTGGTCGAGCGGCAGGTAGAAGCGGATCGCACCCTGGCCGATGTAGGTGCTCCAGCGCACCAGGTCCGGGTCGTCCTTGATCTTCGCTTCCAGGCGATCGACCACCTTGCGCGTCTCTTCGATCGAGGCGTTTTGCGGCAGGTTCAGGTCAACCAGAATTTCCGGTCGGTCCGATGCCGGGAAGAACTGGTTCTGCACGAAGCGCATGCTGAAGATCGCCAGGGCGAACAGCAGCACCGTGCCGATGATGGTCAGCCAACGGTGACGCATGCACCACAGCAACCCACCCTCGAATGCCCGCCCAACCCGGCCTGGCTCGGCGTCGTGCGCCTTGAGCTTGTCGCTCTTGAGAATATGCACGCCCAGCACTGGGGCGAAGAACACCGCCACCACCCAGGAGACGATCAGCGCCACCGCGATCACCGCGAACAGGGTGTAGGTGTACTCGCCCGCAGAGCTGGCGTTGAGGCCGATGGGCACGAAGCCCGCCACCGTCACCAGGGTGCCGGTGAGCATTGGGAAAGCCGTCGAGGTGTAGGCGAAGGTTGCCGCCTGCTCCTTGCTCTCACCCATCTCCAAGCGTGTGACCATCACCTCCACGGTGATCATTGCATCGTCCACCAGCAGGCCCAGGGCGATGATCAGCGCGCCCAACGAGATCCGCTGCATGGTAATGCCGCTGTACTCCATGAACACGAACACCATGGCCAGCACCAGCGGAATCGAGCAGGCCACCACCAGCCCGGCGCGCACGCCAAGGCTGACGAAACTGACTGCCAGGACGATCACTACCGCTTCGAACAGGGCGCTGGTGAAGCCACCGACCGCTTCCTCGACCACCACCGACTGGTCGGACACCGTGTGCACCCCGACACCTACCGGCAGCTCGGTGACGATGCTGTCCATCTTCTCCTTGAGCGCCTCGCCGAACACTTGGATGTTGCCGCCGGCCTTCATGCCAATGGCCAGGCCGATGGCGGTCTGGCCGTTGTAGCGGAACATCGGCGCAGGCGGATCGGTGTAGCCGCGCTCGATATTGGCGATATCCGCCAGGCGGAAGAAGCGATCGTTGATCCGCAGGTTGACGGTTTCCAGGTCTTTTTCCGAGGCGAACTGGCCAGTAGTGCGCACCGAAATACGCTCCGGGCCAGCCTCGATCACCCCGGCCGGGGTCACTGCGTTCTGCGATTGCAGGGCCTGCATGACCTGGCGTTGATCAATACCCAACGAGGCCAGCTTGCGGGTCGAGAAATTCAGGTAGAGCACTTCGTCCTGGGTGCCGACCAGTTCGATCTTGCCGATATTGGGCACTTCGCGGACTTCGGCGCGCGCCTGCTCGACATAGTCGCGTAGCTGTCGCAGGGTCAGGCCGTCGGCGGTAAAGGCGTAGATCGAACCGAACACATCGCCGAATTCATCGTTGAAACCCGGCCCCTGGATGCCTTGGGGAAACTGCCCGCGAATGTCATCGATCTTCTTGCGCACCTGGTACCAGATCTGCGGGATGTCCGCCGCTTTGGTGGTGTCGCGCAGGTAGACATAGACCGTCGACTCGCCTGGGCGGGTATAGCTTTTCACATAGTCGAGCGAATCGAGCTCCTCCAGCTTCTTCTCGATGCGATCGGTGACCTGGTAGAGCGTCTCGTCCTGGGTCGCGCCGGGCCAGCGGGTCTGAATCACCATGGTCTTGATGGTGAACGACGGGTCTTCCTCACGGCCGAGATTGAAGTAGGAAAAAACCCCCATCAGCAGGCCAACGAACATTAGGTACCAGACGAAGGATTGGTGCTTGAGCGCCCATTCCGAGAGGTTGAAGCTTCCTTTCATCGTTCTTCCTCATCGAAGGTGACCTGCTGGCCGGGCTTGAGGGTATTGACCCCGGCAGTGACCACGCGCTCCCCAGGCTGCACCCCGGAAGCGAGGATGATGCTGTTGGCTGTACGCGTGATCAGGGTGACGTCGCGGGTGCTGACGGTTTTTTGTTGTGGGTCGACCACCCAGACCTGGGTCTTGCCATCGCGCTCGAGCAGCGCGGTGCCCGGCAGCTCGGTACGCGGGGTCACTGCCGAAGTCAGGGTGACACTGATCGCCGTGCCCAGATGGAAGGCAGCGGGGGTGTCAGCCAGGGTCAGGCGGGCGCGGCGCGTGCGGGTGGTGGCGTCGGCCTGCGGCTCCAGCTCGCGCAGGGTGGCGGTGGTGTGGATGCTCGGATCGAGCTGCGAGGCAACGGTGAAGGTGAGGTCTTTGTTCAACTGCTCGGCGAGTTGGATGGGCAGGTCGATGACGGCCTCCTTGACGTCAGGCCGGGCCAGGGTGACCACTTCTTGACCGGCGCTGACGGTTTGCCCGGCCTCGGCTTTCCAGGCGGTGACCACGGCGGCATGGTCGCTGCGCAGCGTGCTGTAGTCGAGTTGATCGCGGGCTTGGCTTACCGCCGAGCGCGCTTGTTCCAACGACGCGCCGGTGGTTTTCAGGTCGGTCTGGGCAATGTCCAGCTGAGCCTGGGCGCCGACGCCGCGGTCGTACAACTGTTGCTGGCGGCGGGCGTTGGCCTGGGCATTGATCCACTGCGCCTCGACCCTGGCCAGATCGCCCTCGGCGGCGCGCAACTGGTTTTGCTGATCGGTCGGGTCGAGGGTCGCCAGGGTATCGCCAGGGTTGACCCGCGCGCCCACGTCCAGCCAGCGCCGGGCAATGCGCCCAGAAACACGAAAGCCCAGGGTGCTCTCGAAGCGCGCCTGGATGCTGCCAGCAAAGCGCCCCAGCAGCGATTGCACCTGCGGCTCTACCAGCATCGACAGCACTGGACGGATCGGCTCGGGTTTTTCTTCATCGCTGCCACAAGCGCTGAGCAACAGGCCGGCAGACAGTATCAGCAGTAAGCGCTTCATGGCGCGGCCCCTCCGTCCTTGGCGCTGACCTTCTCTACCTGCATGCCCGGGTGCAATAACTGGCCGCCACTGACGACCACGGTCTCACCGCCCTTGACCCCGTCGGCGACGACGATCTTGCCGGTCAGGTAACGGCCCACCTGGACTTTGCGCAGCTCGACCTTGTCGCCCTCGCCGACTACCCATACGGCGGGCTCCTTGAGCCCCTTGGTCAGTGCCGACCAGGGCAATTCGATACTTGGCCGGCCCTGGCTGCGCCCGGTGGCGGTCACGGGCGACCCCAATTGCATCCCCGCCGGCACATTGCGCAGGGCCACCTTGACCTGCACCGTGCCGCTCTCGGCAGACACCGTTGGCGTGATCTCACGCACCCGGCCCTCGGCCTGGATCTTGGGATCATCCAGCAGGCTGACGATCACCCCCTCATCGCTTGGTGGGGCAATCAACAGTGACTCATAGACGTTGAAGACCGCATCACGGTCGCCATCCACCGCCAGGCCGAAAATCGGCATGGTCGCCTGCACTACTTGGCCGACCTCGGCCTGCCGCGCCGTTATCACGCCATCGGCTTCGGAAACCAGCGCGGTGTAGCTCAGTTGTTCCTTGGCGTTGGCCAACTGCGCCTGGGCCGCCTTGAGCGCGCTCTGGCTGCTGCGCAGGGCGGCTTGGGCGGAGTCGTATTCACTCTGGCTGGTGTAGCCCTTGGGTAGCAGTTTCTGCTGGCGAACGAACGCCGCGCTGGTCTGGGTGACCCGCGCCTGCTCGGCGAATACCTCAGCCTTGGCCGATTCGACGTTGTTCTGCAGGTCTTTCGGATCGAGCCGGGCGAGCACCTGGTTGGCCTTGACGTGATCGCCCACATCGACGCTGCGCGAGATGATCTTGCCACCCACGCGGAACGACAGATCGGTCTGCACACGCGCTTGTACGTCACCGGTCAGGGTGACCTTGGCGGCGAAATCAGTGGGTTGGACTTGCAGTACACCTACCCTGGGCAGTTTCGGACTCGAGACTTCCTTCTCGCACCCCGACAGCAGGAACAGCAACCCCAGGCAAACGACCGACAGTAGACGCCTCAACGTCATTCAGGCTCCTTGCTTGCGCGCAAATGGTTCGAGGGATGCGACTGTTAGCGTAGATCAGGGTTCCGAAAAGGACACTGATGGGGGTCAGTTAAGGGAAATTGTCGTCTGTTCTGGCCTCTTCGCGGGCAAGCCCGCTCCCACAGGTATTGCGTTGGCCTCTGGAACAGTGGAGTGCCAATTTTTTTCAGAAACCATCAAGCCCAGCAGACATCCCGCTATCTCGAGAACCCCACAATACCTGTGGGAGCGGGCTTGCCCGCGAAGAGGCCAGCACAGCCACAGCCAACCCTTGCCACATCCAGAAACCA